>DBRC01000043.1 GCA_002305505.1 Prevotella sp. UBA1378 | reverse complement strand
GATTTATAGCTATAAATCTTTTTGCCCCATTATCCGCCTGCTGTCCGCGGCTTGCTTTTAGGGATGCGATTCCTTCCGTCTTTACTGCAAAACTTAATTGATTATCCCGGCCTCGGGTTAATCGTTCATCCCGAACTGTCACAAAAATACACGTATTTATATGCATATTCCAAACTAATTGATTATTTTTGCATATCAAAAAAAACAGGAGTATTATGAAGAGTATTTGTTTATCGGCACTGCTGGCTGCCTCCATGCTGGCAGCCACAGCACAGGCACAACCGCTATGGATGCGGTATCCGGCCCTGTCGCCCGACGGTTCTACTATCGCTTTCGCATACAAAGGCGACCTCTACACCGTAGCCGCCACAGGCGGGGACGCACACCAACTGACAACCAATGCGGCCCACGACACACACCCCGTGTGGAGCCCCGACGGCTCTAAGATAGCTTTTGCCTCCGCACGCGAGGGAAGCTTCGACGTGTACGTCATCGGCAAAAACGGCGGCACACCCACCCGGCTGACCACCAACAGCGCCCGCGAACTGCCCATAACATGGAGCGATGATACCCATGTGCTCTACTCATCGGCACTGATGCCCACCGCCCAATCGGCCATCTTCGCACAAGGCGACTTCCCGCAGGTATACGAAGTGGGCGCCGGAGGCGGCCGGCCGCGCCTCTACTCCACGTTCACGATGGAAGACATCAGCATCAACCGCAACGGCGACGTGCTCTATCACGACAAAAAGGGATACGAAGACCCTTGGCGCAAGCACCACCAGTCGTCCATCACGCGCGACATCTGGCTGCTGAGCAAAGGCAAGCATAGCAAACTGACAACCTTCCGCGGCGAAGACCGGACACCTGTATGGACTGCCGACGGACAAGCCTTCTATTACCTCAGCGAGCAAGACGGCACGTTCAACATATACAAACGCGGCATCAACAGCACCACCGGCCGCCAGCTTACCCACCACAAGCAGAATCCGGTAAGGTTCCTGACCGCAGCAACCGACGGCACGCTCTGCTATGGATACGACGGCGAAATCTACACGCTGCGCGAAGGAGCCGAACCGAAAAAAGTAAGCATCAATATCGTGGCCGACCGCAACGACACCGACTTGAAACGCCAAATCCATACCAACGGGGCTACCGAGATATGTGTATCGCCCGACGGCAAGGAGATAGCTTTCGTATTGCACGGCGACGTCTTCGTTACCTCCGCCGACTACAAGACAACGAAACAAGTAACCGACACACCCGAACAGGAACGGTCCATCGACTTCGCCCCCGACGGCCGCAGCCTCGCATACTGCTCCGAACGCAACGGCGTATGGCAGATATACCGCACGAAGATAAAGAACGAGAAGGAGAAACTGTTCACTTACGCCACCGACTTGGAAGAGGAACAACTCACGCATACCGACCGCACGTCGCTACAGCCGGAATATAGCCCCGACGGCAAGGAACTGGCTTTCTTCGAAGACCGCGCCCGGCTGTGCGTGCTCAACCTCAAGTCGAAGGCCGTACGCACCGTGCTCGACGACAAGTACAACTACTCTTACAGCGACGGCGACTTGTGGTTCGAGTGGAGCCCCGACTCGCGCTGGCTGCTGGCCAGCTATATAGGCACGGGCGGATGGAACTGCCGCGACATTGCCCTCGTCGACGCCGGCGGCAAGCAGCCCCCTTTCAACCTCACCCAAACCGGATATAGCGACAACAACGGCAAGTGGGCACTTGGCGGCAAAGCGATGATTTTTGCCAGCGACCGTGCCGGCTACCGCAGCCACGGCAGCTGGGGCAGCGAGGACGACATGTACATCATGTTCTTCGACCTCGACGCCTACGAGCGTTTCCGCATGACCAAGGAAGAAAAAGAGATAGCGGAACAGCAGGAGAAAGATGCTAAAAAGGCCGACGAGGGCAAAGACAAAAAGAAGGAAGAAGAAAAGAAAAAGAAGAAAAAAGACACCAAGGCACCTGCCCCCGGCGTCAAGCCGTTGGTATTCGACCTTGACAACTGCCGCGACCGCATCATCCGCCTCACCGCCAACTCGTCGCGCATGGGCGATGCCGTGCTCAGCCCGAGGGGCGACACCCTGTACTATCAGGCTGCTTTTGAGGGCGGGTACGACCTCTGGAAGCGCGACCTGCGCGAGGACAAGACGGAACTTGTACTGAAAGACGTAGGCAGGGGCGCGCTCAAATCGGATAAAGCATTCAAGAAGCTCTATCTCTGCAACGACGGCATCAAGAAAATCGACCTGTCGAAGAATAAAATCGAGAATGTGGCCTTCGAGGCTATTTTCAACCACAAGCCCTACAGCGAACGCCAATACATCTTCGACCACATCTGGCGCCAGGTAGACGATAAGTTTTATGACCCTAACCTGCACGGTGTCGACTGGAAATACTACCGCACCGTATACGAACGTTTCCTCCCGCACATCAATAACAACTACGACTTCAGCGAGATGCTGAGCGAGATGCTGGGCGAGCTGAACGCCTCGCATACCGGAGCCCGCTACTTTACCAACGGCCCCGCGCTGAGCACTGCCCGGCTGGGCCTGTTCATCGACCCTACCTACGAAGGCGACGGCCTGCGGGTGGAGGAGGTGGTGAAACGGGGGCCGTTTGCCGTTAAGAATACGGGCGTAAACGCAGGCAGCATCATCGAGAAGATTGACGGGAAGGAAATAAAGCAAGGCGGCGACTATTACCCGCTGCTCGACGGGAAGGCCGGTAAGCCCGTCCGCATCACCGTCAACAACAAAGGCAAGCGCAGCGACATAAGCATAAAGCCCGTAACCCAAGCCCAACTGGAAGAGTTGCTTTACAAACGCTGGGTCGACCGCAACCGCCAATTAGTGGACAGCATCTCGGGCGGCCGCATCGCCTATGTGCACGTAAAGGCCATGGACAGCAAGAGCTTCCGCACCGTATACGAAGAACTGCTCAGCGACCGTAACCGCAACCGCGAAGCCGTCGTCGTCGACGAGCGCTACAACGGCGGCGGATGGTTGCACGACGACCTGTGCACGCTGCTCGGCGGCAAGGAGTACCAACGCTTTGTGCCCCATGGCAAATACGTAGGGCGCGACCCCTACAACAAGTGGGTGAAGCCCTCGTGCGTACTGATGTGCGAAGACGACTACAGCAACGGGCACGGCTTTCCGTGGGTATACAAAACGCTCGGTATCGGCAAGCTCATCGGTACGCCTGTGGCCGGTACGATGACTGCCGTATGGTGGGAGCGCCTCATCGACCCCAGCCTCGTATTCGGCATCCCGCAAGTAGGATGCCAAGATATGCAAGGTGTCTTCGGCGAGAACCGCGAGCTATGGCCCGACATCGAGGTGTACAACACTCCCGAGGACTATATCAACGGGCACGACCGCCAATTGGAAACCGCCGTCAAGGAAATGCTCCGGCAAGCCGACGAGGAAAAACAAAAGCAATAGAGGAAGGGAAACTGGACGCGCTACGGCCGGCCGCTTGCATTGCAACCGGCGGAATAAAGAAAAACGGCCTTTTGCTCTTTTTGTGCTCTATTACATTTTATTATATGACCGGACGAAAAATCATTCATATCGACATGGATGCCTTTTTTGCATCCGTAGAGCAGCGCGACCATCCCGAACTGCGCGGCATACCACTGGCCATCGGGCACGACGGCCCGCGGGGCGTGGTGGCTACCGCATCGTACGAGGCAAGGCGTTTCGGCGTACGCTCGGCAATGCCAATGACGCGTGCCAAACGGCTGTGCCCGCAACTGACCATCGTACGGGGCAACTATGAAACATACAAGGAGGTGTCGCAGCAAATCCATGAGATATTCCACGAGTACACCGACAAGGTGGAACCGTTGTCGCTCGACGAGGCTTTCCTGGATGTTACCGACTACTGCGGAGGCGGCGGGACGGGGAAGCCGCCCCGGATGCTGGCCGTAGACGTGGCACGAGAAATCAGGGAGAAGATACGTTCGCGCCTCCACCTGACAGCATCAGCAGGCGTATCGTACAACAAGTTCCTGGCCAAGATTGCCAGCGACCACCGCAAGCCCGACGGCCTGACGGTGATACACCCCGAACGGGCATCCGACTTCATTGCCCGGCTGAAGATTGAGCGTTTCTACGGCGTTGGCCCAAAAACGGCCGAACGTATGCACTATATGGGTATCTTTACCGGAGCCGACCTGCGGCGGTGCTCACGGCAACACCTTACCGAAGTGTTCGGGAAGATGGGGCCTTTATACTACGACTTCGCCCGGGGCATCGACCTACGGCCGGTAGTGACCGAATATATACGCAAATCGGTGGGATGCGAGCATACCTTTGCGGAAGACATCAACCAACAATCGAACGTAATCATAGAACTGTACCACACGGTGCTCGAACTGGCGGGACGCATCAGGAAAACCGGTTTCAAGGGAAAGACACTGACACTGAAAGTGAAATTCCACGACTTCACGCAGATTACCCGCAGCCTGTCGCAGGCAAGGACGCTGGCCACAAAAGACGATATCCTGCCGCTGGCGAAGCAGCTGTTGAAAGAGGTAGACTACCGGGAGCACCCCATCCGCCTGATGGGGCTTTCCGTCTCCAACCCTACCGGCGAAACGGATACGGGCAGCCCGGAATATATCGAACTGGAATTGGAGTTCGAAGACTGGCCCGAAGACAATGCCCCGGGGATGCCTACAACTTAACCGTTTCCGCCCCTACCTTTAATACGTAACGGCGGTTTCCGGATAGCGGCAACAATATATCTGCACCGGTAGCGACGACCTGCCGGAGCAGTATGCCCTGCAGGTCGTAGAGAGACACCTTGGTATTGGCAGCCACGCCGCTCAAAGCCAACCGCTGCCCGCTGATGCTCCACGACCAGCTACGCACCGGCAGCGAATTGATGCCGTCGGCATTGCCTACGACGGCGGTGACGGACAGGCTGCGGCACAGGGGCATACTGAATCCATATTGCGCACCCGCTATCTTGCCCGTCGTTACCGAACCGTCGGTTGCTACTTGCACAATATCCCATCCCGTTACTTCCTTGCCATCGGCAGCCGTGCCCTTCAGCATAATGTCGCGCCCGGCAAAAAAGCGGCCGTCGAAGGTTGCACGGCTCAGCTCTACGCCATTGAAACAGACTTGCAGCCCGCCCAAGCCCTCCTCGCCGAAGCCATGGTTGATGAGCAAGCGCACGGGATGACCTAATTTATAATAGTCGGCCAATTGCTGATAGAAGCTTTCCGTGCGGGCCGAAAGCCAGCTGCGCGCAGCAGACAGTTCCTCGTCGTAATCAGGCCACCACTGGTTGACGAGCCTGCGGTGGTAAGGATACTCCGCCTTGATGAGCTCGTACATGGGGTCCCACACTTCGCGTGTGCCCCGTTCATTCATGAAATCGCCCATATAGATGGCCGTGCGGTCGATAAACTCGCGGCTGAAGTCGGCATCCTCCATCAGGCGGCGGAACAGGCGGGTATGCTCGTAGCCATTGGCCCACGCCCTGTTGCTGTCGTAATTGGGGTTATAGAACCACTCGAGCGTTTTGTAAGTAGCAGGCGAACCGTACAGCCCCAGTCCGAAGTCGGTGTCCTTGGCAATAAACCGCCAACGGCCGTCGGCCGTCCTGGGGCGCCACATCACAAAGTTGTTGCCGGGGAAATCCTGATTATTGTAATAGAGGTTCATCGCCATCAGGTTGATAAACTCCTTGCAGTCCATCCACTTCTCGTATTCGGCCATCGTATGCCCATGCTCCGCATAGAAAGCCCTGAAGCGGTCGTAGTGGTCTCTGTCGCCCTCCTTCAGTTCCTGCCAGTTTTCTATCATGTCGATGTCTTCCAGCCCCCCGTAGTTGGTGTAAATGTTATCCTCGTTGCTGCGCTCGCGGATATTCAGTATGCCTTTGTATACACCGTTAATATACACGATGACAGGGCGCCATGCCTGCCAGTCGAGGTCGGCGTGCTTGGCCATCGTACGCTGGATGACGGCATCGCGCATATAAAGGTAATCGAAGTCGTTGCCCGCATTGCGGAGCACGATGGACTTGTATTCGGTAAGCCCCGGGCGCTGGTCGGGGAAGAACTCATAGGAAAAGCGCTTGACGCCGAACCGCTTGTTGGCATAGACGGCAAGCGACTTTAACAGGAAGGGGCGGGTGGCTCCGCCCTGGATGCGCGTTTCGCAGAGCTGGTTGATGTCGCTGTTCCTGTTCTCCCCGGCAAAGTATTCCAGGTTGACGGGACGCCTCCAATCGAACTCATAGTTTTTCTTTCCGCTTTGATAGGTCCCGTCCACATAAATGCCCACGGTGTTGTCGTAAAAGTATTTGCTGTCGGTGACAATAGACACCACGGGCAGCGTAAGCACGCGCGGGAAGAAGATATAGGAATGGGTGGTGGAGCGGGGCGAGAGATACCCCTCGCAAAACAGTTTGGCGCGCACGGCCGTCGTCGTACGCACGGTGATGGGCGCGGTATACAGTGAGCTGTTCCGCGTCGGTTCGCTGCCGTCGTAGGTGACCCTTATTTCCGTTCCTGCCGGTGTACCGCCGGGCAGCGACAGCGTCAGGCTGATGGCCGGCCTCCCTGTCACCACCCTCCCGGGCTCGCTGAACACCGGTTCGCCCAGCACCTTTGTGCAAAGCAGCCCGCAGTTGGGCTTACCAGGCGTGGGCGTCTGCTGGTATCCCCACACACTGCCCCCGTCGGCCTGCCGCCCGTACGCCACGTTCGGTGCCGGCTGTTTCTTCAGTCCGGTTATATTATCCGCTACCGCATCGCCGCGGAACAGGTATACCGCCGCGCCTTTCCCCGATTCCAACCTGAAATCGGCATGCATCCCATGGGCTTCCTTATCGCAATACACAACCGCATACCGGCCTGCACCTATGCTTCCCGCCGGCAGGCTCCAAGCCTCAGCGGCGTCTTCCGAGCTCCCCAGCTTATATTGGCTGAGCTCTACCGCGGTGGTACCGGCATTATAGAGTTCTACCCACGAATCAGGAAACTCGTTGATATCGTCCATCAAGCAGTCGACATTCGACTGCATCAGTTCGTTAATCACCAGTTGGGCGCGGCTTTCATCCATTCCCCAAAGTATTATGGTCAGTGCCAGGAAAACTTTTCTGTACATGGCTGTTAAATTAAGTGATGAAGCGCAAATATACGCATAATTCCTGTAAACGCCGCAGGATATCAGGAGATTAACATTAGCATTGCAAGCGGTGGGCAAGGGGAAAATGGCCGGAAATCAAAACGGCGGTTGCCATTGCAATATGAAAACTTTTTCGTAAATTTGCGCCCGAATGACCAATATATATTGCAACATGAAAAGAATACTGACGGCACTGCTATTGATTACGGCAACAATGGCCAACGCTCAGCCGCCGATAATGAGCGACTTAGACAGCAAATACGCAACGGAGCTGATAAAAGCAGGCAGCGATGCGCCCGACTTCAAGATGAACACCGCGGACGGGAAGCCTTTCAGGCTAAGCCGGCTGGCGAAAAAGGGAACGGTCGTGGTGCTCGATTTCTGGGCTTCGTGGTGTCCCGACTGTATCAAGGAGGCACCGGAAATGGTGCGCATGCACAAGGAATTCGGGCCGCGCGGCGTGGAGTTCGTAGGCATATCGATGGATACCGACGCTGAGAAATGGAAAGCGGCCGTAGCAAAATACAATATAGGGTATACGCAGGTGAGCGAGCTAAAAAAATTCCGGGAAACGGATATCGCCCGCCTATACGGCGTGAAGTGGATACCGTCGATGGTGGTGATTGCCGACGGGAAGGTGGTGCTGAGCACCGTTTTGTCGTATAAAGTGGATTTAAAGCTGCGCCAACTGACCGGGCACAACGCACCGCAGCAGGCTACGGCAGCCGCCAAGGAACAGCTGGCGATTGACGGGGGGAAAGGCAAACTGGCCGCCATCCTGCAAAAACCGGCGATGAAACAGGGAGAGCGGTGCCCGGTGGCTATACTCTGCCATGGCTTCGGCGGCTCGAAGGAGGGACAGATGTTCGACTTGATTGCCGACTCGCTGTCGGCCCACGGTATAGCCAGCATCCGCTTCGACTTCAACGGGCACGGGCAGAGCGAAGGCGACTTCAAGGACATGACTGTGCCCAACGAGGTGGAAGACGCTAAAAAAGTATATGAATATGTGCGTTCGCTCGGATGGACAGGGAAGATTGCACTGCTGGGCCACTCGCAAGGCGGCGTAGTGGCTGGCATGACGGCCGGTGAACTGGAGGCCGGTAGTATTGCGGCCGTAGTGCTGATGGCTCCTGCCGGCGTATTGCGCGACGACGCCATCCGCGGGAATACGATGGGGAAGATGTACAATCCGCTCGACCCGCCGGAATACGTAGAACTATGGGGCGGGCGCAAGCTCGGGCGCAATTACATCAGGACGGCCTTTTCGCTGCCCATCTATGAAACGGCGGCCCGATACAGCGGCCCGGCGTGTATTATCCACGGAACTGCCGATACCGTGGTGCCTTACACCTACGGTGAACGCTATCATAACCTTTGGAAAGGCAGTGAACTGTATATACTCGACTATTACGACCACGGATTTACGCAGAATATCTACCGTACCTGCGACATCGCCTCTGATTACTTAATCAGGCTACTGCGGTAAAGCCTCCCATAAGGACCTATAAGCCTAATAAAATGAATCCCTATAATCCCCACATACTTTCGGGGCTTATAGGGATTTATCAGTCTCTCCAAGAATCACTTGTTCCTCATCTCCGATTGCCGGACATTCATCCTTGCCTCGACCACATTCACGACGTAGTCGCCCAGTTTCTCGCACTCCTGAATAACGTCGATATACACCGTGCCGACAGTATAAGAATACTTATGTTCATTGACATCCACGATGTTTTTATTCCTCAACTGGTTGCGATAGGCATTGATTTCCCTCTCAATATTAAACGAACGGGTAACGTCGATGGCCTCCCTGATATGGCAGAACATATAGTTCATCTGCGTCAGGGCATCGTTGACAAGCCCCAACATCTGGTTGACATTATCGCGCAATTCCTGCGTAAACTCTTCTTTCGACTCCAGCTTATGCTTAAACGTGCGCGCTAAGTTGAAACAGCTGTCGCCGATACTTTCTATCTCGCTGATTTCGCGCAGCATAGCCCGTATCTTCGCTTTCGTGTCGTCACTCAAGTGGGCATCGCTTACATTGTCGAGATACTTGGCAATCTCGATTTCCATGTTGTCGCTGATGCCTTCATACTTCTCTATCCGCCCGTAAAGCTCTTCAAACTTTGACTTATCCGTCTCCTCGGCCAGTTCGCATACCATATCGAACATGCGCTGGATGCGCTCACCAAAGCTGCCAATTTCCTTCTGTGCCTCGAATACGCTCAGTTCGGGCGTCTTCATGATACCGGTCTGGATGAAACGCAGGCGGAAATCTTCTTCCTCCTTGTTTTCCACCGGCTTGACAAGCCAGCACACCATTTTCTCTATCTGCGGAATAAAACCGATGAGCAAAGCCGTGTTCGTCACGTTGAAACCGGTATGGAAGGCTGCCAGCACTATCGGAAGGAGGGCCGCTTTCTGGGCAACGCCGATGCTTGCATCCGCCGGATTATACCCTACCAGCTTGCATACCAAATCGACAAATGGATAAAACAGCAACATCACCCATACCACCCCGATTACATTGAATAGCAGATGGGCCATGGCAGCCCGGCGGGCCTGTGTATTGGCACCTAACGCAGCAAGGTTGGCCGTAGCCGTGGTTCCGATGTTCTCGCCCAGGACAAGGGCAATGCCGAGATGGATCGGCAGCACGCCGGTGGAACAGAGCAGGATGGTAATGGCCATTACAGCGGCTGAACTCTGCACGATGCACGTGATGAACGTACCGATGAGCAGGAAGATGATAATGGTGAAATGGCTGCCGGTGTTAAACGACGCAAAGAAGTCGATGGCGGCCGGATTGTGCTCCAGGTCGAGCTCTTTCCCCGCACCGCTCAGCAACACCAGTGCGAAAAAAAGGAAGGCGATACCGAAGAGGAAATCGCCGAAATAGCGCCGGCTCTTGCTGTAGATAAGGATGATACCGAGGAAAAAAGCGGGGAATACCGCCAAGGTGAGGTCGACATTGTAGCCCAACGACATAATCCATGCCGTAAGCGTAGTCCCGATATTGGCTCCCATGATGACCGAGATGGCTTGGGCAAGCGTGAGAAGACCGGCATTGACGAAAGAAACCGTCATCACGGTGGTAGCCGACGACGACTGCACGGCACAGGTGATGAAGGTTCCGGTGAGCATTCCGGTAAATCTGTTTGTTGTCATTGCCCCAAGGATGTGGCGGAGTTGTGAGCCTGCCATTTTCTGCAGCGCTTCGCTCATTACTTTCATCCCATAAATCAGCAAGGCCAATGAGCCTAATATCTTGCTGAGGATGATTACGTAGTCAGTTGTTACCATTTTGAAATAACTGTTTCATTTTGCGGCAAAGTTATAAAAAAACTGGCGGAGTAAGGGTATGTTTTTTTTATTTTTTCTGATTTACGGCAAAAAAATAAAGGATATGCCGGAATGAAAGCATCAGCTAACACTCCGGCACACCCTTTTAACATCCGTTCTTGCTTATAAGCTGGCCAATGCCACCACCTTGTCAATGGCTGCACTCAGGCCGTCGGCGTTCTTCCCGCCGGCAGTGGCGAAATGCGGCTGTCCGCCACCGCCGCCTTGTATCAGCTTGGCGGCCTCGCGTACCAGTTGTCCGGCATCCAGCCCGTGCTCCTTCACCATGTCGTCGCTCAGCATCACGCTCAACAACGGCTTGTCCTGCTGGATGCTCCCTATAACGCAGAGCAGGTTCTCGGGAACCGCCTCGCGGATTTTGAACACCAGGTCCTTAGCCGACTGCGCATCAATCGGCAGCTGGCCTGCCACCACCTTCACGCCGTTGACTTCGCGGGCCCTGCTAATCAGATTGTCCTTAGCCCTCTCAACAGCCTGAGCCTGGAAGGACTCGATGTCTTTCCTCATCGAGTCGTGCTCGTCGATGTATTTCCGGATAACGCCTTGCAGATCTTTCGCATTGTTGAAAAGCATCCTGATGCCCTTCAGCAGGTCTTCCATGTTGTACATCAGTTCCTCGCATTCCCTGCCCGTCTTGGCCTCAATGCGCCGGATACCGGCAGCCACACTGCTCTCCGAAATGATTTTGAAGAAACCGATGCGGCCCGTGCTGCGCGCATGGATTCCACCGCAGAACTCGCACGACGGGCCGAAGCGCACCACGCGTACCGTATCGCCGTACTTCTCGCCGAACAAGGCTACGGCCCCCATCTTCTTCGCTTCTTCCAACGGCATGTCACGGTGCTCGTCGAGCAGCAGGTCCTGCCGTATCATATCGTTCACGAGGCGCTCTGCCTGGCGCAGCTCCTCATCGGTTACTTTCTGGAAATGGGAGAAATCGAAGCGCAACGTGTCGGGGCTTACGAACGAGCCTTTCTGCTCCACGTGCCCGCCCAGCACCTGCTTCAACGCATAGTCGAGCAGATGGGTAGCGGTGTGGTTGGCGGCATTCGCCTCGCGCTTGTCGGTGTCGACGCAAGCCATGAATTCGGCCCCGGGATTCACCGGGAGTTTCTTTACGATATGCACGCTTTGGCTGTTCTCGCGCTTTGTGTCGATGATATCCACCGTTTCATCCTCGCTCACGAGCACACCTTGGTCGCCTACCTGTCCGCCCATCTCGCCATAGAAAGGCGTATTGTCGAGCACCAACTCATAGAATTCGTTTTTCTTCTGTGTCACCTTGCGGTAGCGCAGGATGCGGCATTCGTACTCCGTATAGTCGTAGCCCACGAACTGCTGTTCGCCCTGCCTGATTACCGTCCAGTCCGAGTTTTCCACCTGTGCTGCGTTGCGTGCACGCTCTTTCTGTTTCTGCATCTCGGCGTTAAACTGCTCTTCGTCTACCGTATACCCGTTCTCACGGCAAATAAGCTCCGTCAAGTCGAGCGGGAATCCGTAGGTATCGAACATGCGGAATGCCTGTACACCGTCGAGCCGGGTCTCCCCGTGGGCCTTCAGCTCGTCCATGGCGCCATTGAGCAGCTGTATGCCTTTGTCGAGCGTACGCAGGAAAGAGTCTTCCTCCTCCTTTATCACCCTTCCGATCAGCTGTTGCTGGCTCTGCAGCTCGGGGAATGCCCCGCCCATCTCGTGCACCAGTGTCGGCAACAGTTTATAGAGGAAAGCCTCCTTCTGCCCGAGGAACGTATAAGCATAGCGCACGGCACGGCGCAAGATACGCCGGATGACATAGCCCGCCTTGGCGTTCGACGGCAACTGCCCGTCGGCGATGGAGAAGCTTACGGCACGCAAGTGGTCGGCGCAAACGCGCATGGCCACGTTGATATTGTCCTGTTCCTTGCTGACGGCCGTCCCGCCGGCCTGTTCTTCTTCGAAAGTAACGTATTTCTTTCCCGTAATCTGCTCCTGCGCCTTGATAATAGGCTGGAAGATGTCGGTATCGTAGTTCGAGTGCTTGCCTTGCAGCATGCGCACCAGCCGTTCGAATCCCATGCCCGTATCAATGACGTTCATCGACAGTTTTTCGAGCGTGCCGTCGGCCTTCCGGTTGTACTGCATGAACACGAGGTTCCATATCTCTATGACATGCGGGTCGTCTTTATTCACGAGGTCGCGGCCCGGTATGCCGCTGGCTTTCTGTTCCGGTGTGCGCGAGTCGACATGAATCTCCGAGCACGGGCCGCATGGGCCGGTATCGCCCATTTCCCAGAAGTTGTCGTGCTTGTTGCCATTGATGATATGGTCGGCCGGCACGTGTTTCAGCCAGTAGCCTGCTGCTTCGTCATCGCGTTCCAGTCCTTCGCTTCCGTCGCCCTCGAACACCGTCACGTACAGGTCGTCCGGGTTGAGGTGCAGCACGTCTACAAGGTATTCCCATGCCATGTCGATGGCGCCTTCCTTGAAATAGTCGCCGAAGCTCCAGTTGCCCAGCATCTCGAACATGGTGTGGTGGTACGTGTCATGCCCCACCTCTTCCAAATCGTTATGTTTCCCGCTCACGCGCAGGCATTTCTGCGTGTCTGCGCGGCGGCGCGGTTCCGGGGCGCGCGTTCCCAGGATGATGTCTTTCCACTGATTCATGCCGGCGTTGGTGAACATCAGCGTCGGGTCGTCTTTAATCACCATCGGAGCCGATGGCACGATTGCATGTCCTTTCGACTCGAAAAATTTCTTGAACGAGTCGCGGATTTCATTTGCTGTCATCATATTCTTATTTATTCTAAATATTCCGGGGGTTCTTCCCCCGTTTTTAAAATCGATTGCAAAATTACACTTTTTTTTTGAAACCTCTTTCTTTTCAGATGTTTATATATCTAAAAATGTGTGGGATTATAATTTTTTATTTTTATCTTTGCACCGGAAGAATTAAAAACATCTATTCCGACCGTACAACGAAACGGGGTCAGGAAACAATATTAATCTAAAACAAGTACAATGAGTAACTATCCTAAAATCGGAATACGTCCGACCATTGACGGCCGCCAAGGCGGCGTACGCGAAAGTCTTGAAGAGAAAACAATGTGCCTCGCCCGGGCTGTAGCTCAACTGATTTCATCCCACCTGCGCAACGGCGACGGAAGCGCCGTCGAGTGTGTCATTGCCGACGGCACCATCGGCCGCGTGGCCGAGTCGGCCGCCTGTGCCGAGAAGTTCGAGCGCGAGGGCGTAGGCGCCACCATCACCGTCACGTCGTGCTGGTGCTACGGCTCTGAGACGATGGACATGAACCCCTATTACCCCAAGGCCGTATGGGGATTCAACGGCACCGAGCGCCCGGGCGCCGTTTACCTGGCCGCCGTGCTCGCCGCCCATGCACAGAAAGGGCTGCCGGCATTCGGCATTTACGGGCACGACGTGCAGGACCTCGACGACAACACTATCCCTGCCGACGTGGCCGGGAAGCTGCTGCGCTTTGCCCGCGCGGCGCAAGCCGTGGCCACGATGCGCGGCAAGTCGTACCTGTCGCTGGGCAACACTTGCATGGGTATTGCCGGAAGCATCGTTGATGCCGGTTTCTTCCAGGATTACCTGGGCATCCGCAACGAGTATGCCGACCTCGTGGAGATACTGCGCCGCGAGGAGGAGGGCATCTACGACCACGACGAGTTCGAGAAGGCAATGGCATGGACGGAGAAATACTGCAAGGCCAACGAGGGGCACGACTATAACGAGGAGAAAGGCAAGGCCAAGAGCCGCGGGGAGAAAGACGGCGACTGGGAGTTCACGGTGAAGAGCATGATCATCATCCGCGACCTGATGTACGGCAACCCGAAACTGCTCGGCATGGGGTTCAAGGAGGAGGCTTTGGGACACAACGCCATCCTTGCCGGAGTGCAAGGGCAACGCCAATGGACCGACTATAAGCCCAACTTCGACTTCCCCGAGGCGCTGATGTGTACATCGTTCGACTGGAACGGCATACGCGAAGCGGGAGTGCTGGCCACAGAGAACGATGCGCTCAACGGCGTAGCCATGCTCTTCGGACACCTGCTCACCAACCGGGGCGTAATGTTCTCCGACATCCGTACGTACTGGAGCCCCGAGGCTGTGAAGCGCGTAGCGGGGAAGGCACCGCAAGGCGCGGCAGCCGGCGGATTTATCCACCTGATTAACTCGGGCGCCACGACGCTCGACGCCACCGGAGCCATGCAGGACGAGCAGGGAGAACCAGTGATGAAGCACCACTGGGAGATGACCGCCGCCGACGTGGAGGCGTGCCTGAAGGCGACAACGTGGTATCCTGCCGACCGCGACTATTTCCGCGGAGGCGGCTACTCGTCGAACTTCCTCACGCGCGGAGGAATGCCGATGACGATGATGCGCATAAACATCGTGAAAGGACTGGGGCCCGTGATGCAACTCGCAGAGGGATGGACAGTAGACCTCGACCCGGAGATTCACGACATACTGAACAGGCGTACCGACAAGACATGGCCCACCACATGGTTCGTGCCGAGGCTCGACGTGCAGAAGGATGCTTTCAAGGATGTATACTCCGTAATGAACTCATGGGGCGCCAACCACGGCGCCATCGCCTACGGGCATATCGGTGCCGACGTGCTGACGCTCTGCTCAATGCTCCGCATACCGGTGTGCATGCACAACGTAGCCGATGCCGATATCTTCCGCCCGTCGGCATGGAATGCTTTCGGCATGGACAAAGAAGGGGCCGACTACCGGGCCTGCGCTAATTTCGGACCGATTTACAAATAACCGCAGCATGAAAAGTAACAGCCAATCCATATTGAGCAAGGACGGGGTGAGCTATATCATCCCGTTCATCCTCATCACCTCCTGCTTCGCACTGTGGGGCTTCGCCAACGACATCACCAACCCGATGGTGAAGGCTTTCTCCAAAATCTTCCGCATGAGCGTCACCGACGGCGCCTTGGTGCAGGTGGCTTTCTATGGGGGCTATTTCGCCATGGCTTTCCCCGCAGCCATCTTCATCCGAAAGTACTCGTACAAGGCGGGCGTGCTGATGGGGCTCGGCCTCTACGCCGCAGGTGCCATGCTCTTTTTCCCGGCCAAGCTCACAGGCAGCTACTATCCTTTCCTCATCGCCTATTTCATCCTCACGTGCGGACTGTCGTTCCTCGAAACCAGCTGCAACCCTTATATCCTGTCGATGGGAACGGAGGAAACGGCCACGCGGCGCCTGAACCTGGCACAGTCGTTCAACCCGATGGGGTCGCTCATAGGCATGTTCGTGGCCATGAACTTCATCCAGGCACGCCTGAACCCGCTCGACACGGCGGGGCGCGCCGAACTCTCGGAGACCGAGTTTGCGGCGATGCGCGACAACGACTTGAGCGTGCTCATCGGGCCCTACCTGCTCATCGGCCTCGTCATCGCCATGATGTTCATCGTCATCCGCTTTGCCAAAATGCCGAAGAACAGCGACCAAAGCCACGACATCAGCTTCCTGCCCACGCTGCGCCGCATCTTCGCCTTGCCCCGCTACCGCGAGGGGGTGATTGCCCAGTTCTTTTATGTGGGGGCGCAAATCATGTGCTGGACGTTCATCATCCAGTACGGCACACGTGTGTTCATGGCCGGCGGCATGAGCGAAATCGACGCCGAAGTGTTGTCGCAGCGTTACAACATCATTGCGATGGCCATCTTCTGTTGCAGCCGTTTCGTCTGCACCTTCTTCCTCAAGTACATCAATGCAGGCCTGCTGCTTGCCATCCTTGCCGTAGGGGCAGGCTGTTTCACATGCGGTGTCATCCTGTTGCACGATATCTGGGGGCTTTATTGCCTCGTGGCCGTCTCAGCCTGCATGTCGCTCATGTTCCCCACCATCTACGGCATTGCCCTGCAAGGATTGGGCGACGACGCCAAGTTTGGTGCAGCCGGCCTCATCATGGCTATCCTCGGCGGCAGCGTACTCCCGCCGTTGCAGGCTTCAATCATCGACATGGGACACATCGGCACACTGCCTGCCGTGAACGTATCGTTCATCCTGCCCCTCATCTGCTTCATCGTCATCGTCGGCTACGGATGGAGGAACAGATTGAAGGATTAGGGATTAGGGATTAAGGATTAATAGTACAAGTGGCAAGCATGAGTTTATGCATCCACAATAGTATCAATCCTTAATCCCTAATCCTTAATCCTTAATCCCTAATCCTTAATCCCTAACCAATCCAAAACATACGCCAGTCCGGGATAAGAAATTTCTGTTTTGCCGTAAAAAAAGAAAAAGATTGCTGCCTTGAAAGCAAGCTGTGGGCAGCAGGCGGAT
>DBRC01000020.1 GCA_002305505.1 Prevotella sp. UBA1378 | reverse complement strand
GCTTGCCTTTAGGGCAGCAATACTTTTCTTTTTTACGGCAAAACAGGAATTGCTTATCCCGAACCCGGATTACCACTTTGCCAGGCTTTCCAAACACAGGGTTATGCAGGTGCGCCAAAAATCATCCGGTCCGCTTTCCCTTATGCCGCCGGATTAGCGCGGGTTTCTTGTCCCGGACTGGCGTAATAAAGAATCAGCACAACGACTTCATTTCAAGATACCGGTTGATAACGTTCACCGAGAGGCTCCCGGGCGTCGTAAGCAGCGAGAGGATGCCGTGCTGGCGCAGCGTCTGCACGATGAGCTGCTGCTCGTAGGCGAATTTTTCGGCGATTACATGCTGGTAATATTCCTCCGTATCATGCATGGGCGACCGGATGTACTGTTTCAATTCCGTATCTTCGAAAAAGACGACAAGCAACCGGTGGCGCCGGTTCAGCTGGCGCAGGTATTCCAGTTGGCGGCGCATGCTCTGCATCCCGGAGAAATTGGTGTAAAGCACAAGGAGCGAACGCTTGGTTACATGCTTATGCAGATGGGCCACGAGCGCACTGTAGTCGGTCTCGCCGAAACCCGTCTGCTCGTTGTAGAGCGCTTCGAGCAACGCTTGCGTATGGCCGGTGCGGCGCGAGGGCGGCACGAACGTATCGAAGCGGTCGCTGAACGTGGCCAGTCCGGCGCGGTCTTCCTTGCACATGGCAACATACGAGAGAGCCAGCGAGGCATTGATGGCATAGTCGAGCAGCGTCATGCCCTGGAAAGCCTGCTGCATCACACGCCCTTTGTCGATGACGTTGATGAGCTGCTGCGACCGCTCGTCCTCATACACGTTCACCATCAGCCGTGCCCGGCGCGCCGTGGCATTCCAGTTGATGGTGCGGAAATCATCACCCGCCACATAATCTTTTATCTGTTCGAACTCCGTGTGGTTGCCCACACGCCGTATGCGCTTGATACCCGCTTCGGTAAGGCGGTTGCTGATAGCCATCAGCTCGTACCGGCGGAGCATCAGGTACGAGGGGTACACCGCAGCCTGCTGCGGTTCCCCGCAGGTGTAACGGCGCTGCGCCAACCCTAAGCGCGTAGAAGCGAAAAGGCGGATGCGGCCAAACTCATACACACCGCGGCGCACGGGGCGCAGCTGGTACGACACGGTACGCTCTGCTCCGCTTTCGAGGCTGAGGGCGAAACATACATCGCGCCGCTGGAATACGAAAGGAAGCTCGTCGATAACCTGCAATGCCACATCATACGGATAGCTGTTTTCGATACGGATGCCCACCTTGTTGTCGTCGCCGTTGGAAAAACGCGGCGGGCAATAGCGCACGGCACGGATGCCGTCGTGCCGGTAGAGCAGCAACCCATCTGCCGCCACGGCCAGGGCCAGCACGGCTAACAGTACGCGCCCGGCGGCGAACAGCGGCAGCCATACGTAGCCCGCCCCCACCAAGAGGATGACGGCTGCGAAGAGGAGGTAGAATCTACGGGTAAGGAACATGCGTTGTTATTTCGGTACTTCCACTTTATCTATCAACCGCTGCGCCACCTTGAGTGCCGTCAGGCCTTCCATCTCGGCCTCGGCTGTCAGTATCAGGCGATGCTGGAGGATGCTCGGCGTCACCGTCTTGATATCCTCCGGCGTCACAAAGTCGCGCCCCTGTAACAAGGCGTATGCCTTCGAGGCCTGCAGCATCGACACCGAGGCACGTGGCGAGGCTCCCAAGAAAACGCTCTTGCTCGTACGCGTCTGCTGCACGACGGAAGCGATATACTGCAACAGCGACGGTTCTACGAACACGCTGCCCAGCATCCGGCGCATCCTCAGCAGTTCGTCCTTGGACAGCACCGGCCCGATGCCTTCCAGCCGTGTGAGCCGGGCGTTGGCATGATGACGCCCCAGGATATCCACTTCTTCTTCGAGCGACGGATAGCCCATCGTTATCTTCATGATGAAGCGGTCGGTCTGCGCCTCGGGCAGCTTGTAGGTCCCTTCCTGTTCCACGGGGTTTTGTGTCGCTATGACGGTATACACATCGCCCATCCGGTGGGTTTCGCCGTCGATGGTCACCTGTCGTTCCTCCATCACCTCGAACAGGGATGCCTGCGTCTTGGCCGGGGCACGGTTGATTTCATCGACCAATACGACATCCGCGAACACAGGCCCCGGCCTGAAATTAAACTCGGAGGTTTTCACGTTGAACACCGTCGTGCCCAGCACGTCGCTCGGCATAAGGTCGGGGGTGAACTGTATGCGGCTGTACCGGGCGTCGATTAAGCTGCTCACCGCGCGCGCCATCAGCGTCTTGGCTACGCCCGGCACGCCTTCTATGAGCACGTGCCCGCCTGCAAGGATGGCGGTAAGGATGAGGTCGACCGCCTGTTGCTGCCCCACGATGATTTCCGCGATACGCCCCCGCAGGGCCTGTATCTTTTCGGAGAAGTCGGTCAAGTCGACCCTTTGCTCTTGTATTTCTTCTGCCATAAATATTATAAGTTGTTGGTTATTTCGTTCATTTGGTCTATATACTCCATCATCTCCTGCCGGCCCACGCTCCGGCCGCTGCTTTCGAGCTGGCGCAGGCTGCCAAGTATGCCGGCCACCTTCCCTTCATCCATACCGGCATGCTGTGCCACCTTTTTATATATGCGCTGCGTGCCGGTACTGCCGGTGATGTCTACCAGCAGCGTGCGCCGCAGCTCCTCGGCCAGATAGGCGTATTTCTTCAACACGAGGTCGCGGTGGTCGGATTTCTGGAAATAAAGGGTACCGACAAGACGTACGAACTCGAGCGAATGGTTCTGCGGCGGCGCTATCACCGGAATCACGCGCTGGCGCCGGCGGGCGGTAAACACCATGAAAAGCAGTATGCCCAGCACCGTGAGCAGCAGGGCCCAATGCAGGGGCGGGCGCGAGATGACATAGCGCAACGGCGACGGCGCTTCCCCGCGGGCCGCATGGGGCAGATAGGCTTCGGTACGCACCACGGGATGCGGCCCGGCTACCGTGAGCAAGCGGAAGGCGTAGCCGTAGTTTTCGCCGTCGAGCAGTGCATAATTGGTAAACATCAGCGGCGTGGACGACAGGATGACCTTCCCTTTCCCGATGCGGAACTCGACGGCCATAGGCACCGTATCGGCACGGGCTGCCAACAGGCGGCAGCCTACCGAGTCGGTACCATCGATATAGGAATCGAAGAGCTGGGGGTAAACCCTGTACGTATGGCGGCCATATCCCAAGGTGTCAGCCAACCAGCACAGCCGGCTGCGCACACGGCCTTTCTCCACATGATGCTTCAGTGAGGGGGAATGTATATAGCTTTCCCTTATCTCCACGCCCAGCGTGTCGATTAAATCCGTGTAATAACCAGTGGCGATTATCACGCTGCAGCCTTGCTTGGCCAGCCGCATCATGGCCCGTACATCAGTAGCAGTGGCCGGGATGCGCCCGCCCACGACGAGGATGGTGCGCGGCCGGTGGCTTGCCGCCAACTGATAGAGCGTGGAGTCGGCGACGCGGTACCCTTGCGGCAACGAGGCAGCAAACAGGCTGTCGGCTACGTAACACCCGAACGGCTGCTTATCGTGATGGCCGTAGGTTGCTTCCCACGCAAACCTGCTGGGCATCCGGTATTCGTAGACGAACACGAGCAGGAGGAAAGTAAGGATGCCAAGCATGTACAGACGGCTGAACCTCATGCCCCGCCTCCTTTCTCCACCGCGCCACGCAGTTCGCTCATGCGGAGGTACAATGCTTCCGTGGCCTCAAAATTGCCGTAGCGGATGCGCAGGAAATGGGTGGTCAGTTCGCGGAATCCGGCCGACGCCACCTCGGCCGTATACTGCGTGGGGGTCTTGAACAGCTGCCAGTCGATACGCCCTCCGTCGCTCAATGTCTTCAGCGTAGCAAGGTAGCAAAGGCGCGAGGCCTCCCGGTAGTCAGCCCGGCCTGCGGCTTCGGCTATACAGCGCTCGAAGTCGATGCCGTAGATGGTGTCTTCTTCTACCACGTAACCGAGCGGTGCCTCCACGGTGCGGCGCTTGAACAGGTCGGGGCGCTTCTTATACAGGAACCAAACCACGGCAGCTATCACAAGGAAACCGATGCACAGGAGCAACAGTTGTAAGGCTTCGCCGCTCAACTGATGCCCGAACAAGGTACCCAACCACTCCTTTATCTTCTCCGACAGCCAATCCATGATGCCCGGCGACTGTATGGCCAGTTCGCGCCCGTAATCATAAGACGCATCACGGTGCCACGCGGCAAGCTGCGAGGTATCGCAGACCAACGTATCGACGGGATACATGCGGAAAGGGAATTACAGTTGGTCGAATTGTTCGATGCTCTCGCCTACCGTCACATGGTCGATTTTCTCCGAGGCGTGACCGTACTGGACAGCGACACCCACTGCGGAAAGCGACATGGCGAGATAGCATACATACAGCATCAGTGCGCCCAGCAGGTAGACGATGAAGTCGTAAGCTGTCGACGAGACGAAGGCATCCCCGGTGCCCGACAGCCCGAAATAAGCCTGCAGGCCGAGGGCAATCTCCCACGGCAGCACGACGAGCATCTGGATGATACTGGTAATCAGCGAAAGTACGGCCAGGACGCCGAAGATGCCGCCCCACGTCTTGAAACCTAAGCGGTAAGCCTTGGCCACAGCGCGGAAGATATTGATATCCTCGAACATGTATATGGGCATTACGAGCACGAAAGGTATTATCACGGCTATCAGCAGCGGATAAAGCACCAACAGGATTAGAGCTGTCAGTATAGACGAAGACGACACCGCGGCCAACATGCCCATCGGGAGTATCATGGCAACCAAGAAGAGAGCCATGAACAACAGACTGACAAGCAATATCACAATACTTTTCTTCACGTTCTTTAAAAGCAGCGGTTTCACATCGGCCATCGTGATGCCGGCAAGCCGCTCCTCGCGCTCCCCATACAATTGCATCAGGGCATAAACCACGGACAGCAGCAGCAGCGAGCCGACGGTATAGGACAGGATGTTGACCAGCAGCAACACACCGAACGACGCTGGCATCACCATCTCGTCCGCCGCTCCTTTCGTCGCTCCTAAAATCAGCTGGATATAGCTGTCAAAAAAGCTGTTCGTCGCAAAAGCCTGGACCAGACTGAGCGGCAGCAACAGATAAGTAATGTGAATAAACAGCGCTTTCCCGTTTTCACGTACGAAGTCGATTGTGGCACTCAGTTTTTCACTGAACGTCCGCACTTGGTAAATCTTGATTTTCGGTTGGGATAAGTCCATGATGCCTCTTGATTGGTAAATAAATATAATAGTATGCGACAAACGCGAGCGACAGCAGGATGATGCTGAGCCTCAGCGCGTCGGGATATTCGGTATGACGGGTGAAGAACCCCTCGATAAAGCCGGCTGCAACGAAGATGGGCACGGTACCTACAATGATCTTCATGCCGCGCAAGGCACTGTGGCGGAACGACACAAGGCGCGAATAGGTGCCGGGGAAGAGCCAGCCGTTGCCCAGCGTGATGCCGGCCGCGCCGGCCACGATGATGGCCGTAATCTCCAACGTGCCATGCAGCCAGATGGCCAGCGCCGACTGCCAAAGCAGCCCGTGCTGGTAGAAAAAGGTCTGGAAGGAGCCGAGCATGATACCGTTTTGGAACAGCGAATAGAAAGTGCCGAAGCTGGTGAGTATGCCCATGGCGAAGACAACAAACGATACGTAGACGTTGTTCAGCGTGATGCCGAGGAACATGTCGCCCTCCGCATCACTGGCATATACGGCCATCGGCTCGCCCTTGGCGATGTTCTCCAGTGTCATATCTACATAATTGCCGCCGAGAATCAGCCGGGCAAACTCCTTGTCGTTCAACTGCGACAAAGCCCCGATGAACACCGCGACAGCGAAAACGGCGAAAGACACCAGCAGGGAACGGCGCGCCCCGTATATCGCAAGCGGCACTTCATAGCGCCAGAAGGTAATGATACGCGACCATTTTTCGCGCTTGTTCTGGTAAATCTGATTGTGCAGGGCAACGGCAAGGTTGTTCAGATACTGGGTGATGCGCGATTTCGGATAGTGTACCTGGGAAAAGGCCAAATCGGCCGTCAGGTCGATATAGGCATCGGCCAGTTCGTCGGGCGAGGCTGCCGCCCCGCCTTCCACCACCTGTTCGACGCCCTGCCATTTGTCGATGTTCTGCCGTATGAACGTTATTTCTTTCATCTCCTCACGCCGCTTTTCGCTTAACGGATACTACGATGTTACTGTTCACCTCAAGCAGATGGCTGATAAACGCATCCCTGTCTTTCGGGGAAATCATCACTTCATCATACTTGTTGTACCTGATGGCTATCCTGTCGAGCGATAAAGCCGGCGAACTCACGATGCTGCGGCTCCCGGTAATCTCTTTGATGGAATGGATGCTGACGGAAGACTTGAAGAATGCCCCGCACCGGACGACCAGCACGTCACCTTTTATAATATAGCGTGTATTGAAAAGGATATCGAGCATGAACAGCCAGGTACCGGCCACGATAAAGAACGCCACCCACGAAAAGGGCTTCAGGAATAACAGGGGCAGCATAGCAGCGCAGCTACCTATTATTACAAGATATAACCAAAGTTCTACTTCCGACTTATACTTTAAATCTCCCATAACCGTCCTTCTTTAAGTTCTTTACATCATTAAGGCTGCGTGTCCTATTTCATGCTTTTAGTAGTGGGGTATGATTTTTTATTCAAAACCATTCGCAAAAGTAATGAAAAATCCTTATATTTGCAAATAATTTCCAAATTATCTCAAGGCAAATGGCAAATTCGGGCATCATCACAGGGCAATACGTACGCATCAGCCAGACACCGGCCAGCATCGGCGACCGGATTTTGGCACAAGCCATCGACTGGATTATCGAAATCAGTTATGCCGTGGCCATAAACTGGATGGCCACTACCTCGGGGCTCTCGGTGTTCAACAACGCCGGGGGCTATTTCTTTACCATCCTATTGCCCGTGCTGTGTTATTGCCCGCTCTGCGAGATATTCAACAACGGGCAGACCATAGGCAAACGGCTGCTGAAGATGCAAGTGGTGAAGGCAGACGGCTCGCAACCGGGCATCGGTGCTTACCTGCTGCGATGGTTGCTGTTCATCGTCGACGGGCCGACGATGATGGGGGCGGGCGTGCTGGTGATGCTGCTCAACGACCGCCGGCAACGGTTGGGCGACTTGGCAGCAGGGACGATGGTCATAAAGTTGCAGAGTTACCACCGGATGAAGGTGAGCCTGGATGAATACAGCTACCTGAGCAACAACTACAGGCCCACTTATCCGCAAGCCTCCGACTTGTCGCTCGAACAGGCGGAGCTGATCAACCAAACCATACAGTTGCCCGATGGCGACCCGCGCATACAGGCCTTGGCCGCAAAGGTGAAGCAGGCGCTGGGCGTAGAGGCACGCGCGAACCACGACGACAGCCTGTTCCTCTATGTCATTGCACGCGACTACCGGTATTATGCCTTAGAGGAAATCTGAGCCGTAGCACCGCGCAACCACTCTTGTTCTTCGTCGTCGAGGTAGGGCGACAGCTTTTCGTACACGTTCCGGTGATAGGCATCCAGCCACTCCGCCTCCTCTTCCGTCAGCATTCCGGCTACGAGGGGCGCCGTGTCGATGGGGCAAAGCGTGAGCGGCTCAAACTGCAGGAAGTCGCCGAACTCGGTCGTCCTATAGGGCGTGATGAGCAGCAGGTTCTCCGTGCGCACGCCGAAACGCCCCGGCAGGTAAATGCCCGGCTCGTCGGTAACGGTCATTCCGGCCTTCAGCGGAGCCGGCTTCCATTCCATGCGTATCTGGTGCGGCCCCTCATGCACATTCAGGTATGCCCCTACCCCATGCCCCGTGCCATGCAGGTAGTTCAGCCCTTCGCGCCACATGTCCTTGCGCGCCACCGCGTCGAGCTGCGTACCGCTGGCTCCGGCAGGGAACTTGAGCATCGACAGCTGGATATGCCCTTTCAGCACAAGCGTATAGATGCGCCGCTGTTCGTCGGTAACGGGGCCAAGGGCTACCGTCCGCGTGACGTCGGTCGTACCGTCCTGATACTGTGCACCGCTGTCGAGCAGCAGCAGCCCTTCCGGCTTCAGTCCTGCATCCGTGGCAGGGGTGGGCTCGTAATGCACGATGGCGCCATGCTCCTGATAACCGGCTATTGTATCAAATGAGATGTCGCGGAAGCCGTCTTGCTGTGCCCTGAGGGCTGTCAGCCTCCGCGCGACCGTCAGTTCCGTCTGGCCTCCTTCGGCCACGGCGGGCTTCAGCCATTTCAGGAAGCGCACCAAGGCGATGCCGTCGCGCAGCATCGAGCGGCGGAAACCGGCTATCTCTGCCTCGTTCTTCACGGCCTTCAAGGCCGGTACAGGCGACTGCTCCCTCACTATCCTGCAACCGACCGACTTATACAGCGTATAGTTCGTGCTGCCGGGGTCGAGCAGGATATTGTACCCGAAATACCCTTTCAAGCCTTTCAGCACGTTGGCATAGTCGTCGGTGCCCACGCCGTTCTCCTCAAGGTACCGCACTACTTCGGGCGGCAGCTTGCGGCGCTCGACGAACAACGTAGCTTTGCCGGTATCAATCAGCAGATAGCCCACGAATACCGGATTGCAATGCACGTCGGTACCCCGCAGGTTCAGTGTCCAGGCGATGTCGTCGAGCGCCGTGACCAACAGTCCGTCGGCATGGCGGTCGCGCAAGGCCCGGCGGATGCGGCTCAGCTTCGAGGCGCAAGTCTCCCCGGCATACGCTATGGGCTGCAGCTCCACAGGGTCGCCGGGCAAGGCCGGCCGGTGGGGCCATATTTGTTTCAGCGGGTCGAAATTGGTGCGGACGGTAATGCCGCCACACTGCCGCAGACTGGCAATCAGCATTTCCACCCACGCGGCAGGGTTCACCATCCCGTCGACGCCCACTTCCGTGCTCTCCGCGTCTTTCAGCTGTCCGCCTATCCACTCGGCAATGCCCGGCGTACCGGCCATTTTCTCTTTCATCAGCACAAACTCCGTCCCTTTCAACTGTTCTTCCGCAGCGAGGAAGTAGCGCGAGTCGGTCCACAGCGCAGCACTGGTCATCGTCACTACGGCCGTACCGGCCGAGCCGTCGAATCCGCTGATAAACTCGCGCCCTTTCCAATGGTCGGGCACATACTCACCGTTATGCGGGTCGGTGCTGGGGAAGATAAAAGCCCCTAAATGCTCGCGCCGCATCACATCGCGCAGCGCATACAGCCGTTGTTGTATCTCTTTCATCGATTATATATTAAAATGCCAATAGTCACAAAACACTTCTTTCCCCTCATCCAATAGTAGCAAACCGTAATCCTTAACCCGTAACCCAAAATGCCATTTCCACTTTGCAAAGATATACCTTTTTATATTTAATAACAAATTAAAAGCTAAATAAAACAAGGAAGTACATATTTTTTTGCTAACTTTGCGCCACGGAACAACGGACGGACGAGTTAACGGATTAACAGATTAACGAGTTAACGGACGGACGGATTAACGGGCGAACAATTAACAATATAATAATATTAACGATTATGGCATTTTTAACAAACGAGAAGTTGACCATCGTCGGCGCTGCCGGTATGATTGGCTCAAACATGGTTCAAACAGCCCTTATGATGGGCCTTACCAATGACATTTGTCTTTACGACGTTTTTTCACCGGAAGGCGTAGCCGAGGAAATGCGCCAGAGCGGCTTCGGCGACGTTAAAATCACATCGACCACCGACGTGAAGGAAGCTTTCACCAACGCCAAATACATCATTTCGTCCGGCGGTGCGCCGCGTAAGGCCGGCATGACCCGCGAGGACCTGCTCAAAGGCAACTGCGAAATAGCAGAGGAGCTCGGCAAGAACATCAAGCAATACTGCCCCGACGTGAAGCATGTCGTTATCATCTTCAACCCGGCCGACCTTACGGGCTTGGTTACCTTGCTCTACTCCGGCTTGAAACCGGGACAGGTAACGACGCTCGCCGGCCTTGACACCACCCGCCTGCAGAGCGCCTTGGCAAAGAAGTTCGGCGTGATGCAGAACGAAATCACCGGCTGCGCCACATACGGAGGCCACGGCGAGCAAATGGCCGTGTTCGGGAGCCACGTGGAAATCGCAGGGCGAAAACTGACCGACATCATCGGTACGCCGGAATTCCCGGCAGAGGAATGGGAGCAGATGAAGACCGACGTGACAAAGGGCGGTGCCAAAATCATCGAGCTCCGCGGCCGCAGCTCTTTTCAAAGCCCGGCGTACCTCTCCGTTGAGATGATCCGCTCGGCCATGGGCGGCGAGCCGTTCCGCTTCCCCGTAGGCACATACGTGAAGACCGACAAGTACGACCACATCATGATGGCCATGGACACGACGCTCGACGCCAACGGCGCCCACTTCAACGTGCCGCAGGGTACGGCCGAGGAGAACGCCAAGCTCGACGCCAGCTATGAGCACCTCTGCAAGATGCGCGACGAACTGGTGACGCTGAACATCGTCCCCGCCCTCTCTGAGTGGAGCAAGATCAACCCCAACCTCTAATCCGGGGATATACAGATACAACAGCGGGTGCGCCGGGCCATACCGGTGCACCCGCTTTCTTTTATGCCGGTGCGGCAGTCCCTTCATTGCCTGTTACAAGAGATTGCCGCACACGGCCTTATTTAAACATCACTTTCTTTCCGCCAGTAACGTAGATACCTTTGCGGGGCGCTTGCACGCGCTGGCCGTTAAGATTATACAACACCTGCTGCGTTGCCTCCTCTGTGGCACAAACCCTTTCTACACCGGTGACTGCACTGCCGCTATACTCTTTAGCTGCATTGGCTGTGCCCTGCTGAATCTTGATGCGGCCGAATACCACCTCGACCCATGCCCCACCGTTGCCCCACTCATCGGCACAAGGCGTCCAGCGGAAATGGTAATAGCCCGTACGCGGAGCATAGAAGTTAACCACGCCAAAGGCACTGCCGCTGGTAGAGGCGTTCAGGTTCTTCTCCACGCTCTTCCAGCACCTGATGACCTGTGAACCGAGGCTCTGCCCGCTTTGGTCGAACACCTCACATTTAATATACGGACTGCCTGACCATGCCACGGCATAATAAGACAGGTTGTACTGGCCGGCCTTCAGCGACATGCCGTAGCCATTGGCCGTGCCAAACTGCGCATAGCCGGCCTTGTCGGCCTCAGCCTGCCGGATGTAGAGCCCCGTGGCGAGGTCGCCGCCACCATTAAACCGGAATATCCGTGGGCCTACGCCGGCCGCACCAGCTGCTACTGTACTGTTCTTGTCTATGATACTCCATCCCTCGGGCACCTCGTTTTCTTTGTTAAAGGCCAGTGGGTTGCCCTTGAAGTAAAGGCCTACGTTGCCGATAAGTACCTCCTTCCAATACCCGCCATTGCCCTGTGCGTCGGCTACCGGAGAGAACCGCACGCGGTAGTTGCCCTTAATCATCGAGTAGAAGCTCAAGCGCACGCCGGTACTCCCGCTGATGCGGGCACTACGGTTTCCATCCACATTGCAGTTTGCCTTCACAACAGTAGAAGCCAGCACGCTGCCCGTGGGGTCGAATACCTCGCATTTAAGATAGGGCGCACCCTTCCATGCCGCCACATTGCAGCATAGTTCATATTCGCCGTAAACAAGCGGCAGCGTATAGCCGTCCGTACCGCCATATTCGATGTATCCGGCCTTGTCGGGCGCTATCTCGCGGGCATAGAAGGCCGTAGTCATGTCGCCGCCGCCTGTAAGCTGCATCACGCGGGGGCCGCTTGACGCATTGCCGGGGTACACTGCCGTACCGTTGTCGCTTACGGTCCACCCTTCGGGCACGAAATCATTCCTATCTGCCCATGCCTTGATAAGGTTATTACCGGCAGGGACCGCGTTCGAGGGCTGGCTGCCCGACGCATGGGCATAGTCTTTCTTGGAATATTCATAGTACCAGTAGAAACAGGCCTTGGCGCAAGCCTCAACATTTTCGTCGAAGTTGGCCTTTATGGTGCCGTCTTTCAGGTAAGCGTCCACGTCCAGATAATCGTCGGTGCTGGTCAGCGTCATGCTGATATTGCCATAATAGTCTTTAACGGCTTTCCACGCATTACCCCATTTACTGGTAGAGGCCGTGCCCCACGTGCCCCAGTTGCTGGCTACCCACTGCCCGAATTCGTTCAGCTTGCCGGTACCGGGCTTTTCCGGGCTCCAGTCAATCTCCGACACGAGGATAGGCTTGCTGGCCACCACTGGCACCTGGTTTTTGAAGTTGCGTATGAAAGCCTGATGGTCGTAGCTCGTATCGCTGGCGCCATACCATCCCGGATACACATGCACAGCATAGCCGTAGTTGCTGTCCGTTACGGGGTGCGTGGCATAGCTTTGGTACTGGCTCTGGTATCCCGCTCCCGGAATCCAGATAATGCCCTTGAAGCCATTGGCCCGGATAACGTCCACGATGGGCTGGAAATAGTCGCGCAGGGCCGAGGCCGAGTTCTGCCCCGACTGGTTGTACACGTGCACCGGCTCATTGGCCAGCTCGAGCGATACGATACCCGAGTTGTTCTTTATATTATTGTTGCCCGAAACGATGTTCCACACAGTTTTCAGGTATTGTTGATAGGCATCGCCCACTCTGAGCTCCTTAGGGCATACGCCGGGAGGCCGTATCACGACGTAAAGCCCGTGGTTGAGAGCTTTTTGTGCGATAGGCCAGTAAAGCACGTCGAGATAGCGCTGCAGGCGGGCAGCACTGAAACGGGAGATATTGGCCTCGCCCGTCTCGCTGCCCGTCGACTGCTTAGCGGGGTCGTTCGTCCAGCAAGGGTCGAGATGCAGGCGGAAGATATTGCAATAGGTGCCCTTTGCCGGGTTTTGCAGCGCTGCGAACACCTTGTCAAAATAACCGATGCAGGCCGTCACATGGCTGTCCGTGAATCCCCATCCCCATCGGCTTTGATTAAAATAAGGATTGGGTGTGTCCATTACTCCGTGCAACACAACCTTATTACCATACTGGTCGTTCAGTTGGTTGCCGTTGACATGCAGCGGGGCTACTACTCCAAACTGTGCATACCCTCCGGCCGATAGAAGAGTCAGGCCGAAAGCGAATAGTTGTTTTTTCATCTTATTAAAAAAATTAAATGATATTGGATTATTCCGGTGCGAATTTATTAAAAAAAACACAACACCCCTTTACTACATGTTTCAAAGATTTTCCTTTATTCATCAACATGCCCTTACCGCCATGCACTCGCAATACAATTCCCTTGAAATCTGAATTTCTTTTCCCGAATTAAGGTTTTAGTGACGTTTTTTTCACTCAAACAGTCTTATAATTCCGGATTTTCATGTAAATTTGCCGCGTCGTATCATGAAAGACGACAAGAATGCAATAGAGGCTCACAACAATGGAGCGACAAACAAAAACAAAGAATACGCAAGTTCGGGATAAGCCATTTACGTTTTTGTAGTAAGAAGCTGAAGGGATGGCAGCCCCTAAGGCA
>DBRC01000064.1 GCA_002305505.1 Prevotella sp. UBA1378 | reverse complement strand
TCGATGCGGTCGAGCAGCGGACCGCTGATTTTGTTCATGTACCGCTGGATTTGCCCGGGCGTACATACACAATGGTGGGTGGGGTCGCCGTAATAACCGCAGGGACAAGGGTTCATGCTCGCCACGAACATAAAACTGCAAGGGAAGTCGACGCTATACTTGGCGCGGCTGATGGTGATGCGGCGGTCTTCGAGCGGCTGGCGCATCATTTCGAGCACGCTCCGCGAAAACTCGGGCAGCTCGTCGGCAAAAAGAACACCGTTGTGTGCCAGCGAAATCTCGCCGGGCTGCGGCGACTGCCCGCCTCCGGCCAGCGCCACTTGCGATATGGAGTGGTGAGGGCTTCGGAACGGGCGCTGGCAGATGAGCGAGGTGTCGCGGCTCAGCTTGCCTGCTACCGAGTGGATCTGTGTTGTTTCGAGGCTTTCCGAAAGCGTGAGCGGCGGCATTATCGAGGGCAGGCGCTTGGCCATCATGCTCTTTCCCGAGCCCGGCGGACCTATCATTATAAGGTTATGCCCCCCGGCAGCAGCTACCTCGAGCGCCCGCTTCACGTTCTCCTGCCCGCGCACATCGGCAAAGTCGAGGTCGAAATCGGTCTGGTGCTCGTAGAACTCTTTCCGCGTGTCGACAACGGTCGGCTCATGCTGCCCGCTGCCGTTGAGGAAGTTGATGACGTCCGTGAGCGTCTCCATCCCGTATACGTCGATATTATTCACCACTGCCGCCTCGCGCACATTCTGCTTAGGCACTATCAAGCCCTTGAACCCTTCAGAGCGGGCTTTGATGGCAATGGGCAGTGCACCGCGCACCGGCTGCAACCGGCCGTCGAGACCAAGCTCGCCTACCAGCATGTATCCGCCGAGGCTGCCGCTCTCCACCTTGCCGTTGGCTGCAAGGATACCGATGGCCAAAGGCAGGTCGTAATGGCTTCCCTCCTTCTTGATGTCGGCCGGCGAGAGATTCACGGTAATGTCGGCTACGGGAAACTTATATCCGTTGTTTTGCAATGCGGCCACGATGCGGTCGCGGCTTTCGCGCACGGCCGTGTCGGCCAGTCCGCTGAGATGAAACAATACGCCGCGCGAGATGCTCACTTCTATTGTTACAGTGGTGGCATCGAGCCCGTTCACGGCGGCGCAGAAGGTCTTTACGAGCATAGCGTATGTGTGGGGGTGTTTATTTCTTTAGTATCGATTTTATTTTTTCTTCTATTTGCTGTGCGTTCAACTGCGAGGCTATTACTTTGCCGCTGCGGTCGTAAATAACATTGCCGGGGATGGTGGAGATGCCGGTTTGCGCAAGCAGGGGCGTATCCCACATCTTGCCGTCGCAGACGGTGGGCCAGCTGATGGAATCGCGCCCGAGCGCATCTTTACAATCCTCGATGCTGGCGTCGATGCAGATGCTGACAATGGCCAGCCTGCTGCCGTATGTTTTCTTCAACGCCTTCAGCCTGCGCTGGATATTGATGCTCTCATAGCTCCACGACGCCCATGCGCTCACGATGTTCACCTGGCTTGCGAGCTGGGCCTGTGTCACCCTCTTCCCGTCGGTGTCGGCGGCGGCGAAGCGGGGCATACGTGCCTTGGCGCCGGCAGCCCTCATGCTCTTCATCCGCTTGTTCAGCAAGGCCAGCCGGCTGTTTCCCGGCTGGGCTTTCAGCATCAGCCCCGTCAGTTCGTATGCCTTCCCGTAGTCGGGGTCGGGCGTTTGGATGAAGTACTTGTTAATCAGGTAAACCCCGGCTGCCGATGCCGGGTTGTCGCTTACGAAAGCAGCCGCGGCCGCTTTCATCTCCGGCGGTGACAGGCGGTTGGCGCCCTGCCTGAACTTGGTGAACAGCTCGTTCTCCTTTGTACCTTTTATCTCCATTTCCTTCAGGTGCGACGCGTCGCCTTTGATGGTGACGGCAGCTCCCGACTCGCCGAACACGGGCTGTTCGGAATAATTGGGGAAGATGATGATGAACGTAGCCGGATGTTCGAGCCCGGTTTCGTAAGCGAAGCGCCCGTCGGCCACCTTGATGGTGTCTACGTCGCTGATGCCCCCGTCGGGGCTATAGACATAGAACTCGCCCTGATTCAAGTTCCTGAAACGGCCTTCGATGCGGAACCGTCCGCTTTCCGTGCCGCACGAAACCAGAATCAGAGCGAGGAGAAGTTGAGAGATGGATGTTCTCGTTTTCAATCTTCCGCTGTATTATTTGCTGACGTCTTTCAGCTCCAAGTCGTTAGCTGCGTAGTTGGATAGCGAAGCGTCTTTCGCCAGTGCGCTGCGCAGGTAAGATGCGGCAGCGTCCTTGTTGCCTTGGCGCGCGTTGAGTACGGCCTGCAGGTAATCGGTTGTGGCATCGGCGTTCTTGATGTTCTTCAGCGTCACGGCGGCCGTAGCATAGTTCTTGTTCAGGATCTGCGCAAGGGCGGCACTGTTGGAGAACACGTGCTGGAAGTCTTGCTCAGCCTGTGCATAGTTGCCCTGTGCCAAGTGCAGGTTGCCCAATGCCTCCGACAGCCCGTTGGCACCTGTAGCCTTTGCCATGTAGCTTTCCGCTGCCTGCGTGTCGCCCTGCTGCAGCGCCAGCAAGCCGAGGTTGGCCTGTGTCTCCGGATTCTTTGCGTCGACAGACAGCGCCTTCTGTATGTAATTCTTCGCTGTGCCGTAGTTGCCCTTTGCATATTCCAGCGTGGCGAGGTTGTTGTATGCACGTGCGTCGTTCGGGTAGAGCTCCGTTGTGCGCTTGTAGATAGCCTCCTGTTCGCCGGCGTTCTCGGTGAGTATGGCTGCATAGAGCATCTCTTCTACGGAGAGCTTGCTGGCGTCCTGCCTGAACTGTTCCTGAATCTGGTCGTCGTCGCGCCCGATGGTCTCGTAGTTGATGGTGAGGCGTGCCCGGCGCAGCTGTGGCAGGATGCCGTCGGCCAGTTCGCGGAAGCCTTGGCTCATGTTCCTGATTTGCTGTTCGCGCTCCTCCGGATCCTTATACATGGAGAGCACGCGCAGGATTACGTCTTTGTCCTGTATGTTGGATGCAGCCACCAGCTCCTGGAATCCCTCCCAGTCCTGCGCGGTATATTTCGCGTCGATGGGCGATTCCATCTTGATGCGCTTCATCTGCTGCTCCACATATTTCTCCGTGTTCTTCTGGCGCTGGTTGGCCAGCTTCTCGTTCAGTTTCACTCCCCCGTCGGGCGAAGCGTATGCCGATACCTCCACGCTGGCAAGGTTGAGGTTTTCCTGATCCTTGTTGATTTTCTGCAACAGGTTCACGAATTCGGTCACCGAGTTGTTCTTCAGCTCGCTCTTGCGCAGGTTGGCCTGTTGGATGAGGAACTTGATGTTGGCGTTATACTTCTGTTCTTTCACGCGCTGGAACGCGTCGGGCGCGATGCAGGCCTGTGCACTCTTCACGGTGCGGTTATAGAGCTCGGAAGTGGCGATGATGCCCGTAGCCACCTTGACGGCCGGCACCTCTACTTTCTTCTTGCCCAGCTTGGCGTCGAACGTAAGGTACATGTCGGCCTTGTTGACGCCTCCGTACTTGAAGTTGGTCTTCATCGTATAGTGCCCTCCTACGAGATACGATATAGTCTGTTCGTTGCCTTCCACCTTCTCGCCTTGGAACGTGGCCGGAGTGCCTTGCGACACTGTCCCGTCAGCATAGCGGAGCTCCGGGGTTACTTTCACCACGGCTTTCTTTTTCATGTATTTCTCCGGGAACATGCCGTTGACGGTTGCAGGCACCTGTCCTGCCTGTGTTTCCAGCGGGTTGGGCACTACGTTGAAGTTATCGGCCGAGAGAGGCCCTAATTTTGAGCATGATGCCAGCAGCAGAACCGATGCTGCTGACAAGAAAATAAGATTTTTGTTCTGCATTGCGTTGAGTGTTGATGTATATTGCAAAGTTACATAACTCGAGGCAAAGCCCAAGCGGTGGGTGCTCTTTTTTATGTTTATTTAATTAATTTTGAAGCAAACGCAATGATTAACGGGTTAACGGATAAACGGAAATCGTACAAGCACCTTGTAGCACGCGTACAAGGTGCTTGTACGGAAGTAAGCGTTATTTTACGATGAACTTCTTAGCCGCCTTGCCGCTCTTGACGATATACAACCCCTTGCCAAGACGGGCGGTGCTGCCGCCCTTGTATGTGCCGTCGGGCGAATATACCTGTACGGCGGCTGTCCCGCCGGCCGTCATGCCGCTGATGCCCGATGTGGGGGAGGCGTATACGGTAACGGTGGTTTCCGCCCCGCTGTTGCCCACGACAGCCGTGACACCGTTGCCGTTGTCGTCCATCGAGGCGATGGAAGCGTTGTCGCCGGCAGTAATTGTCCCGGTGGCATCGATGTTCCATGTCAGCGGAGCCACGACAGAGGCATCGCTCTTCTTGCGGGCTGCGCCGGCGATATAAATGTTGCCGTTGTTTACGAGCATGCCGTACATCGTTTCTTCGTTCTCGGTCACACTGCCTTCGTCATATCCGTCGACGGCTGCCCAGTATACGCTGAAATCGGCCAGGTTGACAGCCGCTGCGAACATATCGGCAGAGCCCTTGCTCGTTTTTTCCGTATCAAAGCCCAGCTGGTTGTAGAACGTGCCGGCTACATACAGGCGGCCTTCGCCGAGCGCCATGCCTTTCACGTAGTCGGTGCCGTAGCTCCTGTCGTGCATGGCGGTGTGGAAAACCTTCACGTTGTCGGCCGTTCCGATGGAAGCCAGTATGAAGGCGTGTTCCATCATGCCCTCCTCGCCAGTGTTCATCGTAAGGTCGGTAGAGCCGTTGGGCGTAACCAGCACCTCGGTGCCTTTACCCACGATGGCTGCATAAACGGTGCCGGCGGCGGCCACGAACGAGATGTCCTCTGGGTTGTACTGGGCGGTAGTGGGGTTTCCCTTCGACTGTACATGTGCAACGGAAGCAGCCCCCTGCAGGTCGGCAGCGTTGAGGCTGAAGATCCCCATGCTGGGGATGTCCATGTACATCCAGCCCTCCACGTCCAGGCAGCTGCCCTTCCAGTTTACGCCGTCGATGGAGGCGTCGCCCTGGTGGGATGCTGATACATATACCTTTTCACCGTCTGCCTGTATCTTCTTCGGGCGGAAGTTGGTTTCGGAAAAGTATGTGTCGAAGCCGGCCAAGTCGGTATTGGGCACAGGGATGATGGTGCGCATGGCCTTGAACACGCCGTCCTTGTCCAGTTTGGCGATGAAGGCCGACACCTGTGCGGTTTCTTCGGCCTTGCCCGTGATTTTCGCGCTCACCTTGTCGGTGCCCGTGTATACCACCTCGTCGGCAAAGTTGCCGGCCACGTATACATTGCCCTCGGCGTCGGTGTCTACGGCCTTGACGGTGGCCGCCCCGTAGAAGCCCACTATCCATGCCTCCGAGCCGTCGGCATTGTATTTGGCCACGTAGGCCGAAGTCATGGCTTCGTCGTTAGGCAGCACGGTGGTTCCGAAGGCAACGGCCTTGTTGTATGTACCGGTGGTAATCACGGTGCCGTCGGCTGCAACGGCGGTATATGTTCCGCCGAGCTCTTTCGCGTCGGTAACGGGGTTGAGCGCCTTGGCCCATTTGGCCGGCTCCGTCCATGTCTGCGCGCCCATACTGCCCATGGCAAGAGCGGCAATCATTGTAAGTAGAGTTTTTTTCATAACCTTATTGTCTTTAAATAATAACTATTGATAATGGGGCAGTGCCCCGGATTTGCTATGGCCACAGTTCTATTCCCGGGTTGGCCTCGACGGCCTCGGAGGGGAAGCGCAGCGTATACCGGCTGTCGAGCGTGTCGAGCGCGAAGGTCTCGCCGTCGTACGTCTTTCGGAGGGAAGGCATCGTGGTACGGCGCAAGTCGAACCACCGGTGCCCCTCGAATGCCAGTTCGCGGCAGCGCTCGTCCATGATTTCCTGCACGAGCTGCCCGGCCGTCATGCCCCGCACTTGGGCCAGCACGAGCGCATAGTTGGCGGCATCGTACCGTTTGGCCATCAATGCCGAGAGGTAGGTGATGGCCGTTTCCCTGTCGTTCTGCCGGGCAGCAGCCTCAGCAGCCGTCAGGTAATACTCGGCCGAGCGGAACGAGCAGTTGAACTCCTCGCTGCCTCCTTTCACGAGGGTGCTCACGCTGGAGGTGACACGCTTGTAGAATTTGCCCTTGCGCTGGTCGCCCGTGCGGTAGAGGGCGAGCAACGAAGCCGACGGGCGGCCGATGGCGGTGTAATCAGCCGGCATAATCTGTTCGAGGGCCACGATGCTCTCGGCCGATTTATAGCTGTTGGGCAGCGTATAGCTTGAGCCGGTGAGGTCTTCGAGGGTTCCATGCTTCCCGATGACAGCCTCCGAAGCAGACAAGGCCCCCGCCCAGTCGCCCATATACAGGCATACACGCGCTCTGAGCGCTTCGGCCGAAACGGTGTTGAAGCGGTAGTTGTAGCCCTCCTCCCATGTTTCCACGTTCAGGTATTCCTGCGCTTCGGTGATGTCGGCCAGCACCTGCTCGAATACCGCCTTCAGGCTGCTGCTGCGCGGGACGGCGTTGACATCCGCCTCGAGCAGCACCGGTATGCCGCGGGTTTCAGCCGGCTGGCAGTGGGTGTAGGGCTGGGCATAGAGATTGGCCAGCAGGAAATGGCAATAAGCGCGCATCATGTACGCCTCGCCCACCATTTGCCGCACCTCGCCGGCGGTGGCCCCGGTGATTTCGTCCTTGTGCTGAATCACGTAGTTGGCAATGTAGATGGCATGGTAATAGCGGCGCCACCCGAAGTAGGTGGTGGTCGTTGAGGGTGCATCGTCGTTCCATCGCCAGAGGTCGAAGTAAGTGCTGTAGTCCAAGTCGGAGGTATAGGCCTTGCTCAGGTTCATCTCGTCGCTGCGCAGGGTGGCCAGTCCGCGGTCTTTCGGGAAATACTTGTACTCGTAGGTGAGCAGTGCCCGGTATTCCTCGCCGGTCTCGGCGATGACCTTCCCCGTCGGCGTAATGTCGAGGAAGCGGTCGCAACTGCCGAATATAGCCGGCATCAGGGCGGCTATCCATATTATGCTGTTTTTTACTTTCATTGCTGTAACCGGTTAGAAATTGATGTTGAGCCCGAAGACATAGCTCTTCATGATGGGCTGGGCATAGGGGTTGCCCATGGTCTCGGGGTCGAGGTAGTTGTCGTAATTGCTGGCTATAACAAAGAGGTTGCGGCCCTCGAGCGATACCGATGCGCTGCTGACGCCGAGCCTGTTGAGCCACCTCGCAGGCAGCTTATAGCCCAGCCGCAGGCTCTGCAGCCGGCAGTAGTTGCTGTTGCGCACCCAGATATCGAGCATGCTGAAGGTGTTGTACTCCGAGTAGCGGGTGTATTCCGCCGTGCGGCCCGTCCCGGAGGCCATGAGCGTGGGGAACCCGGCATCTGGGTTCTCCGGCGTCCACCGGTCCAGGATGTCGCGGTTGGTGTTCAGCCCGCGGTCGTAATAAGTGGGCGAATAGGAGGGCTGCACCCTTACTTTCATGCCGAGGTTGAATATCAGGTTGGCGCTGAGCTGCCAGCCCTTGTACTCTACGCTGTTGATGAGGCCGCCCGAGCATTTCGGGTCGGTGGTACCCATGTAGGTATACTGTGCACGCTGCTCGGCCGCTGTCAGCGTACTGGCCCCGTAACGGTTGAGCTTGAGGAATTCCTCGGCGGTAACGGCTGTCCCGTCGGCTGCGGCGAAGAGCGGATAGCCCTCGCTGTCGAGCCCGGCCGTCTTATATGCGAAGACGGCACCTACGGGATACCCCTCACGGCTGGGGTATGTGGAGTTCTCGGCCACCGACTCGTTGAGTATCTTGTTGGAGTTGAACCCGAGGTTCAGGCTGGTGTTCCAGCTGAAGTCCTTGCCCGAGATGTTCCGCGTGTGTATGGCTATTTCCCACCCGTTGTTCTCCATGCTGGCCCAGTTGATGGTGGTCGATGAGAACCCCGTTTCGAGCGGCAGCATGCGCATGCCGATCAGGTCGGTACTCTTGCGGTGGTAATAGTCGACCGACAGGCGGATACGGTCCTTGAGGAAAGCGGCGTCGATACCGGCGTTTACGTTGCTGGTCTTTTCCCATTTCAAGTCGGGGTTGGGTGCTGTCTCGGCCGCGATGACGGTCTCAACCGTCCCGGGCAATATCGTGGTCTTGTCGAACGTACCGATGAGGTAGGGCGAGGTGTTCTTGTCGATGTTTCCCTGCAAGCCATAGGAGCCGCGCACCGCAAGGTGGCTGAGCCACGTTGCGGGCTTCATCCACTTTTCCTCGGTTACCCGCCAAAGGCCGCTGACAGAGTAGAGAGGCAGGTAACGGTATTTCTTGGCCACGCCGAACACATCGCTGCCGTCGAAACGGACGCTTGCACCGAGGGTGTAGCGGTACAGCAGCGTATACGAGCCCGTGGCGTACCACGACACATATGCATTCTCCGTATGGGCCTCGCGGTACAGCGGATACTGTTCGGCCACGTTCTCGGATGGGAAGATGACGGGCTGCGTGGTCAGCGTGCGGGCATCGTAGCCGTAAGCTGCGGAGTAGACCGACTCCGACTCGGTGTGGCGCACTTCCGTACCGCCCATCAGCTCCACGTCGTGGATTTCATTGAAGCGGCGGCTCCACTCGAGCATGGCCTTCCACAGCCATTGCAGGCTGTTGTAGCTGGTTACCTTGTTCGTTCCGCCTTCGGGGAATATGGTCGACTGTGTCCCGTCGGCCATCATGTAGGTAGCCGCCTCCTTTTCCTTCCGCATGGCATAGCTGTTGTGGCCGGCATACTTCCTGAGGGTATACGTGTCGTACTGTATGCCCAACTGCGAGGTGAGTTTGAGGCGCGGGGTAAATTTCAGTTCGCCGTCGAAGATAGCCACGAACGAGCGGTCTTTGCGCTTGTTCGACGTATTGGCGCGCTCCTCGAAGATATTGAAGTCGGGAGCCGACGACTCGCGGCCCTGTACGTTGGTGTCGTAAATGTAGTTGCCGTTCCCGTCGAAAGGCTGGAAATAGGGATTGGCCATGCGCGAGTAGTACACAGGGTTGGTGAATCCCCCCGTGTCGGTAAGATAACTTTTCTGTTCGCGCTGGTTGGCAAAGACCGATGCCCCGAGCTTCAGTATTTTGTTGATTCGGTAGTCGCCTTTGAGCGTAATGTTGTAGCGGTTGTTCTCCACGCCCTTCACCGTGCCTTGCTCGTCGTAATAGCCCACGGAGGCATAATAGCTGGAGCGCTGCGTACCGCCCGATACGCTGGCGTTATACTCTTGGTTGAATACCGGCTGGAACAGGATGTCGTTCCAGTCGGTATTGATGGTGCGCAGGTTGTTGATGGCCGTCTGTGCCTCCTGCGAGAGCGCGCTCCATCCGCCGCCGGCGAACGCGTTGTACTCGCCCAGCGCATCAAGGATATTGGCCACTCCGCCTTTGTGGTTGCGGTAAGTATAGGCGGAGCCGAGCAAAGCAAGCTCCAGGCCCACCTTCTCGTCGGCATTCAGCAGGTTCAGCCGGTCGATGCTTGTCTTCGGGCTATATGTCAGCTTTGTCGAGAAATTAACGATGGGCCGCCCTTCCTTTCCGCGCTTGGTGGTTATCACGATGACGCCGTTGGCGGCGCGGGCGCCGTAGATGGCCGTGGCGGCAGCGTCTTTCAGTACGGTGATGTTCTCGATGTCGGACGGGTTGATGCCTGCTATCGACGTCTGGTAGATGTCGTCGATGTCGTTCAGGTCATCGATGGCAGGGATGTCCGTTCCCTCCATTGGGATGCCGTCGAGCACCCAAAGGGGCTCCTGGGTTCCGTTGATGGAGGCAATACCGCGGATCCTTATTTTCACCGGGGCACCGGGAGCACCGCTCGAAGTGACGGCCGACAGACCGGCAATCTGTCCGGCCAGCGCTTGGTCGATGTTCTTGACTGCCCCCACCGTCTCGTCCGACACGTCGAGCGTGGAAACGGCGGCCGTCAGCTTGCGGCGGTCGATCTTCTGGTAGCCAGTAACGACGACTTCGCCGATCTCTTTCGACCAAGAGGACAGGGTGACACGGTAGTCGTTGATGCCGGGCTTGAGGTCGACAACCTTGGTGTTGTAGCCTACGTAGCTTACAGCTATTTGCCGGGTGCCGGCAGGCACTTTCAAGGAGAACTTCCCGGTATAGTCGGTCACGGTGCCCATGCCTCCTTTCCCGTCGCCGATAGAGACGGTCGCGCCTATCAGCGGTTCGTTCTCCAACTCGCCGTCCATCACGATTCCGTTGATGACCCTTTCCTGGGCAGCAGCCGTCGCGGCAGCCGCCAGTAGGATAAGGAAGATATAGAATTTCTTCATGTCGTATTCAGGGTTTTGTTATAAAAAATGTTCATCCATGCTACTTGCTTAGTCCCAAAGCCGTTTGTATGCGCAAAATCATGTCTTCGTAGTGCATGCGCGCCGATACGTTGCCGCTGCCGCGACGGCTCTTCAAGAGGTTCATCACCCGTATCAGCTCGCCCCGCTTCAAGCTGAGGGCATCGCTGTTGCGGCTCACTTGCTTGCTGGTCAGCTCCACCTGGCGCTGCCCCGACGAGAGACCGGCCCCGGCAGTCAAGGCCTTGTTTATCTTCACCCCCTCGCTTTCGGCTGCCGCTGTAATGAGCGCGTCGACAAAGCTCTTTTGCAGGCTGCGGTCCATCACGTCGGGCGTCTGCCCCTCTATGGTCTTGCGGAAGATGCCACGGTGCAGCATGTCCATCATGTCGACGGCAGTAAAGGCCTTGTTCCCGTTCTGCATCTCGTTTTCGTACATCCTGACGATGCGTTCGTTGGCGAGCAAGTCCCAAAGCACGTAGTTCTGTTGGTTTTTCAGCATATAACCGGGCGACTGCTCCAAAACACCCGTCGGGGTGTTGCGGTACAGGTAGATCTGCCGTGATACGGTAGCGTCGAACAGCCACCGGGGATAGCACAGCACCTCGTCGAGCAGGAACTGGACGGCTTGGCGCTGGCGTTCTTTCTCTACGAAGATGTATGCCGGCCGGCCATCGTCGATAGAGGGCCGCTCCAGATACATGCCCCCGATATTGGCCATCACATGATAAAGGTAGAGGCTCCATTGGTAGATGATGCCCGAATAGAACTGTGAAGCCTTGTCGTAATCTTGCCCCGGCTCGCCGGTCCTTGTCCAGTCGACGATATGCGGCAGCGTCCGTTTCAAGTTGGCTATGCCGTAACGTGCCGACAGGATGGGGTCGTCGCCCAGGTCCTCGCTCAACGCCCGCGGGTCGATGGCCGACCGCTGCGGTTGTGCCTCGCTGTAGCGGTACATCTTACCGCTGTGGGCCTGCAGGAAGTCGTCCAGCATCTTCTCCTCGTGGGTGCCCTCCGGATACCAGCGGTACCCCCACTCGATGGCCATGAGGTCGTAAGGCCCGATATTGGGCGACATTACCTTGACGCCGTCGCCGGGCTGGGCGATATAGTTGAAGCGTGCGTAATCCATGATGGAAGCCGAGGTGCCGCCCATTTTCGTGGTGAACGTTGCCGAGCGGAGCGAGTCGGTAGGGTAAGCAGCGGATGCCATCATGTTATGGCGTAATCCGAGCGAGTGGCCCACCTCGTGGCAAGCCACAAAGCGAACGGCATCGCCAATCAGCTCCTCCGGCAGTTCCAGCTGGCGGGCACGCGGGTCGACGGCGCTTGTCTGTACCATAATCCACTCGCGGATGAGCGACTGTACATTGTGCCACCAGATGATGTCGGCTTCGAGGATTTCGCCGGTGCGCGGGTCGAGCACGGAAGGCCCCATGGCATTGGCTTTTTCCGAGGCGTCGTAAGTGAGCACGGAGTATTCCATGTCGTTGCCCTCGGTCTCCAGGCTGTCGGTAAAGTCGAAGGCCTGCACGGCATCCTTGAAACCGGCTTTCTCGAACGCCGCGTTCCAGTCGGTTATACCTTTCTTTATATAAGGGCGCAAATGGGCCGGCACGGCGCGGTCTACATAAAACACTATCGGCTTGACCGGCTCTACCAGTTCGCCCCGCATGTAGGCGGCCGTGTCCGACGGCTCCAGCCTCCAGCGGGTAATGTAGTTGGTTTTCTTCACGGCCTGTTGCTTGTCGTCGAACTGCATGCGGGTAGTGGTGAAATAACCCACCCGCCAGTTTTCTTCACGGCGGCGCATCGGGACATCGGGCAGCAGCGTGATGGCCGAACTCACCACTACGGTCACGTTGGCCTTCGACCTCCCTTCATGCACTACGGTTGTCAGTTCGGAGAGGGCCACGACACTATTGGCATACGACTTTACGCTGAGAATGCGCGACAAGTCGGAATCGGCCGATGTCCCTAAGTTGATAAGGTTGAACACATCGTTCAGGCAGTTTTTCCTGCCATTGAACAGGTCGTTCACTTTAAATACCACGGTCGACGAGTCGGCGCTTACAGCCTCCACCTTCAGCGAGGCTATCAGCGGGTCGATGTAATTATCGCTGACCGATGCTGCCATAGCGGCATGCAGGGGTACTTCGGGAGTGAGGTGTTGCTGGCGCACGAATACGATCTTTGCCTTGCGGTCCCACTCGAAGCGTATCATCTGGTTCTCGTAGTTGATGCCTTTGTTGACGCCGGCCTCGTTCAGCTCCTTCGGTACGCGCTGAAGCTTGTTGGTCACTAAAAACCCGCGGCCCATGTATTTGACGGGGAGCTCGAGCAGGATGGTGTCGCCCTTGGTGATAACGTTCAGCAGGCCTTTCATCTCTACAGAATCCCGGCCCGTCAGTTTCTTATATTGCGAGGGGGGAGCTGCTGTTTCTTTCTTTTCCTTCTTTTTCCCGAATAAAAAACCGTTAACGCCTGCATTGGCCGCTAAAGGTGCGAAACACAACAAACAAACTATCCCGGCAACTAAAACCGGAAGATGCGCTCTCTTATCCATCAATCACTATTCAATCTAAAACTTTTTACTCCTTTATATACTATCCTTGCCGTATCCCGGAAATCAACCGTGCCCCAGAATATGAAATAGCCGGAAATCACTTCTGCTCAGCCGTTCAGGCTGGTTTCCCGACAGGGCTTATTAGATGTCAGCAAAGGTAAACATAATATCCGAGAAAATACAAATTTTAGCATAAATTATTATGAGACAGGGTATTTTTCTTGACCGTCCCATTATCCGCCCGTTATCCTTGGCTTGCTTTAGGGCTGCAATTTCCGTATTCCTTGGGTGTCATTCCATGCGCCGTCTTGGTATGCTTCACGCCATCTGCCCCCGTATAAAAAGGGGAACGGATTAACAGGTTAACGGATTAACAGGTTAACGGATTAACAGGTTAACGGATTAACAGGTTAACGGATTAACAGGTTAACGGATTGAAATCGTACAAGCACCTTGTAGTCCTGCTACAAGCACCTTGTAGCATCGTTACAAGCACCTTGTAGCAGGACTACAAG
>DBRC01000034.1:12353-43371 GCA_002305505.1 Prevotella sp. UBA1378 | reverse complement strand
TTTTGATTTTTGGTCATTTTTCTGAGATAATTGGCCAATTATCTCAAAAAAATGGCCAAAAATCATCCGGGCCGCTTTCCCTTATGCCGCCGGATTAGCGCGGATTCCTTATCCCGAACTGGCGTAAAGATTAGCTTCAGGCAAAAACAAAAAAGACATTGCTGCTTCCGGGCAACAATGTCTTTACTGCTCCCACAGTAGCGGTCTGCCGGTATCTATGGCTACTTCTTCAGGTATTTCTGCTGTCCCCGGATATAGAGCTCCCCTGTCCCGGGTTCATGCCGGAGACGGATGCCGGAGACAGAATAATACGGCATAGCCTCCTCTTTTTCAGCCATCGCCTGCACGATGCCGCTGGGTAGACTGTTGCTCTCCGTAAAACAGTAAATACCAGACCCCACCGTGACTATGGCCGACGAATCCGTATAAACGACGTTCCGGATGCCGTTTTCGCCGGCCTTCACCTCGCCGCCGTTTTCCTGCAACCGCTTTCCGCCGTCAACAGGCACGATTATTGTCGCCGCCGTATTGGCAGGCACCTCAAAGAGATAACTAATCCCATCGTCATTGCGTGTCCACATGGAGCGGATTAGGCCGGCAGGACTATTGAAGGTGGCCTTCATCACTGTCATATCCTCAGGTATCCACGGACGGATAACAATGCTGTCGTAAGCAGTCCCGCCATTGTTTATGCCGCCCAGTTCGCTGAAGAACCATTCCTCGATATGATCCATCATACAGTGGTTTTGCGAGAAAGCCCCTACGTCCCAATATTCGGGCGTGGTGGTATAGCCCTGCTTCACCCAGTAACCGTAACTCGGGCAGTCGGTCTGATTTGCCATCTTGTACACGATGTCGTTATAACCGTATTTTGCAAGCGACATGAAGAGCGGCTTCAAACCTATCTCGCCGGTCTTTATCTTGTAGTTATCCGCCTTCACACGCGCAGCCAACAACGCTGCCACTTTCTCTTCCTCGGCATCATCGGCCAGCCCATAGTAGAGCGGCATTGCCTGCTCCGACTGTTGTCCGTATTCATACGTCCCGTTTTTATAAAACTTGCTGTTGAAGGCTGTCTTCACCTTTGCTGCAAGTTGACTAAACGACTGGGCATCAGATGCTTTTCCCAGATTGCCTGCCATCTCTGCCATCACCTTGAGCAGATAATAATAGGTAGTTGTAATCGTGAATTCAGGAGGTACCAACGGGGATACCCCCGCGGTTTCTTGCCCCCAGTCGGAGAGCACGCTCATATTGTTGTTCATGATGTAATTCGTCGAACGGGTACCATAATAATCCACGAGCCGTTTCATTTGGTCGTAATAGGCAGTCATGAGCGATTTGTCGCCATACGTCTTCCACGTACGGTAAGGCACGAGGATAGCCGCACCTCCCCAGTTGGGGTCATCGTCATACACATCCATATAATGGGGCACCGTGCTCGGCACACGGCCATTGCGGTATTGCGCATCGAAACAGTCGAGGACCACTTTCTTATAGAACGATTGCATATCGAAATTATAACAAAGCGAGTTATACATCTTGTTGGGTACATCAAGCCATCCCAGTTTCTCGCGATGCGGACAGTCGGTGACAGAGTTATAGAGCTGGCTGGCTATGGCATCGCGGCAGATGACGTGAATCTGGTTGATAAGCGTATTGCTGGTCTCCAACGTTCCCACGTTCTCCATGTCGCTACGGATACGCATGGCCGTGAAAGCTGATGGGTCAGGAGCCTCGTCGAGACCGATGATTTGCAGGTAACGGAACCCGTGATACATAAATTCCGGCCCCCATTCCTCGCCGCCTTCGTCACCGCTGAAGGTGTACACATCGTAGGTATCCGCCGGCCCCGTATAATAGTTTTTGCATGAAGATAGAACCGTCCGCCTTCAAGCTCTCTCCGGAGCGGAGTGATATCTGCTGTCCGTTCTTCCCTTTGAGACGGAACTTATACTGTCCGGCAAAGTTACGCCCGAAGTCTACCACATAAAGATTGTAGCCGCCCGACTGCACATTCTTCACATTCACCGCCTTCCATTCTTCCACTACCCTCAGCGGTTCGTACATGCGCGACTTCAACGTTCCGAAACCACTGGCCTGCGTACTGGCGAACTTCGGATTTCCAATTACTCTGACGGGCATCCATCCGCCCACATCAAAAGTTTCGCCATCAATACCCGGAACACGCTTGCGGGCATCATAGTCTTCGCCTCCCCACCAGTTAGACCCCGTAACCGGCGATTCTGTCCAACGCCACGAGCCATCAGTAACGATATGGTCGGCTGTTCCATCCTCGTACTCAATATGTAATTCTGCTTTTAAACCCATGTCGCCCACGTTTTTTATTTCCCCCTTCGAGAAACGCCCTTTGAGGGTCTGCACGTTGAAGAGGCCTCCTGCCACCTGTGCCAAGAGGGTATTATCCCCGTGCCGCAACAGTTCTGTCACATCATAGGTTGAGTAAAGGATGCTTTTTTCATATTCGCTTTCACCTGGTTCCAACTTGGCATCGGTAACATACCTCCCATTGAGCTTCATTGTGAAGACACCGAGTGCCGACGCATAGATACGGGCACGCTTGACTGCACTGCGCACCATGAAATTGCGCCCATAATAAGGGACGTTCGTCGACGAGCCCCTGTATTCCGGTGCTTCCACATCTTCGGCAATATACTGTGCCGTATAGTTGCTGCCGGTTTGCGATGTCCGGATAGTGAAACTGGCCGGGAAGTTGGCCGCCTTTCCCTCATTACCCGCGGCATGGTCGTCCTGCCGCGGATAGAGTACGATACGGTCGACCGTCAGCTCATTTCCTAAGTCGGCTGTCACCACAATAGGCGTGGAGGGGTTCTGTACCGTAGTCCATCCCAAGGCACCGGCATCTTTTACCTTCCCGTCGTTAATGAAAGCGAGCCGCCAATTTGCTGTCGGTTCCCAATTGTTCGTGGAAGTGAATTTGGCGGTACGCGCTACATTGGTTTCACCGCTATAAATTTCCACCTCGGATAGTTGTACAAACGAAAAACCGGCATCAGTGGATGCCCGCAGCCCCAATCGGGTAATATTGAGTTGCAAGTATCTGCAGTTCACCGGATTGTCAAACTTAATCTCGTAAAAAGAACATGACCGGCTCTCGTCGCGCGTAATCCACTCGGCCGTCCACTCCGCAGGGTTCATGAATGCTGTCTCAAAAACCGACGTATTCTCCATTATCTCGCCGTCTGCCCCCTTGATGATTATTTTCCAATTGTACATCGTACATGATTCCAACGATTCGCCGGCATATTCGATGTTATTCTGGTGAGCCGACACTACCGGCCCTGTATTCCACACCTCGTTGCCGTCGGTATCAGTGACAACAATCTGATAGGACTGCTGACGGAAATTGCGCCCGCTGCTCCGTATCTGCCAACTGAAACAAGGGTGGGCATTGTCTATTCCCAACGGTTTCGACAACGAGGACACCTTCATATTGAAAACTTCTGCCGAGGCATGGGTCAAACAGGCCCATGCTGACATAACCAATACAAACAAAACTGTTTTCTTCATATAATTAATACATTTAAGTTTTTACCCACCGGCAGGATGCCTGCCGGTACAGGCCTTACCCGCCATACCCGGAACGTTACGCCCGGTTATAACCAATTCACTGGCAAATATAAAAAAATATAATGTCCCCGCATATTCGGATTGTTGTAAAATGGCATGCACAAAATGTTGATAGCATAATTTGCAACATTCCATACACCAATACTAAACCGCCTACAACATTTTAACATACTCACACACGCTGCCGAACCGTCATTCAGCAGTCTGCATGTTTAGGAAACTTTGTCTTCGATTAGCCAAACATCTACCAAATAAATCCGATAACCCTGCTAAAGCAAACAATAACTTTCTGCCGTTTAGATTCTACTTATATTCTCAGTCAATATTTAGTCCATAAATATATTACTTGTAGCAGCATTTCCCTGTTCCTGCATGGATAAAAAAATAAGCGGAAACCCTTTGTTATCGGATTTCCGCTTTGTTTTCTTTAGGGTGCCCGATGGGACTCGAACCCATGACATTCAGAACCACAATCTGACGCTCTAACCGACTGAACTACGGGCACCGTATCTGTCGCCTTTCTTTAAAGCGAGTGCAAAGGTACGTGATTTATTCGGAATATGCAAATAAATCACGTACTTTTTTTCAAAATTTATTATTGTGCTGGCTGTGCTGGAGCCTTTGGGGCAGCCTCCTGTGCAGCACCTTGCGCTGGAGCATCCTGCTTGGTCTGGCTGGCACCGAATCCCGGAAGGTTGTTCGGGTTGGTTGTAGCGTTTTCCACATTTTCCATCACGGAGCTGTCGCTTGCCGCCTGCGGAGCCACATAAGCACAGGCCACGCTGATAACTACCATGGCAACTGCCAAGCCCCATGTTGCTTTCTCAATGAAATCGGTTGTTTTGCGGACACCGCCGATTTGGTTGTAAGAGGCAAAACTTGATGAGAGGCCGCCTCCCTTAGACTCCTGAATCAGCACGATGCCAACCATCAGGAGCGCTACGATAACGATAAGGATTACTAATAATGTGTACATTTTTACTTTTATTTTTTATTATTATTTATTATCAATTTCTCCAAGAAACGTATTTGGTCTGCAAAGTAAGCATTTTTTTTCGGATAAGCCAAACTTAATCGCCGAATTATTTCCAATGCTTTCGAATATCTGCCCTGCTTAATGTAAATCCGGGCTAATGTTTCGGTAAAATAGCCCTCATCACCCTCTTTTTCTTCCGAATCGCCTTGCCCCTCCACATCAGGCAAGAACTGCGGTGTTTCGTTCAACACTATTTTCCTTGTATCCCTCTTGATAAACGAGTCGATGAGGTTCTGGCCTTTCAGCTGCGGCGTGTTCCCGGCCTGTGCCCGTTCTTCCTCGCTCTCACTCTCCAGCAGATAAGCAACATAGTCGACAGCAGCGTCAGCCGGTGTCGGGCGGCGTATCTTTTTGCCGCTGCCACCCGCCTTTTCCTCCTCCTTGGGCATCGAGTCGAGGAACGTATCGATAAGCGAGATGGTACGGTTCCCCTTCCCCTCCTTGCTTTCCGCCTTCGCGGGTTTGCGCGGCCCGTTCATCCGGTAGTGGGCAGCCTCAACAAGATTGAAGATAACCCGCCGGTCGGTAATATAGATGGCTGCCCTGCGCAGTTCCTCATCGAACGAAGGGTCGTGCAGCAGATACAGGTTTTGCAACATCAGCAGGCGTGCCGTCTGGAAATACGGATAGAGGGCAAGCATGGAGCGCAGCTCATACAAGGTGTCCTTGTCGAGTTGTTCCGGATGGCCAATCAGCTCTACTACGTTCATAACTCCCTACCCTTAGCTTTCCCAACTGTTAACTACCAATTCGCCACAGTGGCATTGAAGATTTGCTCCGTTATATCCTTCACCATCTGCCTTACCAGCTCCTCCTGCACCGCATTGAGCGACTGCGTGGTGTCATACGTCGACTGAGCCGTAAACTGGCGCTCAAAGTCTTCCGCATGATTGGCATTATTTGTAAAACGCACATTAACGGTCATCGACAGTTCCGTCTGCGCCGAATAGCCTTCGCTCGACACCGCCTTATTGCGCTGCTCATAGCGGGTGATCTCGCCTTCAATCTTCATGTCGCCGTTCCGCTTCACCTGTATCAGGCGCGTGTGGTTGGCATACTGGTCTTTCAGCTGATTATTGAAAATGCTGGCCATCGGCCCCCATACATAGCTTGAGCGGATGGGGAAATCGGCTATCTGTATCGTCTTGGTCTTCGAATAATCTATACTGGCGCCATTAAACTTATAAGATACGGAACATGCCGCCATGGTGAGTACCGCCACGGCAAGAGCCAACAGGGAGGCAGCCTTGCCCGGCACCCTTCCTGCCCGTGCCTTACTTATTGTCCAGTCCATATTGCTTTAGCCTTCTATATAATGTACGGTCAGAGATGCCCAGTTCCAATGCCGCTTTCTTACGGTTGCCCCCATTGCGCTCCAATGCCTTTTCCAGCATCTGCCGGCTCAGGTAGTTCAGGTTCAGGCTCTCCGGTTCCTTCTCCGGTTCCACGTATTCCTCCGCGACGGCATCTTCTGCGATGGGTTTCACCTGCGGCTGAATAAAAATCTGCTGCGGGGCGATGGGCTCAGCGGCCACAGGCACGGCGATATGCTTGTCATCCTTGGCTGCAATCGCATGGCTGCGTGACTCTTCCAGCTGCTTTTTCAGCAGGCTCATATCGCGGCGCAGGTCGTTGACATTGCCGCGCAGCTCGAACAATATCTTATACAGTATCTCGCGCTCGTTTTCAAAACTGTGCTCCCCTTCCTTATGGATGGTAGCCAACTGTGTGCTCTCTTGGTCCTGCGGGATAAACTGCATCAGTATATCCGGCGTTATCACGCGCTCCCTGCTAAGCACCGAGAGCTGTTCGGTGATGCTCTTCAGCTGCCGGATATTGCCCGGCCACTTGTACCGCCTCAGCATCAGCTTGGCCTCGTCGGTAAGCACCACCTTATCCATGCGGTATTTCTCCGCCATCTGCATGGCGAACAGCCTGAACAGCAACACGATGTCTTCCCCGCGGTCTCTCAGCGGCGGCATCTGTATCTGCACTTGGTTCAGGCGGTAATAAAGGTCCTCGCGGAAGCGCCCTTCGCTGATGGCCTTTCGGATGTTCACATTCGTAGCCGCCACCACTCTCACGTCGGTCTTCTTCACGTCGGTAGCCCCCACGGGGATATACTCTCCGTTTTCCAGCACGCGCAGCAGGCGGGCCTGCGTAGCCAACGGCAGCTCGCCCACCTCGTCGAGAAAGAGCGTTCCCTTGTTTGCTACGCCGAAATATCCGGGCGAATCGCCGATGGCTCCCGTGAACGACCCTTTTACGTGGCCGAAGAGCTCGCTGTCGATGGTTCCTTCCGGAATAGCCCCGCAGTTGATGGCGAAATATTTTTCGCGGCGGCGGGGCGAGTTATCATGCAGTATGCGCGGGAGGATATCCTTGCCCACACCGCTTTCGCCGATGATAAGCACACTGAGGTCGATGGGCGCCACTTTCAGTGCGACGTCGATTGCGTTGTTCAATGCCTCGCAGTTGCCCACGATATTGTACCGCTGTTTTATGCTCTGCAGTTCCGAAGTTTTCATTTTAGCGGACAAAGTTACAAATAAATTCCGATATTCTGCCATTTTGGCAGCGTTTTTTTTGCTTCAGTATGTTTTTACTGGCCGGAGGATGTGGTATCATTGTTTTTTCTTCTTATCAAACTTGATGAGTAACAATCCGATAGCCGTCCATATCAGTTCGCGTATCCGGACGAGCAGCGCAACGAAGATACCCGCACTGACGCTCATGCCCAATCCCTTTATCGACATCATGAATCCGCCTTCGCGCCCGCCCAGCTGCAGGGGCATGAAGAAGAGCATATTGGCAAAGAGCGTGGTAAACGCATAGATCAGGATACATTGTACGATATTGACGCTCGGCAGTATAACCAGCAGGATGAAGAAGATTTCGAGTGTGGACAGGATGCGGCATACCACTTCCAGGAGTACGGCTGTAACGAACGTTCTGCGGTTTTGGTTGTGCAGGGCTGCTATCTGCCTGTCGATGGTGGCCAGCTGTTCGCGGTGGCGGTCGAAAAAGCCCTGTGCCCACCGTTTGATGAGCGGACTGTGGCGCAGCAGATTCATGCCGCTCAGGGCAATGCCTTTTTTGTAGCCCTTAATGAAGAACCAGAGGACAACGACCGACACTGTCCCCACTATGCCCAGTACAGCAGCCATCAGCGGCGTTACGTCTTGTGTCAAGGCATAGAGGATGGCAGAGAGCAGCCAAAACCAAAAGTGGGAGAAAATATGTGTCATCACATAAAGGATAACCGAGGACGACGCACGCTCCGTCCCGATTTTAGGCGACAACGACAAGATGCGGTAAGGCTCGCCGCCCATCAGTCCGCCGGGCGTAGCATAGTTGAGCGCAAAACCGCTGACGGTCACCTTATAGAGCCACCAGAACGAAACCGCCTTGCCTTGCTTTTCCGCCGGCGAGGCCTTGATGATTTGCCACCACGCCAGCGTGTTCAGCATATAAAGGAATCCCCACAGCGCGATGACGGCCACGAACCAATAGCCTGCCCGCCGCAACCCCGCTCCCACTTGTGCGAAGTCGAGCTGCGTAATCATGATTCCGAGGATGACGAGTCCGAAGATGAAAAAGCCGTTTTGATATTTCGCCCTCATTCCTCTTTCTTCGGCTGCCTGTCGTCCTTCTTCTGCTGTTCTTTCTTAGATACGGCAAACCGTATCTTCTCGCTCTCGTCGCGCTTTTCGTGATAAAGCTTAGGCAGGGGATGCTCCAGCGGTTCGTCGAAGCGGAGGCGGTTGCGGTATACGTCGATAGCCGTATAAACCGCTTGGCGGAACGAGTTTTCGTCGGCCACGCCCTTGCCTGCTATGTCGTAGGCCGTACCGTGGTCGGGCGAGGTGCGCACCATGGGCAGTCCGGCTGTATAGTTTACGCCTTCCTCGCTGGCCAGTGCCTTAAACGGGGCCAGCCCCTGGTCGTGATACATGGCCAGCACGCCGTCGAACCGGCTGTAGGCCCGGCTCCCGAAAAAGCCGTCGGCGGCGAAAGGCCCGAATGCCTGGATGCCTTGCTCTTCGAGCTGCTGTATAGCCGGCAGGATGATGTCCTGCTCTTCGCTGCCGATGACGCCGGCATCGCCGGCATGCGGATTCAGCGAGAGCACGGCGATACGTGGCTTTTGTATGCGGAAGTCGCGGTGCAGCGACTTGTGGAAGATGGCCGCTTTCTCCACTATGGCCTCCTTGGTGATGGCCTTGGCCACATCCTTGATAGGCAGATGGGTGGTTACGAGGGCTACGCGCAGGCTTCCTGTCATCAGTACCATCAGTGCCTTCCGGCCTTCGCCCACACAGCTCTCGATGTACTCGGTATGCCCGGCAAAACGGAACAGGTTGCTCTGGATATTGTCCTTGTTAATGGGTGCAGTGACGAGCACGTCGTACAGACCGCTGCGATAGTCGGTCATGGCCCTGTCGAGTGCTTTCAGCGCAGCCTCCCCGGCCTCTTTCGACGACTGTCCTATTTCCACCTTCACTTCGTCATCGAACGTTGTCAGCAGGTTTACCCTCCCGCTCTTGGCGTCTTCCGCCTTGTCGATGATGCTGAAACTGGTTTCCATGTTGAGCGCCTTGCGGTGGTAAGCCGCCACCTTGGGCGAACCATATATAATAGGTGTACACAGCTCCAGCATCTCCGGTTCGGCAAAGGTCTTGAATATCACCTCATATCCGATGCCGTTTGTATCTCCATGCGTAATGGCTACGCGGATTTTTTTCTCTTCCATTTGCTTTATGTTTTTATTCTGGTTTATTTATAAAAATCCTGTTTTCATTCGCCGCCCTGCAATGCGGGCCTCAGCGTGCTCAGCGCGGCCTCGAGCTCGAGCATCCTGTCGCGCTTCTTGCGCCCCGGGGCGTATACGAAGCCCTCGGCCACTATGATGCGGCGGTTGCTGCTGTCGGCTATGCTGTAGCTGATAAACGGGCCGCCCATGGCGTCGCCCTTCATCTCCCACAGCCCGCGCGCCTCCATTACGGTGAGCCGCCCATGGCGGAAGGTGCGATAAGTCACCGACGGGGCGTATGTTTGCATGTACATGCCCTCCCGTTCGCCTTTAATGCCCTGCTCCATGGCCGAATCGCGGCGGGCTACATAGTCGCCGGCGCTAAGCGTATCGCCCGGATAGGTATATACGCACAGGTTTTGCGAACAGGTGGGAGTATCGGCCTGCCACCACACGAATGCCCCTCGGCCGCCCGCCCGTACCATTCCGGGCAGCACCCCCATCCGGTATCCTGCCATGCCGGGCACGGCCTGCTCCATCTCTCCCGAGCCGTCGAGCAGGATGTGTTGCCGCAGGATGTGCAGCTGCGCCTGATGGACCGTGCGGCTGACGGCCGGCGCATGGCGAAGCAACTGACCGGCCGACGGTGCCTGTATGCGGATGATAACCTGCCGGCGGGCATATACGTCGCGCCGGTAGCTGATGCGTGTCTTGGTATACAGCGCCGGGGCGAGCTCTACTTCTACGATGCAGCGCACATACTTCGTTACATCGGTCAGTGTGCCCGTTGCCGCCGATACATCATAGCGCTGTTCGGGCTGCGGCAGCCCTTCCATCATCACCCGCCGCAGGGGGGCTGCAACGGCTTCGGTGGCCTCTTCCGTGTTGCCCACTACGAGCACCTCGGTTACTCCTCCGCTGCTTGCAGGCAGCAGACTGGGGCGGCGGTTGCAGGCCGACAGCCACAGCACAAGGAGCACGGTCATTGCTGCGGCCGGCAGCGGCAAGCCTTTCATAGGCCTTGCTGCTTCTTGGCCGTCGACAGCAGGCCGCAGGCGGCGAAGATGTCCTGCCCGCGACTGGCCCTGATGGTGGTGAACACGCCATGGGCAGTAAGGTAGTCGCGCAGCGATTCCATTTTTTTCCCGTCCGACGGCGGCAGCGGCACGCCGGGTATTTCGTGGAAACGGATAAGGTTGACGCGGCATTCGAGCCCCTGTACCAGTTTTACGATTTCGCGGGCATGCACCATCGTGTCGTTCATCCCCGCAAAACAGATGTACTCGAACGAGCAGCGGCGCTGGTGGCTGAAGTCGTACTGCCGCAGCAGCTCTACCACCTCGGCTATCGTCATCTGCCGTTCGGCCGGCATGAGCGCCAGCCGCTGCTCGTGGATGGGCGAATGCATCGACACGGCCACGTGGCAGTCGCTTTCGTCGAGAAAACGCTTCAGTTTGTTCTTCACGCCGATAGAGCTTACCGTGATGCGCTTCGGGCTCCACTGGTAGCCCCATTCGGCCGTCAGCACTTCGATGGCCCGTAACACATTGTCGAGGTTGTCCATCGGCTCGCCCTGCCCCATGAACACCACGTTCGTCAGCTTCCCGGCCTCGGGCAGCGCGTAAATCTGGTTCAGTATGTCGGCGGCCGTGAGGTTTCCCTCCCACCCTTGCTTTCCTGTCTGGCAGAAGAGGCAGTTCATCTTGCAGCCCACTTGGCATGATACGCAAAGCGTGGCGCGGTCGTTGTCGGGTATATACACCGTCTCGACAAACTGCCCGCTGGCTGTCGGGAACAGGTATTTCACAGTTCCGTCGGCCGACCGCTGGCTGTCTGCCGGCTCCATCGCCCCTATCTCGTAGTGCGCGGCCAGCAGCGTGCGGTTTTGCTTCGAGAGGTTTGTCATCTCGTCGACCGCTCTCACTTGCTTCCCGTACATCCACTGCGCAATCTGCTTCGCCGTGAATGCAGGCATTCCCAGTTCCGTCACCACCGTTTTCAGCTCTGCGGGCGTCATCCCGAGCAAGGCTTTCCGCTTATTATCCGCCATTATTCCCGTTACTTTTTAATCTGCAAATGTACACATTATTTTTCAGAATCCTGCATTTCGGACTAACAAATTAACAGTTTTACCCAAGTTCGGGATAAACAATTTCTGTCTTTACAGTAATTAGTTATAAAATATGTGTTTTTTGAGTGGCGAAGTCAGGAAAGGGTGCATCGCCAGCCGGATTAACGGATAACAGATTGAAATCGTACAAGCATCTTGTAGCAGGACTACAAGATGCTTGTACGANNTTAAATGCAAGTTCAACCGTAAAAAGAGTGCTTCATACAGGAAATAAGCTAAATATGCACTTGCTTGTTGAATCCGCGCCGTTCTTTTTTACTGTAAAGACAGAAATTGTTTATCCCGGACTCGGGTTACCACTTTGCCCGACTTTCCAAACACAGGGGTATGCAGGTGCGCCCGAATACGTAATTTTTTGTCTTAAAACAGCAACAAACACGATTTATTCTTGGAGATTACAGGATTTCTTAATATATTTGCCCTCAAAACCAAAGAACCAATGAGACACTGTATCCTGCATATCAGACAATCAAAAGATACAGCAGGCCTAAAGAAATCAGAATCATCCGATGGACTTACATTTCAACACATCCTTGGCCAATGACTATAAAAGCACCAGCCAAATAGCACGTGTGTTAACCGAAGACTGGTTGGCACGCAATATCTTCTGTCCTGTTTGTGGCTGTTCCACGATGGTGCGAGCCGAATCCAATGCCCCTGTCAAGGATTACGTGTGCAATCATTGCAAGTCTCAGTATGAATTGAAAAGCAAGAGAACCAATAGCGACAAGTTTCTTATATCGGTAGCCGACGGAGTTTACCATACCATGATAAGGCGCATTAAATCTTTAGAGAATCCCAGTTTCTTCTTCATGCACTATGACAGGAATGAAGTCAACAACCTGATTATTGTTCCTAAATGCTTTTTTACACCTGCCATTATAGAAAAGCGCAGGCCACTATCGGGTACAGCCAGAAGAGCAGGCTGGGAAGGCTGCAACATTATCATGAGGTCTATACCCACTATCGCCAAGATACCAATTGTAAGCAATGGTCATGCGTTGCCGATCGACAAGGTCGTATCACAGTATCATCGTGTTTTCAACCTTCAAACCAAGTCAGTAGAAAGCAGAGGCTGGCTGATGGACACACTTCAAGTAATAGACCGTCTTGAAGACACATTCTCGCTCAACCAAATGTACGCTTTTGTGGAGGAACTAAAAGCCAAACATCCGGGAAATCACCATATCCAGGACAAGATAAGGCAACAGCTACAATTTCTAAGAGACAAGGGAATCATCGAATTCAGGGAAAGAGGCTGTTATCGGAAAGTCAGATAGGATATAACCCCTGCTCGGGGTAACTTATGCTATTTTAAAAATAGTTTATCCCGAACTGGGACAATTATAAAATAGACAAACTGAGCATAGCCGAAAATTACCGAAGCAAAATAAAAGATCTCACTTTCATGCAGCATCACGACGGATTTGCCAGTGAAAGCATCTCGGGGGAACTGCCATTCTGAAATATCCTCATCGGTTGTCCCTAATATAATAGGAAACTGCTTTTACCCCGGATGCAGACATCCGGTCAAAACAACGTTTCATGCCTCTCTTTCGGCGCCGTGGCATTGTTTTTCCGATTTCTTTCGTTTTTTACGTTTTTTTTCCCTATCTTTGCGCATCTTTATATATTGACGGAAAAGAAATGGTATGAGAGAAAAGATAGACTGCTTTCTGGCCTGCAACGACCCGCGCGACATAATGCCGACCGTAGTGCAATTGCGCGAAAGCAAAACAATACAGCATATCTATTTATTGGTAAACGAACAGGCCGGCGCAACAACAAAGGCGCCCGAAGGATGTGACGTTATCACGACAGACACCCGGACAGGCAGCCGGACAATCAAGAGCATTGCCGGGAATGCCACAGCCGAATACACCCTGCTATGCACCAAACCGTCGCCCGTGAACATCGGACCGTCGGCACTGGAGCGGATGCTCTGCGTGGCCAGCGACTCGAATGCAGCAATGGTTTACGCCGACCATTACTCGGCAGAGGGAGGCGAACGCAACAGCCATCCCGTAATCGATTACCAAGCAGGGTCGCTGCGCGACGACTTCGACTTCGGGTCGCTGCTGCTTATCAAAACATCGCTGCTGCACGAATATGCCGCGCTCGACACTGAACGCGACTACCGCTATGCCGGGCTTTACGACCTGCGGCTGTTCCTGAGCCGCGAAGGCACGCTCTTCCACCTTAACGAATACCTATACACGGAGGAAGAAACCGACCTGAGAAGCTCGGGCGAAAAACAGTTCGACTACGTAAACCCGGCCAACCGCGACGTGCAGATAGAGATGGAGCAGGCACTTACGGCCCATCTCGCACAAATCGGAGCCTTAATCGACCCGTCGCAATACCGCCAACCCGACTTCGCCGAGCAGGACTTCCCCGTGGAGGCTTCGGTGGTCATCCCCGTGCGCAACCGCGCAGGGACGATAAAGGATGCCGTAGAGAGCGCATTGTCGCAGACGACCGACTTCAAGTATAACGTCATCGTGGTGGACAACCACTCGACCGACGGCACAGCGGAAATACTAAAGGAGCTGGACCACGAACGGCTCGTAACCATCGTGCCAGAACGCGGCGACCTCGGCATAGGAGGATGCTGGAACATGGCCGTGAACGACGAACGCTGCGGGCGATTCGCCGTACAGCTCGACTCCGACGACCTCTACTCGTCGCCCCATACGCTGCAAACCATCGTCAACGCCTTCCACCAGCAGAAAGCCGCTATGATAGTGGGCTCGTACCGTATGTGCGACTTCGAACTGAACACGCTGCCGCCCGGACTCATCGCCCACAAGGAATGGACTGATGAAAACGGGCCTAACAACGCCCTGCGCATCAACGGGCTGGGAGCGCCGCGCGCCTTCTTCACCCCACTGCTCAGGCAGATACAGTTTCCTAACACCTCGTACGGCGAGGATTATGCGATGGGACTAATCTTCTCGCGCCGCTACCGTATCGGCCGCATCTATAGCGAGCTGTACCTCTGCCGGCGGTGGGGCGGAAACAGCGACGCTGCGCTGACCATCGAGAAAATCAATGCGAACAACTTATACAAAGACCGCTTACGCACTCTCGAGGTACAAGCACGCCAGCAAATGCTGCAAGGCAAGAAGAGCATTATGACCGACAGTCAACTGCAACGTTTCTTCAACCGCCAGATTGAAACATGGGATGTGGCGAGGCAGCGCTACCGCGACTTGCAGAATGCGAAGACGCGCGAGATCGTGGGCGACTCGTTCGTCATCAAGGCACAATGGAACCCGGCACGCATGGTGTCGACCGGTGCCAAGCTCGACAGCCGGTCGGTAGCAGAGCGCCCGTGCTTCCTCTGCGACCGGAACCGCCCGGAGGAACAGATGAAGCGCACCATCGACGGCAAATACGAACTGCTGGTCAATCCGTTCCCTATCCTTCCCACCCATTTCACGATACCGTCGCTGCGCCATCAGCCACAGCAAATCAAAACGATGTATCCCGAAATCCACCGCCTGCTGCACGATTACCCGGAGGTAACGGTGCTCTATAACGGTCCGCAGTGCGGCGCGTCGGCTCCCGACCATGCCCACCTGCAAGCCGGCACCAGCGGTGTGCTACCCCTGCAAACGGCATGGCAGCGGTTGTGCCGCAACCTGCAGCCCGTGGCTGTACACGGCGAAGACAGAGGCATCTGGCTCGTAGCCGACTATCCATGCACGGCATTCCTCATCAAGACACGGACGCAGGAAGCCGACGGACAACTTTTCCGCCGACTGTACCAGGCCTTGGACGGGCTCCAGCAACCACAGGACGGGAACGGACGGGCATCCCACGACCGACCCGAACCGATGATGAACATCGTTGCGTGGCGCAATGGCGACGATTACCTGTCGGTGGTGTTCCCGCGCCGCAAGCACCGCCCCGACTGCTACACGGCCGAAGGCGACAAACAGTATATCATCAGTCCGGGAGCCATCGACATGGGCGGCCTCATTATCACGCCGCGGCAGGAAGACTTTGAGCGGCTGACACCCGAAGACGCATTCGGGATATTGAAGGAAATCTCACTGACGGACGACGACGTGAAATGTATCATCGACCGGCTGAACCATCCGGTATTCAAGCCACAGCGCGCAAAGGTGCGGAGCGAAGAACCGCAAGTAGCGGTAGGCATCGTGAGCGGACAGAAGATACACTTCGCGCTGAACACGCCGTATATGGCGAAAGGTGCCAAGATAACAGGCGACCAGACGGTGGAATTCTCGGAAGGAGGCATCTTGTGGAACGGTAACCAATACCGCGAACTGGCATTCACGCCGGAAACGGCCGAGGCCTCGTTCTCGCTCTACGACGTAACCATCGGCGTAAACTTCCACTGGGAACGCAAGGAAACGCAGGTGTTCAACGGCGCCCTGCGCCTGGTGGTTGAAGCAGACAGCATCACCGCCATCAACCAGCTGCCCGTGGAACGCTACCTGGCCAGCGTCATTTCAAGCGAGATGAAGGCCACGTCGAGCATCGAACTGCTAAAGGCACATGCCGTCATCTCGCGGTCGTGGCTGCTCGCCCAGATGGAGAAGCGCCAAGCAATGAAGAGCGGTGGCAACAGCTTCTTCTCGTTCATCAAAAAGGATGACGAGCTGATACGCTGGTACGACCGGGAGGACCATACCATCTTCGATGTATGCGCCGACGACCACTGCCAGCGCTATCAAGGAATCACGAAACAAGGCAACCGCACGGTAGACGAGGCACTGAGGGCAACGCGCGGACAAATACTTACCTACGGCGACGAAATCTGCGATGCACGCTTCAGCAAATGCTGCGGCGGCGCAACCGAAGAATTCCAGTATTGCTGGGAGAATACGCCCAAGCCCTACCTGCTGGCGATAAGGGACAGCAAAGGCGGGGCCCCGCTACCCGACCTGACCGGCGAGGAAGAGGCCGGGAAATGGATACGGTCGGCACCGCCGGCGTTCTGCCATACGGCGGATAAGAACGTGCTGGCGCAAGTGCTGAACGACTTCGACCGGGAAACACCCGACTTCTACCGCTGGAAAGTGGAGTATACGGCGGAACAACTGTCGCAACTGGTCAACGAAAAGCTGAAAGACGACTTCGGCACCATTACCGACCTCCTGCCGATGGAACGCGGCAAGAGCGGGCGTATCTGCAAACTGAAGATTGTGGGCACGAAGAAAACCTTCATCATCGGGAAAGAGCTCGAGATACGCCGGACACTGAGCGAGAGCCATCTGTACAGTTCGGCTTTCGTGGTCGACAAGACACCCGGGGGCTTCATACTGACGGGAGCCGGATGGGGGCACGGCGTGGGCCTGTGCCAGATAGGCGCTGCCGTGATGGGCGAAGAAGGTTATAAATACGACGAAATCCTGCTGCATTACTACCGCGGGGCTGAAATAAAGAAAATCTATTAACAATGAAACAAAGAAATCCATGGGCATGGGTGCCCACACTCTATTTTGCCGAGGGCATCCCCTACGTGGCCGTAATGACCATATCGCTGGTAATGTACAAACGGCTGGGACTGTCAAATACCGATATCACCCTATACACCTCATGGCTCTACCTGCCATGGGTCATCAAGCCGTTCTGGAGCCCGTTCGTCGACATGCTGCGAACCAAGCGGTGGTGGATTGTGAGCATGCAGCTGCTCATCGGCGCAGCCTTGGGCGGCGTGGCCTTCACTATCCCCGGCCCCTATTGGCTGCAAGGCTCGCTGGCCTTTTTCTGGCTGATGGCCTTTGCCAGTGCCACCCACGATATCGCCGCCGACGGATTCTACATGCTCGGGCTCGACCACCATCAGCAGGCATGGTTCGTGGGCATCCGCAGCACATTCTACCGCATCGCGACGATTGTGGGGCAAGGGCTGCTGGTGATGCTCGCCGGCAACCTGGAGGTCATCACGCGCAACATCCGCTATTCGTGGAGCCTGATGTTTTATTTCATGACAGGCCTCTTCATCGCCTTGTGGCTCTACCACAGCTGGTCGCTCCCGCGCCCCAGGGAAGACGGGGAGAAGGGGCGAAAGGACGTCCGTGGCCTATTCGCAGAATTTAAACATACAATCGTAACTTTTTTCCAAAAACCGCAAGTGTGGGCAGGCATAGGCTTCATGCTCTTCTACCGCATGCCCGAAGGGCTGCTGGCAAAGGTAAGCGCCCTGTTCCTCATCGACTCGATGCACAACGGAGGCCTCGGACTGTCGCCGGCAGAATACGGCTTGGTACAAGGCACGGTGGGGGTCATCGGCCTGACGCTCGGCGGCATCCTCGGCGGCATCGCAGCCAGCGCGGGCGGCCTGAAGAAGTGGCTGTGGCCGATGGTATGCGCCATCACGCTGCCCGACATCGTTTACGTCTATATGGCTTACGCCCTGCCCGACCAGCTGATGGTGGTCAACGCCTGCGTATTCATCGAGCAGTTCGGCTATGGGTTCGGATTCTCGGCCTATATGCTTTACCTTATATATTATAGTCAGGGCGAGCACAAGACATCACACTATGCCCTGTGCACGGCTTTCATGGCACTCTCCATGATGATACCCGGCCTTTTTGCCGGGGCATTGCAAGAAGCCGTAGGCTACCGCATGTTCTTCATTATCGTGATGATCGCCTGTTCACTGACGTTCATCGTCAGTGCAATGCTGGAAATCGACCCTGACTTCGGGAAGAAGAAAGAGGGGGACAGCGGGAATGCCCCAATCATAAAAAGGGATTCCCCTACGAGGAATTAGGGAAAAGACGCTTGCAGAAATCAGAAAGACCCTTTATCTTTGCAATAATAAAAACCAATTAAAATACCTGTATTATGAAGAGAATGAATACATACTTGTCAATGCTGCTACTGGCTGCAATATCGGTGCTGTCGCTGACCAGCTGCGACGACGATTCGGAAATTGCATACGACTTGAACGGCACATGGGTGGGCACCATACAAGGCAACCGATACGACAGCCGGCACAACAGTTGGCTCACAGAGATTACTTTCGAACAGCACAGCGATTTCTCACGCGGCGGCACGGGGTACGAATACGACCTGAACCAAAGTACAGGCACATCGTATCAGAGTTATTTCGACTGGAGCGTAAGAGACCGCAATATTTACATCCACTACCACAGTGATAACTACAATGTGGTTATCCGCGACTGGAGCATCGACTGGTTCCAAGGCATACAGATATTTTCAGGCACCTTCGTCAATACGGACACCGGGGAGACCATAGCCTCGTTCAGCTTGTCGAAACAGACCAGCTACCGTGCGAAAGAGACAAGCATGGGATTCCGGTTACCGGACAACGCTACGCCGGCGGATAAAGAATAGCGTCAGAGGGCATTCCGGCAGTTTTCCCGTCAGATGCCCAGCCCCCCGGTATACGATACGTCGACGGCCTTGCTCTGCAGAATCTTTGAGTAAGGCGGAACGCCATTCGTAAGCCAGATGTTACCGCCGATTACCGAATCGTGGCCGATGGTGATGCGCCCCAGTATCGACGAGTTGCTGTACACCGTCACATTGTCTTCCAATATCGGGTGGCGGGGCACATTCAGCATGTGGCCTTCTTCATCGTATCTGAAACTCTTCGCACCGAGCGTCACGCCTTGGTAAAGCGTCACATGATTGCCGATGATACTGGTCTCGCCGATAACGACACCCGTGCCGTGGTCGATGCTGAAGTATTCGCCTATTTGTGCGCCCGGATGAATGTCGATACCGGTCTTCGAGTGTGCCTGTTCGGTAATGATGCGCGGTATGACGGGTACCTGCATCAGCTGCAACACATGGGCTATGCGGTAATGGGTCATGGCGTTCATCACGGGGTAACAGAAGATGACCTCGCCGTAATTGGTTGCTGCCGGGTCGTTGTCGTACATGGCTTCCACATCGGTATACAGCAACCGTTTGATTTCGGGCAGTTGGTCAATAAATTGCACTGCCAGTCCTTTGGCTATGCCGAGCACCGTGTCCTCATTTGAATCGCAGCAAAAGAGCAATCCCCGGGCTATCTGCGTCTTCAACAGCTTGTACAGCTCTTCCATATTCACGCCAATGTAGTACGAGCGCATCTTCTCGTCAGACTGGCGCTTGCAGAAATAATCACTGAAGATGATGCTTTTTATCAGGCCTACTATCTCCTGCACGCTCTCCACCGACGGCAGCGGTGCCGAGCTTTTAGGCATGAAGCTTTCTTCTTTCTCCGAATGTTTCGACAATATCGCTACATTCTTCTGTAGTATGTCATTTGCATTTTTGTTCATAAGCCGTTCCGTTGGTCACGCCTGCAAAGGTACAATGTTTTTCTGAAACATGCAACCACATCGGCCGGCTATTTGTATGCCTCTATCCGCCTATTTATTGCCCCGGAATGGTGAATAATCAGCTTTTTTTCGTAACTTTGCCGGCAAACCCAGAAAAAAACAGTACGGTCATGATTTTCACTACAGAGAATATTTTCTTATTAGGCTCTATCCTTATATTCTTGAGCATCGTCATCAGCAAAACGGGCTACCGCTTCGGCGTGCCTACCCTGCTCCTGTTCCTTTTCACGGGAATGTTTTTCGGAAGCGACGGATTGGGATTGCAGTTCGACAGTCCTAAGGATGCTCAGTTTATAGGAATGGTCTCGCTCAGTATCATCCTCTTCTCTGGCGGAATGGACACCAAGTTCAAGGATATCCATCCGATTATTGCCCCGGGAGTGCTCCTTTCTACAATAGGGGTAGTGCTGACCACCGGGCTTACCGGACTTTTCATCTACAGCCTCTCGTGCTTCTCCGTGTTCGGCATCCAGCTGTCCCTCATTGTATCACTGCTGTTGGCCGCCACCATGTCATCCACCGACTCGGCTTCGGTGTTCAACCTGCTGCGGACACAGAAAATAGGACTGAAACACCGCTTGCGCCCCATTCTCGAGCTGGAAAGCGGAAGCAATGACCCGATGGCCTACATGCTTACCATCGCCCTGATGGAAGTAGCCGTGTCGGGAGCATCCTTTTCGTTCCCCGGGCTGCTGGGCGACCTTGCCCTCCAGTTTTCATTAGGAGCAGGCTTTGGTTATGGCTGCGGCAAGCTCTGCACATGGATAATCAACCGCATCAACCTTCCCAATGCCTCCCTTTATCCGGTGCTCCTGCTGAGCATGGTATTCATCATCTTTACAGTTACCGACATGCTGCGCGGCAACGGCTATCTGGCTGTGTACATCGCCGGACTGGTGGTAGGGAACAACCGCCTGTCGTTCCGGAAAGAGATGACCACCTTCATGGACGGGCTTACATGGCTTGTACAGATAGTGATGTTCCTCACGCTGGGATTACTGGTCAATCCCAAGGAGATGCTCGACGTATCAGTCGTGGCATTGGCCATCGGCGTGTTCATGATACTCGTAGCCCGCCCTGCAAGCGTCTATCTATGCCTGCTGCCGTTCCGCCAGCTGTCCTTTCGTGCCCAGGCCTTCCTTTCGTGGGTAGGACTACGCGGAGCCGTGCCGATAATCTTCGCCACCTATCCGATGATTGCCGGGGTGGAAGGTTCGGGTATCATGTTCAACATCGTGTTCTTTATTACCTTGCTGTCATTATCCATACAAGGTACTACCATTTCCACGCTGGCCCGATGGCTCAAATTGGATATGCCCGAAGAGAAAGACGGCAACGAGTTCGGCATCGAATTGCCCGACGAGTTAGGCTCCAAGCTGAAAGAGTGGGTAATGACCGAGGAGATGCTGGAGAAAGGCAACCGCCTTTCACAGATGGATATACCGGAACGAACGCTGGTGATGCTGATCAAACGGGGCAACAGTTATATCGTGCCCAACGGCCAGGTAGAGTTGCAAAAAGGCGACGTGCTCCTTTCTATCTCCAACTGAGCCCCTACTGCCGAGGGCTTTCCCTGCGCTCTTCCGCCGCCCTCTCCATCCGGTTTTCCTCTTCTATCCGCGGATACCGGATTTCGTGGTCTTGCAGGTAAATACGGTTCAAGGTATATTCGAGCGAGCGGAGCGTTTGTTCCCGTTTCTTCGGTGCCAGTTCGCATTCCCAGACAGTAACACAATGCCATCCCATTACGGCCAATTGCCGTTGCGTTTCGATGTCCCGTTCCCTATTTCGGTTGATTTTCTTCTCCCAGAAGTCCGCATTGGTTACTGGAAAATGCGAGAGCCTGCAGCCTTCATGCCCATGCCAGAAGCAGCCGTTCACGAAGATACACGTGCGGTACTTACGCAGCACAAGGTCGGGATGCCCGGGCAGCCGCCCACTATTCAGCCGGTAACGGAAACCACAAGCAAAGAGATACCGCCGCACTATCATCTCGGGCTTTGTATTCCTTGAGCGCACAGCCGCCATATTGCGGCGTCTTTGTTCGTGGGTAAGTTTGTCCATCACTATTCCATCAAAAACATTTCCCGCCAGATGCCCTGCGCCCAGCGAAATATCAGCCGATATAAAGACAATGCAAACGAGCGCAATGATAACCGGCTTCCAAATCAGAAAAACGCCACACCCTCCGTGTGCTCCCCTATGAAGATACGGGCATAGTCGGCTGTCTTGTACCATTTCAGTTTGCCCGGCATGTCATCACTGATGTGCCTGCCGTTGATGCGCAGGTTTTCAAAGCGGATATTGCGCACACGGCGGCCGGCATCATAGCCAGAAAGGATGGAGAGATTGGGCTGTGCACCGTTGTAACTGATGTTGCGCAACAGTATATCCTCTATGCCACGGCCAGGAGCCGCACAGTATTTCTTATTGAAACATACGCGCATATTGAAAAGCATGCCTTGGCGCAGACTCTCGATGCGGACATTCTGGAACGTGATGCGCCGCACAAGGATATTGTCGCCGTTGTTAATGGCCAGACACCCTTGATAATCAATCTGCGGCTCCGATTGCTCCAGAATATCAATGTCATCGTAAACCACGTCCTCTATGACCTCGTTCTGCGCGATGTCGCCATGCAGGCCAATCATGACGGGATGGGCCACGTCGGCCCAATAAACGGCATCTCTCACGCGGATGTTCCGACACCCGCCACGATAGCCTTTCCGCGTACAGTAGATAGTGGAACAGTCGTCGCTGGTGCGGGCAAATACATGGTTATAGCTCACATTATTGCTGGCAAAGACATTGAATCCGTCGCCCCAGCCATACGAACTGATGACTTTAGCATTGCGGACATCCACCGAATCGGAACCGCCGACAGGTATCTGCGTGGTGATGGGGCCGTCGATAGTAACACGGCGCGAGTAGCGCACCATGATGCCCTCGTGGCGGCCGGGCTCTACAATGCCATGCCCTAAGATACGCACGTCGTGCGCCTTCCATACCGAAAACCAGCCCTTAACGATTGCACCGCCGTCGATATACACCGTGGTGCCCGAGGGTACCGCCATCGAGTCGGCCGGCAACCGGTGGATACCGGGCCCGAAGTAGATGACACCCTTGCCACGTTTCACCTTGGGTGCCACACCGTTGGCAAACAGCTGCAGGTTGTGGTAAATATCCCCGTTCACCTCTATTGATAAGTAGCGCGGGCGGTCGAGCACGAACGTGATGGTATGCCCGTCATGACGCGGGATGATGCCATACGACAAGGGGCGCACACGGCAACTGTCCACCCGCTGCTTGCGGCAGGTAACGGCCACCTCTACCCTCCCTTCGAAATCAAACGAAGCAACCGACGTGTTCTCCGGCTGATGCCTTCCGTCCGTCAGCCGGTCTACTTTGAAAAGATAGGTGCTCACATCCAGCCAGTCGCCTCCCGGCTGCCGCACCTTTACTGAGAAATCATCATTGAGCACCGCCCCATCCGGAGCCGGGTAAACCTTCAAATGACCGGCACATACACCCTGTGAGAGAGCCGACAATAACAATATGAACAGTTTCCGCATCTTCTATTTCAGTATTTTCTTGCCACCGACGATATAAATACCCTTGGGCAATGCCGGAAGCTGACCGGCATCCGAACACACCTTGCGGCCCTGCAAATCATAAACAACAGCCGGCACGGCAGATACCCTGCGCCCCACATCCTCTATCCCGGTCGCAGAAGAGCCATGGTATGTCAGCACGAAGTTGTCAAAAACAAGCCATGTCGTGCCTGCCGACGGTTCTTTTATCCCCATAGTAAGCGTGCCGTCTTCTACATCCACGTCTACCGATAGTTTCCCGTAACTGGCATTGGCGGCCATCTTGTCGCGCTCGGTGCTGAAGGCAGAGCCTGCACAACTCTGCGATACGGTTGCCGTTGCCGTATTACCGCCCGATTCAGCATACAGGTACCCGGTATTGCTCCCTTCCCCGTTACACATCTGAACCGTCAGTGTATACAGCCCGTCGGGCAGTCCCGTGACAGTTTGGCTGATACTGAAGTTGGTACTGTGCCATACCTCGGCAGCCCCGTTGTAGCGCTGGTTGCCCCATGAGCCCTTGAGCTCCCACCCTGCGCCGGTAGCAGCCTCGAACGACGGATTCACAATCAACACCGTAGCATCCTTAGGTGCCGCAAGAGTGGCGCCTTCAAGCAAATCGCGGTGGTACCGCTCTTTGGTTACCGCGAACAACTGCACTTTTGCGATGTCGTCGCCCGTCTTGTTACAAGCAATCTCCTCGCCGTCGACATATCCGTTCGCGGGTGTCCACAGCCCCATCCAGTTTCCTTCATACTTCCCGTTCTCCACAGTCCATGCACCGTCGGCATACGCCAGTTTGAACCGTGTCCATTCACAAGCATAGGGCTGGTCGTGGGTGCGCATATTATAAGGCGCATTCCACTCTGTCTGAATCAGCAGTCCGTCATAATCTATATTCCGGATACCATAAGCATTGCTGTAAGGCTCCAATGTCCACACCTTGGAGAAGTCGCCCAGCGGGTCGCAAGGAGTTTGAAAGAACAATGCCTTATTACCGTTTTTCGGCGCATTCTTCAGTCCGATGAGCAAGTCGGCGTCGTCACTGGCCATCACAAAATAACATTCGGAAGCTTGCCGGGCAAGCCCGTCTTCCGACGCAACAAGCGAATAGCCCTTCCCGGTTGTCAGATAGTCGGTCAGATAAGAATAGTCTACTGTTTTCAGGTATACATTGAACACATACTCCTTTCCCAGATAAGTGGCCGTATATGTCCCGTCGGCCTGTACGTCGTTCACTTGGAAGAGCAGTCCGCGCGAGCCGTCTTGCCATACCACGTCGGCAGCATCGCCCGTGTTCGGTATAACGAGGCTCAATACCACGTCGCTCCCTTTCAGCACACGGGTTGCATCTCCTTCGGTTACGCTGTTCCCCACTTGGATGTATTGCTTAGCCATCACCACCCTGATATTGAAACGGCACTCACTGACGGCGCCGCCCTGATTGGCGTACTGGCAGGTATAGGTGCGTGATGCCGTGATGGCAGGAATGGTCACCGCACTATTACCTGTCACGCCATTGTCCCACAAGTAATCGTTGGTCCATCCCGTGGAGTTCCCTGTATACAGAGCCACGCTGGAACCATAAAGCACCGTCGCTACCGTATCGCTCTCCACCGCTCCGCCGACAGTGATTTCCGGGTATGTCGTATCGGGATTACAGTCGCCCTCTACGGCTATGGAAAAGGCCTGCTCGCTTTTCACGCCGTTGTCGGCAGTATAAGTCACGCGGTAAACATAACTGCGGTCGGCCTTCACGACGAGTTGCCGCGTGGTGGCCCCAGTGTTCCATTGCCATGACCCGTTATCGCCGACGCCGGCAGGCAGTTGCGGCATCAACGTAATGTCAGCCCCATCGGCCGCTACCGCTTTCGTCTTGCATGCTGCATAGTTATATTTCAGTCCGCCCAGATTGGTGTGGTTCTTCAGTATTTCCTCTTTATAAAGAATGTCGCCGCTGAGTATCACGGGTGCCTGGCTCTTGTCTATCAGCGGACGGTAACTGGTAAGCGTAGAGAAGCCCAGATGGTCGAATCCACCCGAAGTCTGCCCATAGTTCCCACCGCCACCGTCGATGCCAACCCTCTCGCTGGCCTTTCCGGCATATTGCAACTTTATGCCACGCACGCCCTCATAGTAGCCCAATGCACGGTCCCAGAAAGGACGCAGCCCTCCTTTTCCGCCCTCGTTAGGCGCAGTCTGCATCCATCCAGCCCCCATCGTTCCGCGGCAGTCGGCGTAGTTATAGTTAATCCATGGCAACGACGCGCCGGCCACACCTCCGAAGTTGAGTGCTGCCACGTGTTCGATACCAGCGGCGATACGGTCGTCCATATAGGCATAGAGGTCGTCGCCCTGGTTATAGCCCATCTGGCATACGTCGAGGGCCAGCCCCAATGCCATTAAGGCATGCCCTTGGTCGCGTCCGCTCTCCTGCATCTGCCCCAAGTAGCCCAGTGGTCCCCGGCTGTCGGGAAGCACCACCGGCACGAGATTGCCGATAAACTCATTGCAGCCATCGTTCAGTATGACGCCCTGCGACGAGCGGTCGGTATAAGTGCCTACATGGTCGTATTTATAAAACGACACGCCCTGATTGTACATGTGCACATCATCGCACAGGACACCAATCGACATAATGCACAGCACATTACACAAGCCCCAGTTGCTCCAATAGTGGCCGGGACGTTCTCCCTTACCCGGATTGGCCGTATTCTGCCACGTATTGTGGCGGCGGCGGATAAAGTCGCAGCTACGGTTATACCACACATTAATCATCCATTGCTTGAATGCCTCGAAATCAGCGCGGCTCCATCCCTCGTAATCGCGCATCAGTTCGGCGGCTTGTGCAAACGCGTATCCGTAAAGGCCTGCCGCCAAGCTCTGGTTGGTGTCGCCGCCCACGCGCTTGCATACCTTTGCCCATGCCATCAATATGCGCACGGCCGCGTCGGCATTGGCTTTTGTCCCTGCGATTTTCCAGCGCAGGGCGTTCTGATAAGCCATGGCAGCCCCACGCGCCGCATTCATATAGTTCTGGCCGCTGCTACCGCCGCGCACTATCGTCTCCACCGGCCATGTGGCGACACCCGACTGTGCATATTCGTTGGCACACAGTTGATTCCATGCCTTGGTGAGGCGTTCATCGCCGGCAGCCAACAGTTGCTTGATGCGCTCGAAATCGGCTTGCGAGTTGACACCGCCCGGATGCCGGAACCCATGGTCGCCCGCAAGGAATGCCGTAGCGCTCTTTGGCATGAACCCTTCCGATGCCTTGGCTTGTGCAAGGGCTTTCTGCAAGACAGACACATAAGAATCTATAAGATGCTGCGAGGCCCTTGCCGCCGCCAGTTCGGCATCGGCAATGCTTACGGCATCGCGCAATTCGGCAAGCGCATTGGGGGCATAGCCCGCCATGGCACCTTCGAGGAAGGCCCTGCACTCGCCAAGCACGGTGCGCAACTGTGTGAAATCGCCCGGTGTACCATACCTGTATTCATGCTCGAGGTCGGATGTCGTGGCCGCAAGCGCAGCAACGCGCTCATTTCCCAAGGCCGCATCATAGAGCCGGAAGTCGGCCACAAGCGTCTTCTTCAGGTAATTGTCTCCGGCGAAAGGCGGCCGCCCTATCCAGCAATTGGCCGGAGCTTCCGTAAATATATCTTTCAGTATGGGCATCGTGGAGAGCGACTGTACCTTTTTCCCGTCAACGAACAGCTCACCCTGCTGGCCACGTTGGCGATAAGCCACGTGCACCCAGCTGCCCTTCACAGAAGCTGTCCCTACTTCCATACCAACCTCGCCGCCCCAACCGGAGGCGCTGCTGGCCATTCGCTGAACATTTATCCGATAGGCAGAATACGGGCCTTCGGTCTGCGTATTATATATAAGCTTGGAAAACGCCCACAAGAAATTGCCGGCACCGGTAATGGCGGCATCTGTATCTACCCGATAATATACGGAGACGGTGAAGTCGGTCAGTTGACTGACGATGCTACCCGCCGCCGATGTCATGTCAAGGTACCCGGTGCCATTGCCTAAATCGAGCACATGGTACTTGCCCATCTGCACTACTTGAGCCACCCCCTTCAGCTGTGCCGTGACACCCGACGGCGATGCGTCACCTACGCCGGTACCCGAAACAACGGAAAAATCGTAATGCAACTTCAGCCCGTCATCCTGTGCTGCAACTGTCATACTAAGCAGCAACAAGACCGGTAATATCAAAGACTTGATTCTGTTCATACCTTTATACTGTTTTTGTTATTCGTTAATAGTCCGACTGCAAAGATAAGCTTTTATCCGCCAGTTTCCAAACTTTTATCCATCACGATCAGTCTTCCCCCATCAGAAACGCTATGTTTTCACACAACACACTCAACAACAACGCCTTACAAACAAAAACAAGATGCACTTCCCGGTGGGAAAGTGCATTCCGCTCATCTCCTTATCGATTTCATATAGTCTTTTGGCGTCATACCCGTAAACTTCTTGAAAGCCGTAAGGAAGGGGGTACGCGAACGGAATCCGGCCAACTCGGAAAGGGCATTGATGGTGTATTTCGCATACTGCGGATCGGCAGCCAGGCGCTTGAACTCGGCAATGCGGTAGGCGGCGATGTAGTCGTAATAACTGCAATTGAGAAACTGGGTGAACAGTTGTGACAGCGAGTGGGTGCTACAGCCAATGGCCTTGGCCAAGTCGGGCATCGAAAAATCAGGCTCCACGTAGGGTTTTTTCTCGTACATATAGCGCTCCAAGACATCCGCCAGCCGCTCTCCCTCGTCTTTTGCCATCCGGCTTTTCTGGTATTTCCCGGGTTTCGGCAAAAGGCGCTGCCAGAAATACTCCTTTTTATACAGCCGGCAATACAGCAGGTAGCCGCACAGCAGCAACAGCAGTAACAGCGCGAAGGCCATGGAAAGCGCCCCGTAGGTATACGGAACGGCTACTGCCATGGCCACGTTCATTTCGGGCATGCCCACAGCCTCGATGCGCAAGGTATAGTTGCCGGCAGGCAGCGAGCGGTAGAAGATATGGCGGTCGTGGGTAGCGGTGTGCCACTGGCTGTCATATCCCTCCAGCCGATACTTGAAACTGATGCCTTTTATGTTTCCGAACACCAATGGACAGAAAGCCAGTGAGAGGTCGCTTTGGTGCCTGCTAAGCCTTATTTGCCCGTCGTAAACACAAGCGCTCACCTCGGCGTCGGTATACCAATGGTCGGTCTGGATGGCACTGAGCACGATGGGGATGTGCTCATACTGCCGCCGAGCCAAGTCGCGGAGCTCGGCATATACCAGTCCGCCGTTGGTTGCAGCCCAGAAACGGTTGGCGGTAAGCAATGAAGAGTGCGACTGGAACTGCAGATTGGGCAGTCCGTCGATATAGCCGAAGCGGCGTATGCTGTCGCGGTTTCCCATGAACAGCCCTTCGTCGGTAGCAAAGATATGGGCGCCCCCCAGCCTGTGGACGAAAAGGAAGGCCGGATTGCGCTCGGCAACAGCAAGCTGCAGGCTGTCCATCCGGGCCTCGTCCATGTCGTAAACAAGCGGGGAACCGTGTTGTGGGAGCAGCAACATGCGGTCGGCACCGGCGGGGACGATCGAACGCAACAGATAAGGACGGCGGAACATGTCCGACAAGGACTGCACCGTGAGCCTGCCGCCATCCGGCTGATAGAGGCAAAGGCCGCCGCGTGTAGACACCCACCCGATGCCGCGGCTGTCGAACCCCATGCAGAACACCTCGTTGTCCGGCAATTGCGAGTTGGTCTCCGTAAACAGCTGCAACACTCCGGCCGACTTATCATAGCGTGCCAACCCGGCCGATGTGCAAATCCACAAGTTGCCCGAATGGTCATCGGTCAACTGATAGACATTTGAGCCAGCCAGCACCGAGAAGGCGTGGCCATTCGTTTCGCAAAGCGTCTGTACGTCGTAACAACGCAATCCGCTGCCGATTGTGCCCACCATATAAACATTTCCCATGCGTGCTACCTGCGTCACGATGCCCCCGCCCGGGGCATGCTGCACACTCTTGCCCCCGCGCACGGCGCACAAGCCGTTGCGGGTGCCCAGCAACACGTCCTGCCCGTCGAGCAAGAACGAGCGCACCCGGTACTGCCGGCTGTCGATAACGCCGGGAACGGCATAGGTGCGGAAGACATTGCGGTTATAACAGGTATAATCGAGCCCGAAAAACTGATACCCCAGCCAGTCGATGCCCTGCCGGTCGCGGTATACGGTCCACACGCTTTCGAAGCGCGAAGCCACCGTGCCCGCACCACCCCGGCACGTATAGTGGCGGCTGACCGAATCCGAGCCGAGCGTGATTTCGTAAGCCCCCTGCATACCGGTGGCTGCCAGCAAATGGCCGCTGCTGTCGGCAAAAAGGTCGTTGATGTCGGCACCGGCAAACATATATGGAAGGAACACGCCGCTCTTCGCATCGTAGAGCAACAGCCCGTCGCCGCCTTTTGTCCCTACGAACACGCGCCCGTCGCTTGCTGTGGCCACACTGCTCAGCGCGCGCCTGTCTTTCGCTCCGTATAACGGGGTATAGGCAACCTCTTTCCCACGCGCCGCATCCATACAGGTCAACCCGCGGCGCGTAGCCGCCCACAGCCGTTTGTGCTTTCCGTGGCGGCCTATGGCCATGCCCACCACGTGGCGGTCGGCATGGCGGGAACGCTGCGGGAACGCCATCCGGGCAAGGCGGCCGCCACGCAAGGAGAACAGTCCGTCCACCGTTCCGATATATACGGTGCCGTCGTGGTCAGCAGCCATGCAGGTTACCTCCACATTCATCTCGTCCTCGAAGATGCGTGTCATCTGCAGCGTGCGGCGGTCGAGCCTCCACAACCCCACCTTATTACTTACGATGAGACCGTCGCCTCTTGTCTCTACGATACCGCTTACCCAGCATTTCTCGCTCCGCCCGTCGAGGGGGAAGGCTATGTTTACCACGTTCGAGCCGTCGAAGCGGTCTACCCCCACCATCGTACCGATATAAACATACCCCCGGCTATCACGGAAAACGCGCTGCACGCTGCCTCCCGAGAGGCCCTCCTCAGTCGTGAGCCGCTCCATCGCTGCCGATTGGCCCTTTGCCGGGAGCACCGACAAAACCAGCAAGAAGATAGAAATATACCGCGTCATGTTTGCCTTTATCAAAAAGTTCATATTCATGCACCTTTCCCCGCCACGGCATAGCCCCGACAAGTAAGGCTCTGCGCATGGCTTTCCGAAAACGCCCCTCCTTTATATTATTATAGAATACGTATTGTTCATTTTATCGCTTCAAAAATACAAAATATTTAAGAATGTATGTCTCTTTTCTTACTGGCATGCCCCACTTTTAACAATATTTTTGCAAAGAAAAAGCCTGATGGCATATAGCAGGCACAGCAATGCAATCACTAAAAGCACATTCGGAGAAAGCAAGCCAAGGGCAGCAGGGGGGATGATGGGGCGGAAAGATTTATTGTAATAATATCAGAAATATTTACCTGGGCTCGGGATAAGGACACCACGTTAGTCCGGACGGCGGTGCCCCCCTTGC
>DBRC01000034.1:0-12222 GCA_002305505.1 Prevotella sp. UBA1378 | reverse complement strand
TTATCCGCCTGCTGCCCACCGCTTGCCTTTATGCCGCCGGATTAGCGCGGGTTTCTTATCCCAAACTGGCATATTTCCCTGCATTCTAATCCGTAAATTGCAGGCCGGGGGCAACTTTCTTATAAAACTGGCGTAAAATTCAAGAATTTTATGTAAGTTTGCAGGCAATGTATGACCAATAAGGATAAAGAGACAGATTCCGTTAAACCACTTGTTGCGGAAAAACAGATACGACAATGAAAAAAGAAACCGTACGCTTGGAAAAACTCAGCATCGGATACAAGTCAAAAGGCGGACCGAAAACCGTAGGGAAGAATATCAACGCTACGCTGTACAGCGGTGAGCTGACATGCCTGATAGGTGCCAACGGCATAGGGAAGTCGACCCTGCTGCGTACGCTCTGCGCCTTTCAGCCACGATTGGCTGGCGACATCTTCATCGGCGGAAAGAGCATCGACCGATACACTGACCTGCAACTGGCACGCATGATTGGCGTGGTGCTGACCACAAAGCCGCATGTACAGAACATGACCGTAAGGGAAATGGTAGGCATGGGACGCAGCCCGTATACAGGTTTCTGGGGACGGCTGTCCGAACGCGACAGACAAATCGTCGACGAGTCGATAGCGATGATTGGCATCGGAAAACTGGAAAGCAGGATGATACAGACGCTGAGCGACGGCGAACGGCAGAAAGTGATGATAGCCAAGGCTCTGGCGCAACAGACAAGCATTATCTACCTGGACGAGCCGACGGCCTTTTTAGATTATCCGAGCAAGGTGGAAATGATGCAGCTGCTGCACCGGTTAAGCCGCGAAACACAAAAAACGATTTTCCTCTCCAATCACGATTTGGACCTGACGTTGCAGATAGCCGATACCATTTGGCTGATGGCCGCCGACGGCTTGCATATAGGCACGCCGCGCGAACTGGCCGCCGACGGCTCGCTGACTGGTTTTATCGAACAAAAAGGGATATGTTTCGACCGCGACGAGCTGCGCATCAAAATAGCTACTGGTGCTTCCTCCTCACTATCACATAGATAATAACAGGTGCCCCCATAACGGGCGTTACGGCGTTGAGCGGTATAACACCCGTCTCGCCCGGCAGGAAACAGATGGCATTGCAAACGAGGGCCACGGCAGAACCCGTAAGTATCGTGCAGGGCATCAGTATGCGGTGGTCGGCTGTCTTGAACAGCAACCGGGCTATATGGGGGACGGCAAGCCCGATAAACGCCACCGGCCCGCAGAAGGCTGTCGTGATGGCGGTCAACAGCCCTGTTGCCAAGAGGAGCCAGTTGCGCACCCGCAATATGTTGACACCCAGGTTTTCGGCATACTGCTCGCCTAACAGCAGCGCATTGAGCGGCTTTATCAACAACAGCGACAAGGCCAACCCTACAAAACTAACCGTCAGGAACACAGGCATCTGCTGCATAGACACGCCCCCAAAACTGCCCATGCCCCACACCATATACGACTTTACGCCTTCGTCGGTAGCAAAGAAATTGAGCAGGGAGATGGCCGACGACGAGATATAGCCAATCATGACACCGATGATGAGCAGCATGACATTGTTGCGGACAATCGTGGAAAAGAGAAAAATAATAATCATTACGGCCATGGCCCCGATGAATGCGGCTACGAGTATGGCCACAAAACCGCTTAAGCTGACCGAACCGGCCGACAGGCTGCCGCCCAGGAACAGCATCACCAAAGCGACGCCAAGGCCGGCACCGCTGTTGATGCCGAAAATAGAGGGGCCGGCAAGGGGATTCTTAAAAGCCGTTTGAAGCATCAGCCCGCTCACCGCCAACGCCCCGCCGCCAACTGTGGCCGTAATAGCCTGCGGCAGCCGGCTTTCGAGGATAATGAAACGCCAGCTCTCCTTCATTGCCGTTTCGCCTGAAAGTATGCGGACGATATCGGCAACGGGGATGGATACCGAACCTACAATAAGATTGAGTGCAAACAGCACAGCTATCAGCACGCACAACCCCACTGCATATCGTATCCCCTTATTCATTTCAGTTTAAAATAATAACGCAAAGGTTCCAATCCTATTATATCAGGGTGGAAGATTTGGATGAAGTCGCTCAACAGATAGTCGGGACGGAACGGTGTCTCTTCGTAAAAACGGGTTTGCTCCACATTGCATCCATATACATTCCGTTGCCGGAATGCTCTTATATGACTGTAGCCACGGTAGCCCGCTTCCAGTTCGCCTAAAGCCATCGCGCGGCCACTGCTGTAACGCAACAGCCATACATCGCTATTGCCGGCTTTCTCCAACACGCTCTCAAAGGGCAACGGGATACTGCCGCTGCGCTTATCACCGGCAAAAGGATAGGTTCCCCCCGCATCGGCAACCATCTGCCCGATGGTGCTGCAGCCGCCGGGGACATACCAAACGGAACCTACCATCTTGTCCATCAACACCGTACAAACCGTTTCCGACGCCTCCGCCACCTCTTTTAGTCTGTGGTAGTTCAAGTCGACTACATGAAACAAGCTGTCGGCTTCCTTTTCCGCACCGAACAGCAATCCGTAGAATTTCATCCACTCTGCCCGCCCCAGCGGCGATGTCTCCATGTATTCGGCACACTCGATCAGCGGGATGCCGATTTCCTCCAACTTGCCATAGCCCCCGCTGTTTTCAAAAGGGGAAAGGAGAATGGCATCGGGCTTTATATCGATGATCTTCTCAACCACCGGCGACATACCCTCGCCGCAATCGGCTATCCTGCCCTCTTTCACCCTCTCGTGTATCCATGGTATCTTGATGTATTTCAAGTCGGCCACGCCATTGATGCACTCCTGCCTGCCAAGGTACATCAGCAAACCACAGTGGACGGTGGTGAACACGGTGGCCTTGGGCAGCGGAGTGCGCAATACGGTACCCTCCGGAAGTTCTGCCGGCAATTCACCGTTGCGCGGCACCAAGATGTAGCGATGCAATGTTTCACCCTCTTTCCAAGGGTTGCGCAGCGACACCATGGTATATCCCGCGTGCTTTACGATGGAGAGGTTGGAGGCGTACTTCAGCTTGAGGGTATCCCCCCCGCCGCTATAACCGGAAGTGCCGCCGCCCTTGCAGGAGCAAAGAACGGCGGACACTGTGATGAAAAGGAATACGGCCTGTTGTTTCTTACTCATACTTTACGCCTGTATTGAAGACGAAAGTTTCCGGGCCAACCGCACAGTTGAACCTGCTGATGAAGGTACCGTCGGGCTTATACTGCTTTACATACCCGGCAGCCCTATAGTCGGCATATCCCGTATCGGCATTTTTGCTGTTAGAGGCAATGAACACATAACCATTGAGCGGATCTACTCCGATGGCTTTCGGGAACTCCACATCCTCGCCCGGAGTAAATGCCTTAACTGTGGCAGTGGCTGCATCATAGACTGCATACCCGACCGTGCCCGTGCCGTAAGGAGCATTGATGACATAGATTTTCTTTCCGTCGCTGCCCATTGCCGTCGCATCTGTAACCTTGCTTACAGTGCCTTCTGTGGTAAGCTTGCGCATGCCGGCGCCTATTTGGACATATTTGGGAGATGTCTCGTATTTACCCGAATCAAGGAAATAAAGATTTCCGCCAATCGCCACAATATCTACGGGGTTCACAATCTGGTCGTCAGTAATTTTGGTCTCGTCTCCCGTTGAAACATTTATCTTTGAGATAGATGCCTTGCCCATGCCGTAGTTTGAATTAGCAACATAGATGTAGTTTCCGAGAACGGCAAGCCCTTCAGGGAAACAACCGGTGGTATACTGCTTAACGAGCGAGTAATTAACGGTGTCGATGGCAGCCACAATGCCCGCACCGCTGGTGATATAGGTGCCCCAGTCGGCTTCCGACGAACCGTATGCGCTTACATAAACCTTACCGCCGTCGGCCACGATGTGCCGCGGATGCAAGCCGTCTGTCTTACCTGCCAGTTCGGTTAGCATTATCTGCTTGATTGACTTCAACGTATTCTTGTCGACCACCTCTATCGTATTTTCATTGCCAACAACAATGTACATCTTACTGCCATATACTACGGCATCATTCGACGTCAAGCCCAAGGCGCGCCCATTGGCCGTCTCGAAAGCCCTTGGCGTAACTGTTCCAGAAGAATAGTCGTAATAAGATACTTCCCCGTTGATAGGGGCACTCATATTGCCCGAACAAACCACGAATACGCCGTTGCTCACGTCTACGGCCCTGCGGACAGGCGTGTCGTCGTCATTGTCACATGCTGTAAGGAGGGCTACTCCCATCAACAATACTGAAAAACTTAATAAATGCTTTTTCATACGTCTGCTTTTTTAAAATTGATATTTTATTGATAACTGATAATTCCTGCGGGGCATGGGATAGAGTTTCACTATCTCATACTGCCGGTTAAAGAGGTTTTTCACATCGGCCCGCCACTCTACCCTATGCTTCCCGAACCGGAAATGCCGGTAGGCCGTAATGCCGAAATCGGCATAGGCGTCAACCTTCGACTCGTCGTAATGCTCATTGTTGGTCCATCTGTAGCTTACGGCCGTGGCATGGAGTGACAGGTTCATCCATGGATTTTCCCATGCCAGCGATGCGCTGCCGCTGTGTTCGGGCGTATAGGCTATTTGATTGTTATAATAAGGCGACTGGGGGTTGGTGCGGTTGCGTACCTGCTGGTAACTGTAGTTGGATGCCATCAGCAGCAAATGCCGGGGGCCGGGCCGCCAAGCGGTGTTAAGCGTAGCATCGAGCCCGATTGCACGTACCTTTCCCACGTTGATACAATGCCAGATAAACATGTTATAAGGAACGGCGACAATCTTGTCTTTCACGTGGTTCATATACGCGTCCAGTGTTGCCTGCGTCGTAAAAGCTGATTTCTGGCGCGAACGCCAAGTCAGCCCCAGATTGAACTGGTCGGTATTTTCCGGATACAAGTCGGTACTGCCATAATGGAAGAAATAGTTCTCGTTGAATGTCGGCGCGCGGAATATGTTCTTATAGGATGCCCGCACATACAGGTCGTCATCGGCCAGTAACCTATAAGATACGGATATTGACGGCGACAGGCGCCGCATGTTGCGCGCACCATCCCCGTCCTTGGCCTCGTTCAGGTAAAGCGAATGGAGCAGGCGGGCGATAGCCGTCAGCCTGCGATGCGTGTATTTGGCCGTCGCCGTTTGCAGGACAGTGTGCCGATAAGGGCGTGTATCCGAAAAAAGCGTACTGGTAAGGTTGTTGAAACTGTAGTCTGCCGAATAGTCGAAAGCCCAATTCCCCACGGGCGCCCAAAGCAATGCGGCCGATGTGTAGGCCTCGCGCTGCCAATAGCATGCCCCTTTCAAGGCACCCGAGTTGACGCCGCTGCGGTAATCGCTCTGCGCCCAGTTAAACTTGGCATTCCACTTCAGCGACAGGTTGCGGTGATTATGCACCAGGTATTGCAGTTGCCCGAAAGCGTTACGTTCGCGCAGGATTTCATTGCTGCTATTCGCATAGTACCGCACTTGCCCGGGCAACTGGCGGTCGTTATCATAATAATACACCTTTCCGCTCAACTGGCCTGCCCGATTCGTTTTCCACACAAAGTTCAGCTCGCCATACCCCGAATTCATCCTGCTGTTCTTGCGCCGCTCCTCCGTTGTAATACTCACGTTGCGCAGCGTAAACGGATAGTCGTTTTCGGCATATACGTATTCGCCTACGGCCGAAAAAGAAAAACGCCCGGAAAAGTTCTGCTCGTACTTCACGAACGGACTGGTATAGCCAAACGAGCCTATCCTCACCTGTGTGGTCAGGTGCGGTTTCGTATCCGCAGTGGGCAGCCGCTGTGTCTGCAAATGCACCATGGCCGGCACACTGGCAGTTTTTGCAGAAATGAAAATATCGTCATTGTCGCCCACGACAAGCGAGATGTGCTCAAGGTTGTTAAGAGAATAGCGCGACACATCTATCTCGCCGCTCCGGCATTCGCTCAGCAGGATTCCATCATAGCTCACTCCCGTATGCTGCGCCCCGAAACCGCGCACGGAGATGGTTTTCAGTCCGCCCGCACCGCCATAGTCGCGCAGCGTGACACCGGGCAACCGGTGAAGCGCGTCGACCACGTCGGCAATGCCTTGATGCAACAGTTCGCCCTGCCCGATCACATGCAGCGGCGACGTGCTGGAAATTTCGCGTTGCTTCCGGTTTTCCGTGACAACGATCTCCCTCACCTGATGCACCTTGTCCGCCACCGAATCGTGCCGGACTGTCTGGGCAGGAACAGCGGTTACTGCGCACGATAGCGCCATTGTAATAATCTCCTTCATACAAGAATCATATCGAAAACCCTTCCCCATCCTATTCCTCGAAGACACGGGAAGATATCGCAGCATCGGCAGGTCTTCTGACTTACCGTCCGGCAACGAACGTCTTCCCGAACCAAATCCATTCGAATAAAAAGCTCAGTGACATGGTGTTCGCGCCTTAAAGACGGCTTACAGCAGCGGGACTGTCCGGGACTTGCACCCGATTCCCTTTTCATCACCCAACGGTGAACCTAATGCGTTGCAAAATTAGCAATAATAAATGAAAAAACATTCTTTTTGATGAAAATTTATGTACCTTTGCAACAGATAAGCTGCACTCGGCAATTTGAAAGCAGGCTTTCATTGCGCACTTTGGCATTACCCTTGCGTTACGAATGAACAAGATAAACAAGATTCTACACCCCATGATGCTGGCCGGTACGGGCAGCGACGTAGGAAAGAGCGTGCTGGCAACCGCTTTTTGCCGCATCTTCTTGCAAGACGGTTACCACCCTGCCCCCTTCAAAGCGCAGAACATGGCGCTCAACTCGTACGCCACGCCCGAAGGACTGGAGATAGGAAGGGCACAGGCCGTACAGGCGGAGGCTGCCGGCATCGCCTGTCATACGGACATGAACCCGCTGCTGCTGAAGCCACAGTCGGACCACACGAGCCAGGTGGTGCTCAACGGAAAGCCCATCGGAAACCAGCATGCTTACGACTATTACCGGAAGGAGGGGCGCGAGACGCTCAGAACCGAGGTGCATGCCGCTTATGACAGGCTGGCACGGCGTTTCAACCCTATCGTGATGGAAGGGGCGGGAAGCATCTGCGAACTGAACCTGCGCGATACCGACCTCGTGAACATGCCCATGGCCATGCATGCGGGAGCCAGCGTCATACTGGTGGGCGACATCGACCGGGGCGGCATCTTTGCCAGCCTCTATGGCAGCATTGCTTTGCTGCGGCCGGAAGAGCGCAAACGCATCAAAGGTATCATTGTCAACAAGTTCCGCGGCGACCTGCGGCTCTTCCAAGATGGTATCCGGATACTGGAGGACATCTGCCACGTGCCTGTATTGGGTGTCGTGCCTTATTTCCAAAATATCCATATTGAGGAAGAAGACAGTGTTGCACTGGGCAGCAAGCCGACACAGGCTGGGCACGGGAAGGTGAACATTGCCGTCGTACTGCTGCGCCATCTGAGCAACTTCACCGACTTCGACCTGCTGGAACAGGACACACGCGTACATTTGTTTTATACGAACAATACGGAGGACATCAAAAAGGCCGACATCATCATCCTGCCGGGGTCGAAAAGCACAATCGACGATTTATACGAACTGCGCCGTAACGGCACGGCACAGGCCATATTGCGCGCCCATCGCGACGGCGCAACGGTACTGGGCATCTGCGGAGGCTATCAGATGATGGGACAAGAAGTGCTCGACCCTTACCATGCGGAGGGAGAAATCGAGCGGATGCCCGGTCTGGGCCTGCTGCCTGTCACAACGACGATAGAGGGGGAAAAGGTTACCCGGCAAGTAAGGTTCACGCTACCGCAACGCCTTTTGCATGCAAGCACGCCGCCCGAATGGATGGAGGGTTATGAGATACACATGGGAACGACTGTACTGACGGGCGGAACCGACAGGCTCTTCGAGATAAAACTGGCTCCAGAATGCCGGCAGGGGAATTGCTCTTTTGGAGAGGCCGGCGTAGGCTACAGCGAAAAATGCTTAGGTACATACATCCACGGCATCCTCGACAACAAAGCGTTTGTCGATATGCTGCTTGCACCTTACGCTGAAAAGATAAAGCAAGGCGGGCGACCTATCGATTACCACGCTTTCAAAAAGCAGCAATACGACTTGCTGGCCGACCACGTGCGCCGGCATGTCGACATGGGGCGCATCTACCAAATACTGACCGGCGATGATTGAGGGGCACGGCGACGATATATACCTATATCCGGGCATCCGGATGAACTTCAGTTCGAACATCTACGGCCATGCCGACCTGAACGGACTGAAGGCGTTCCTCAATGCCCGGATGGACGTCATCGGCAGTTATCCGGAGCCGCAGCCTTACTCACTGGAACGCATCATCGCCCGGAAGCACGGTATCCCCGACGGCTGCGTACTGGCAACCAACGGTGTCACAGAGGCCATCTATCTCATCGCACAGGCCTATAGCGGCGGACACGGAAATCCCTATACAATTGAGCACCCTACTTTCAGCGAATACGCGGATGCTTGCAACATGTTCGGGATGAGGCCGGCCGGCAAGGATGACACCAGCCGGAAGGGCTCCATCGCATGGCTCTGCAACCCTAACAACCCGACGGGCAGCGTGTACACGCAAGAGGCCGTCGGGGAATACATACAGCGCCATGGCCTCGTAGTCATCGACCAAGCCTACGAAGACTATACCAAGGCACGCATCATGTCGCCGCAAGAAGCGGTTCAGGCAGATAACGTTGTACAGCTGCACTCGATGACCAAAACCTATGCCGTGCCCGGACTGCGCATCGGATACATTACGGCGGCGGAGCATATCGTCCGGGAGATAAGGCGGTATGCCCGGCCGTGGACGGTCAACTCGCTGGCGATAGAGGCGGGAAAATTCCTCATCGCCAACAACCGCCCGGCCATTACAGACTTGGACGGCTATCTGCAAGAAGCGCAAAGGCTGAAACGGGAGCTGAACAGCATCCCACACATTCATGCCGGCGAAACGGAAACCAATTTCATGCTGGTGAGGATTATGAATGACACAGCCGCCCGCCTGAAGGAATATCTGGCTGCTAAGCACGGCATACTGATACGCGACGCCTCCAACTTCGACGGACTGGACTGTCACTGCTTCCGCATCGCCGCACAATGCAGGGAAGAAAACGACACACTCATAGCGGCTATAAAAAAATATCAGGAATGACGGATCTCTTTCCCTACTGTATCATGGCATGGCCTGCGATGCCACTGCTCATCGGTTGGCTGCTCGACCTGCTGCTGGGCGACCCCGCGCAGTTGCCCCACCCCGTCGTGCTGTTCGGCAAAGCCATCGCGAAAGGCGAATATTGGCTCAACCGCGGGAGGCAGCGCAAACTGAAAGGCGGTATGATGAGCGTTGCCTTGGTAACAGCCACCTATGCTGCAGCATGGTACCTGCTGCGCTGGCTCGACACCATGCCGCCGTTGCTGGGCATGGGGATACAGGCGGTCTTCATCTTCTATTGCCTTGCGGGCACCACGTTGGCACGCGAAGTGCGCAACGTATTCACTGCCTTAGACTGCTCGCTCGAAGACGGACGCCGGCAGGTGGCACGTATCGTGGGGCGCGACACATCCGGGCTATCGGGACAGGGGGTGCGCACCGCCGCCCTCGAGACATTGGCCGAAAACCTGAGCGACGGAGTCATCGCACCGCTCTTTTGGTATGCACTCCTCGGCGTACCGGGTATGCTGGCCTATAAGATGGTGAACACGCTCGACTCCATGATCGGCTACCACACCGGGCGCTATGTTGACTTTGGATGTTTCGCCGCGCGGATGGACGACGCTGCCAATTATATCCCGGCCCGACTTACGGCCTTGCTGATGCTCGTGGTTTCGGGACGGCTGCCGCTTGCGGGATTCGTCATGAAATGGGGGCATCAGCATGCCAGCCCTAACAGCGGATGGCCCGAAGCAGCCCTGGCTGGGATACTCAACTGCCGGTTTGGCGGTCCGCACTACTATTTCGGCGAATATTTCGAGAAACCCTATATCGGCGAGAACGGACGGATGCTGGATACCGGCGACATGAAAACCGCGATACGCATCAACCGCTGCACCGAAATACTGATGGTGGCAGCAGTGGCGTTGTCTCTTATAATAATAAGATAGAAATGAAACACCGGGACAACTATACCTTCCTGACACAGGCGCCGATTCACAAGGTGATACCCACGATGGCCGTACCTACCATTATCAGCATGCTGGTAACGAGTATGTACAATATTGCCGATACTTTCTTTGTAGGGCAAGTCGACACACAGTCGACGGCGGCTGTCGGTATTGTCTTTGCCGTGATGGCCATCATCCAGGCCACCGGTTTCCTCTTCGGCCAGGGAGCAGGCGTCACCATTGCGCAGGAACTGGGGGCAAGAGATACCGCGGCCGCCCGGAAAATGGCAGCAACGTCTTTTGTCTATGCCATCGCTTCCGGGATGCTCATCACTGTGGCCGGCCTTGTCTTTCTCCGCCCCATCTCGCTGGCTTTAGGTTCTACGCCTACCATTCTGCCCTACACCGAACGCTATATGCGCATCATCCTCTTAGGGGCACCGTTTATCACCGCTTCAATGACCTTGAACAACCAAATGCGGTTCCAGGGCAATGCCTCCATGGCAATGATCGGAATCGTTTCGGGAGCCGTGCTCAACGTCATACTCGACCCTATACTCATCCTCGGCCTCAACATGGGCGTTACGGGCGCGGCCATTGCCACGGTAAGCGGCCAAGCCTTCAGCTTCCTGCTGCTGATGTACATGAGCCGCAAAGGAGAGAACATACGCATCAAGCTGCGCGACTTTACCCCGACCCGCAGAATCATTGCCGACATCATGTACGGCGGTACGCCGTCGTTAACCCGACAAGCATTGGGGGCACTGGCAACTGTCTGTCTGAATGTTGTGGCGAGTAGGTATGGGGATGCCGCCATTGCGGGTATGTCGATTGTTACGCGCATCACGTTCTTCGTGTATTCCATCATCATCGGCATAGGCCAAGGATACCAACCGCTGTGCGGTTTCTGTTATGGAGCAGCCTTATACGGACGTGTACGCGAAGGGTTCTGGTTCTGTGTCAAGATAGGCACGGCCTTCCTCATCGTCTGCGCCATCCTCGGCTTTTATTATGCCGGATTGATAGTGGCTATTTTCCGCGATGCCCCCGACGTTATAGCCATCGGCACAGCGGCTTTCCGCTGGCAGCTCGTCAGCTATCCGCTCGGCGCCTTCATGATGATGGGCAACATGCTCATGCAAACCATCGGCAAAGCATTGAAGGCGAACATCGCGGCGGGGGCGCGACGGGGGTTGTTTTTCATCCCTTTCATTTTTATCCTGCCCTATTTCTTCGGACTGGCGGGCGTGGAGATGTGCCAGGCCGTTTCCGATGTCTGCGCATTCGTGCTCACTGTCCCGCTGGTCTACAGTGAGCTGAAGAAAATGAGAACGGATGAACAGATTAACGGATGAACAGATTAACGGATGAACAGATTAACGGATGAACAGACATAAATATATGAAACACTCTATCCTATTTATTTGCCTCGGCAACATCTGCCGCTCACCGGCTGCCGAGGGCATCATGCTGCACATCGTAGAGAAACACGGAATGGAAAAGGATTTCCGAATCGACTCCGCAGGGGTTGGCGGCTGGCACGCCGGACAACTGCCCGACCGCCGCATGCGCAGTCACGGTGCACATCATGGCTACGATTTCTGCAGTCGCGCCCGCCAGTTCAGCCGGTCAGACTTCGACCGATTCGACCATGTCATCGTGATGGACCATGAGAATTACGAAGACATCACAGCAATGGCACGGACACCGGAAGAACGCGAGAAAGTAAGGATGATGACGGATTTCCTGCGTCATCATCCCGGTCATTCCTCCATACCCGACCCTTATTATGGCGGCGACAGTGGATTCGAGTTGGTAATAGAATTGCTTGAGGATGCCTGCGAGGGATTGTTCGAATGGCTTAATAACCACGGGAAACACCGTTAGCCGAATGCAGGTAAGAAGCGGCTAAAAGGGCGGAAAGAAACAAATGCTCCACCCCAACCGCCGGCAAGGAAGTCCCCCTCCTTTCTGCTGTTTTCTGCATCCCGCCACTTACATTTCCGCACAAAATGTTGCAGATGAACAATATTTTGATTAATTTTGT
>DBRC01000051.1 GCA_002305505.1 Prevotella sp. UBA1378 | reverse complement strand
GTGCCGCCGCAGCGCAAAGGGGGCGCCGCCGTCCGGATTAACGTGATACCCTTATCCCGGACTCAGGTATTTGTTGCAATAAACGGGCGGAATATAAAGCCAAGGCAGAAAACAGGGTGAAAGAGACCGCAAAGTCGTATTTTATTTGTATTTTTGCAGAAACAACAAGGATATTATGGATATAGAAGAAGTGAAACGGACGCTGGGTGCCAGACGGAATATCGTCGACGCACTCGGCATACAACTGATGTCAACCCCCGAAGAAGACACTTGCGAGGCCACGATGCCGGTCGACGAGCATAGCCGCCAGCCTTTTGGCTACCTCAGTGGCGGGGCTTCCCTCGCATTTGCCGAAACATTAGCCGGCGCAGGCTCGCTCGCGCTCTGTCCCGGAATGGCCTGCTTGGGCATCCATGTAGCGGCCGACCATCTGAAGGCGGTGCCCGAAGGCGGCGTGGTGCACGGCGTGGCCCGCATCATCCATAAAGGTGAGATGCTGCACACGTGGCGGGTCGACATCCGTAACGGCGCGGGCGAATTGGTATCGTCGGCCAGTGTAACTAATTGTATTATCCGCCCGAAGGAATGACGATGAGCAGTTATGCCTTATACCGTTTGCCCCACGCCGACCGCTACACGCGTATCGAGCAAACAAGAGGGGAGCCGGAAGAGCTGGTGTCGTGCGCTGCACTGAACGGCAAGCAGGGCTTTGTGGTGGCTCCGTTTGCTCCGTCGGAGGGGCTGCCGGTGGTGCTGATTAAAGGGGATAGGGTGACTGAAGAAGTTTTCGGGACTTCAAAGTCTGATGGGGGCTATCAGCCCCATAGGGCCCATCCCCCCTGTGGTCCCAATAACCTATGCTCCCGGGAAAAGTCCCGTTGTCCCCATGAAGCAAAAGCCTACAACCAGTACGCCAGTGATTTCGCCCGGTTTCATGCCCGCTTGCTGGCCGGCGATTTCCGCAAGATAGTGCTGGCCCGGTGTGCTGAACATCCTGTTGCTGGGCAGTTGCCGGCCGAGGAGCTTTTTCTCCGTGCCTGCCGTTACTATCCGCGCCTGTTTGTGGCGCTGGTGCATACGCCCAAGACCGGCACATGGCTGGCTGCTACGCCCGAAACGCTGCTTGAAGGCGGCGATGGGCGGTGGCGCACAGTAGCATTGGCAGGGACGATGAAGCTCGAGGGGTATGAACTCGGCTTCGACAACCCTCCCCAGTCGGTTAGTGCCGATGCCATCCGCTGGAGCCAGAAGAATATACAGGAACAGCGCTATGTGGCTACTTACCTGAAGGATTGCTTGGGGCGCTTTGCCGGCGAAGTGCACGAAGAAGGCCCTTATACCGTGAGAGCTGGTAATCTGGTACACCTGCGGAGCGACTTTACGTTCAGTCTGCCAGGCAGCGGCCGCCTCGGCGACCTTCTGCAAGCGTTACATCCTACGCCGGCCGTTTGCGGACTGCCCAAACAGGCCGCCTTCAACTTTATCGTGAACAACGAGCACACACCGCGCCTTTATTACAGCGGATTCATGGGGCCGCTCGACCCCTGCGGCGATACGCGGCTCTACGTGTCGCTGCGCTGCATGCAGATTGGTGCCGAACACTGCTGCCTCTATGCCGGCGGCGGGCTTCTCAGAGAAAGCAGCGAACAGCAGGAATGGCAAGAGACCGAAGCAAAAATGGAAACAATGAGAAACTTATTCTATGTACAGCAATAAAGAAAATGTAAATATCCTCACGGCACTGCTCGTGGCTCACGGTGTGAGGCACGCCGTGGTATGTCCCGGGTCGCGCAATGCCCCTATCGTACATAACATGAATGAATGTCCGGACATAGCCTGTTATCCCGTAACCGATGAGCGCTCGGCTGGATTTTATGCACTCGGCATGGCGATGCAGGTGGGAAAGCCGGTGGCAGTCTGCGTCACCAGTGGCACGGCCGTGCTCAATCTGGCACCGGCCGTAGCAGAGGCGTTCTATCAGCAGCAGCCCCTCGTAGTTATCAGTGCCGACAGGCCTGCCCGGTGGGTGGGGCAGCTCGACGGACAAACACTGCCGCAGCCTGATGCGCTCGGGCGCTTTGTGAAAAAGGCAGTTAGCCTGCCCGAACCTGCTGATGACGAGGAGCGGTGGTACTGCAACCGGTTGGTGAATGAGGCTTTGCTCGAGCTCCGCCGCCACGGGTGCGGGCCGGTGCACATCAATGTGCCTATAGCGGAACCGTTATTCGGCTTCAGCGTGGAGCGCCTGCCCGGCGAACGCGTGATGGCGTTGCTGCCCTCTAAGGCCGACGGCGGCGGCCTGGGACCGTTCTGCCTTGAGGCATTTGTTGCTGCCGGGCGACCGATGGTTGTCATCGGGCAGACGGTGGAGGCGCTGGGGGCAAGTCTTGGGCGGATACCCCGCCATGCCGTCGTGCTGCACGAGTCGTTGTGCGCTGTGCCCGGCGTATGCCGTTTCGACGAGGTGCTCCACAGGATTGGGGCGGCCGATGCTTATATGCCCGACTTCGTGCTTTACGTAGGCGGCTCCATTGTGAGCAAGCGGCTGAAGGATTTCCTGCGCAAGACCAAGGACGCGCGGATGTTCTTCGTGGCGGAGAACGGAGCGGTCTGCGATACGTTCATGCACTTGGAAGGCATTGTCGAAGGGCATCCGGCCGATGTGTTGCAGGCTGTCTCGGATAGGTTGGACACCAAACAGGGAATGTCTTCAGAGGCCTACCGCAACCTGTGGCGGCAAGCCTTGGATGAGGCAGCCCGGCTGGCGCTCGACTACGAACCGCCTTACTCGCAGATGGCTGCCGTGAAATATTTCGAAGAACAGCTCGAAGACATAGACTATGGGTATCACGTGCATTATGCCAACAGTACGTCTGTGCGCCTTGCGAATATCTATGCCGACCATTATGTGTACTGTAACCGGGGCGTGAACGGTATCGACGGCTCACTGTCTACAGCGGCTGGTTTCTCCGTTACTACGGATGACGCCGTATTCTGCGTCGTGGGCGACCTCAGCTTCTTCTACGATCAAAATGCGCTGTGGAACCGGAACCTGAAAGGCAACCTGCGCATCATCTTGCTGAACAATGGCGGCGGCGGTATCTTCCATCAGCTGAAAGGGCTCGGGCAGAGTGCGGCCTGCTGCGGTCTTGTAGCTGCCGCACACCATACGGATGCCCGAGGCATCTGCGTTCAGAACGATGTGGGCTATCTTGCGGCCAAAGACATGCAGGAGATGCGGTTGGGCATCGTCCGCCTGCTTACGGAGGAGGTTAACCGGCCCATGTTGCTCGAGGTGTTTACGGACGTGCAGGAGGATGAACGGGCGCTGAAAACCTATTTTAACTTGGCCCTCGGCAAGGAGTAGTATCAATCTTTAATATATAAATCACAATGGAAAGAGAATGGAAGAAAATCAAGGATTTCGAGGAAATCGTCTTTGAAGAATACAATGGTATAGCCAAGATTACTATCAACCGGCCGCGTTACCGCAATGCGTTTACGCCGAAGACGACATGGGAGCTGTCGCAGGCATTCGCCCTTTGTCGGGAGATGCAGGAAATCGGTGTCGTACTGCTGACCGGCGCCGGCGACAAGGCGTTTTGTTCGGGGGGCGACATGAACGTGAAAGGGCGGGGCGGTTATGTAGATGACGGCGGCGTGCCGCGCTTGAGCGTGTTGGATGTGCAGATGCAGATACGGCGGTTGCCGAAGCCCGTCATTGCCATGGTCAATGGCTATGCCATCGGGGGCGGACACGTGTTGCATCTGATGTGCGACCTGACCATAGCCTCCGAGAATGCCGTCTTCGGGCAGACGGGGCCTAAGGTGGGCTCGTTCGATGCAGGGTTCGGCAGCAGTTATCTCGCTCGTATTGTGGGTCAAAAGAAAGCCCGCGAAATATGGTTCTTGTGCCGGCAGTATTCGGCTGCCGAGGCGGAGCGGATGGGAATGGTGAACAAGGTGGTTCCGCCCGGGCGCTTAGAGGATGAGTGTGTAGAATGGGCTGAAACGATGATGGAACGTTCGCCGCTGGCCTTGCGGATGATAAAAGCCGGTTTGAATGCCGAGCTCGACGGGCAGGCAGGCATACAGGAGCTGGCCGGCGACTGCACTATGCTTTATTACTTTCTTGATGAGGCGCAAGAAGGCGGCAGGGCTTTCCTGGAAAAGCGCAAGCCCGATTTCAAGAAATACCCTAAGTTGCCATGATATTGTTAGCACGGTTCCTGGGTTCTGTAAAACTACTATAAATAAAAAAGATGCACAGCTTCCTCTCCAAGAAAGGTAATTACCGCGACCTGATTGCTTATCAGAAAGCGGAATGTATCTACGACATCACTTTTTATTTCTGTCATCGCTTCTTGCAGAAAGGCGACAGAACCATCGACCAAATGGTGCAGGCGGCCCGGTCGGGCAAGCAGAATATTGCCGAGGGCAGCAGTGCGGCGGAAACCTCTGCCGAAACAGAGATTAAACTGATGAATGTGGCAAGGGCCAGTTTGCAGGAACTGCTGATTGACTACGAGGACTATTTGCGTGTGCGCCGATTGGAACTGTGGGATGTTAACCATCAGAAGGCAGTTCAGGCGCGGGCTGTATGCAAGCGTCACAACGACTCGGCGTTTTATCGTGAAGCGATAGAAAAGCGTTCGGATGAGGCCATAGCAAATATTGCCATCACCTTGATTCATCAGGAAGACATGCTCCTGCGCAATCTGCTGGAACGCTTGAAGAAAGATTTCGTAGAAAACGGCGGCATTAAAGAACAAATGATGAAAGCGCGCTTAGACTATAGGAAAAAGCATGGGGGCTGACAGGCCTTATTAGTCTTATAACTCTTATAAGACCTATAAGGCCTATAGGCCCAATAGGCCCACTAAAAAGATACTGAAATGAAAAGAAAAATAACCATCTCGGAACGTACGTTCCATTTCAAGCAACCCGCCACCACCTCGCGTGGCGTATACACTACCCGCCACTCGTGGTTTGTCGAAGTAAGCGACGGTATGCGCCGCGGTATCGGCGAATGTGCGCCGCTACCCGGTTTGAGCTGCGACGCACTGCCTCACGACGAGTATGCCAAACTGTTGGGGGCGCTGTGTGATAAATTCGAGCAGGAAGGTGAAATCGACTATGGCGTGATGCGCCCTTATCCGTCGATGCTCTTCGGGCTGGAAACGGCATTGCTCCATCTGCAGAACGGTGAGCGGCTGTTTGATACGCCGTTCAGCCGGGGCGAACAGGGTATTCCTATTAACGGACTCTTGTGGATGGGCTCTTATGAGGAGATGCTTGGACGCATGGAGGAGAAAATAGAACAGGGGTTCGGTTGTCTTAAACTGAAAATTGGAGCCATTGATTTCGACAGGGAGCTTGATTTGGTGAAGCGTATCCGCGAACGTTTCCCGCCGCACGAAATCGAGCTGCGCCTGGATGCTAACGGCGCTTTCACGTTTGACGAAGCGCTCCATAAGTTGGAACTGTTGTCACAGTATGCGATTCATTCTATCGAACAGCCCATCAAGGCCCGCCAATGGGGCAATATGGCAGAGCTGTGCCGGGAGTCGCCGCTGCCCATCGCCCTCGACGAAGAACTGATTGGCGTAAACCTGCCCGAGATGAAGCGGCAGATGTTGAACATCATCCGGCCAGCTTATATCATCTTGAAACCGTCGTTGCATGGGGGGATGAAAGGCTGCGGAGAGTGGGTTGACATTGCCCGAGGCATGGGTATCGGCTCATGGATTACCAGTGCGCTGGAGAGCAACGTAGGCCTGAATGCCGTTGCCCAGTTTGCAGCGCAGACATACGGAATGCCGGTCAGCATGCCTCAAGGGTTAGGTACCGGACAGCTGTTTACGGACAATATTGATATGCCGTTGGAGTTATGTGGTGATACATTATGGTATTGCGGGAGTTTATAGACGAATGGAACAACGGTTCCGGCAGCCTGCTCGTCCATACCAGCGGCTCAACAGGCCGGCCGAAGCCCGTATGGGTAGAGAAGTGGCGTATGGAAGCCTCTGCCCGTAATACCTGCTCGTTTTTAGGGCTGCACAAAGGCGATAAGGCCTTGCTCTGCATGCCGCTCGACTATATTGCGGGTAAGATGATGGCGGTGCGGAGCATCGTCTGCGGCCTGCAGTTGATATGCGTAGAGCCAGACGGGCATCCGATGCGGCATGTTTCGGAACCGGTTGATTTGGCTGCCATGGTACCGCTCCAGGTTTACAATACGTTACAGGTGGCCGAAGAGTGCGAACGCTTGATGCAGGTGCGCCATCTGCTCATCGGGGGCGGAAGCGTGGATGCCGGCATGGCGGCCCGGCTACAGGCCTTCCCCAATGCGGTATGGAGCACTTATGGCATGACCGAGACGTTATCGCATGTCGCTTTGCGCCGGCTGAACGGGCAGGATGCCAGCGAGTGGTATACGCCATTCGCTGGGGTAGGCGTTAGTCTGGATTCCGACGGCTGCCTTATAATCGATGCGCCGCAGGTATGTGCTTCGCCGCTTACAACCAACGACCGTGCCGTCATTGCCGGCGACGGCCGCCGGTTCCGTATCATCGGCCGTAAGGACAATGTGATATGCTGTGGCGGCATTAAGATACAGATAGAGGAGGTGGAGAATGCCTTGAGGCCGTTCCTGCAGGTACCATTCCTTGTTACGAAGTGTGAAGATGCCAAGTTTGGCGAACGGCCGGTTTTACTGGCCGTGTCGGGCAATATTGCTGAGGTGCAGCGTATCTGTGCCGCTGTGTTGCCCAAGTATTGGCATCCCAGCTCTTGTTTGCCTGTGGATGAGCTCCCGTTGACACCGACGGGGAAGCCCGCACGGGCAGCGGCCGAACAGATAGCAGCAGCTATCCTGGGGAATAAGGAATACCCGGGTCCGGGATAGAAACACATGCTAAAAAAAGCGGAGTACAGCTCTCTCGAGTATGCTCCGCCCTAAGTTAGTAATAAAAAGGTAGTATTAGTTGTTTTCCCTATAGAAGTCGAGCGCTTCCATTATTTCTTCTTTTGTCGCAGTCTGATTGATTCGGATGTCGCCGATGCTGCCCAGCAGCGTAAAGTTGATGGCATCGCCGATGTTCTTCTTGTCGTGCGTCATCAGTTCCAGCAGCGAGGGATAGTCGTTGCAACTGATGGGCAGTTTGCCGTAGTGTTTGTTGATAAAGCCCGCCGTCTGCCGCAGTTTATCAGCCGGGAATCCCGTTTTGACGGCACTGAGGTACAGTTCGCATATCAATCCGTAGGCAACGGCATAACCGTGCAGTATGGGACTGTGTCGCAGAGCAAACGATTCGAATGCATGCCCAATGGTATGGCCTAAGTTCAGGGCTTTGCGGATACCTTTTTCTGTCGGGTCTTCCGCAACGATGCGTTCTTTTACTGCCACCGATTTGCCAACCATGTGCCCCAGTAGTGTCAGGTCGGGGCATTCAAGGCTGAAACCGATAAGTTCGGCCCACATCCTTTCGTTGCTGATCAGCCCGTGTTTCAGCATCTCGGCATATCCCGAACGGATATTTTCCGCGTCCATTGTTTTTAAGAATGTGGTATCGAGAATCACACAGCCGGCATTATTGAACACGCCGATTTCATTTTTCAAGCCATTGAAATTGATGCCCGTCTTGCCGCCGACACTGGCGTCGACCATTGCGAGCAGGGTGGTCGGCACGTTGATATAAGCTATGCCGCGCTTAAAGGTTGATGCGGCAAATCCCCCCAAGTCGGTCACCATGCCGCCGCCGATATTGAGCATCAGCGAGTGGCGCGTGGCGCCAAGGCGCCCCAGCTCGGCCCATACGTGCGAGATGGATTCCAGCGACTTATTGGTATCCGTGGCTCCGATTACGATTTTCTGTGCGCCGCGCATGCAGTCGAACTTTTCGACGATGGGCACGCACAGCCTTTCGGTTATATTGTCGGCCAGAACAAAGAGGCGGTCATGTCTGCACCCGGCAATGGCCTGTGCAAGCACTGTCTCCAGATCTTCGGATATCATTACGTTCTGTCTTTCCATATCGGATTGCAAAGATACGTAAAAAAACTAAAAACCGTATATAAAAAGTGCGCTAATTGTTGAAAAGCTTACTTTTTCTGGCGTATAAATTAAACTTTCATTCTGAAACAGCGTCTTAAAAGCGTAACAAATCCAAGATAGAATGAAAAAAACTTTACTGTTGATTGCCTTGATGGCAGCATCGCTTTCTTTGTTTTCCCAACGTGCGATAACGGGTGTCGTATTAGAGAAAGATTCGAAGGAGGCTGCTGTGCAGGCTACAGTGTCGCTGCTTAAAACCGACAGTTCGCTTGTTACCAATGCCCTTACAAATGCGGAGGGGCATTTCTCATTGACGGCACCGGCCGACGGCAGCTACCTCTTAAAAGTTTCGTACGTGGGATTCAAGCCTCTTTTGCGCCAGTTGAAAATAAGCGGAGCGAAGCCCGTGGCTTTGGGGACGCTTTCCGTGGAGCCGGATGCCATTATGCTGAAAGAGACAACCATTACGGGGCACATGGCCAAGGTGACGGTAAAAGAAGATACGTTTGTTTATAATGCTGGTGCCTACCGCACGCCGGAAGGGTCGGTAGTGGAAGAACTGATAAAGAAATTGCCGGGGGCTCAGGTTGATGACGACGGTAAAATCACCATCAATGGTAAGGAAGTGAAGAAAATAATGGTGGACGGTAAGGAGTTTATGACAGGCGATACGAAAACAGCCCTCAAGAATCTCCCGACATCCATCGTTGAAAAGGTGAAAGCCTATGACGAAAAGAGCGACTTGGCACGTGTAAGCGGAATAGATGACGGCAATGAGCAGACTGTGCTCGACTTCGGGCTGAAAAGAGGGATGAACAAAGGTTTTTTCTCGAATACAGACCTTGCTGCCGGTACGGAAGACCGATATGCTGCCCGGGTGATGGCGGCAAAGTTTAACAGCAAGATGCGCGTGATGGGATTTCTCAATTCCAACAATACCAACGATATGGGATTCCCCGGTGGCGGCGGCCGTTTTGGCGGCGGCCGCAACGGACTGAGTGCATCGAAGATGGTTGGCGTCAACTTCAACTATGAGGAGAAGGATAAACTGAAATTTGACGGGAGCGTGCGCTGGAATCATAGCGACGGCGATGTGTTCAGCAGAAATTCGAGTGAGAACTTTGTAAGCACTCAGCAGTCGTTCTCGAACAGTATCAACCAGAATTATACACGCAGCAACAGCTGGAATGCACAGATGAGGCTGGAATGGATGCCCGACACGATGACCAACATTTCGTTCCGCCCTACATTCAGTTATTCGGACAACGACGGCTTGCGGAACAGCCTGTCTGCCACTTATGCCGATGACCCGTATCTCTATACTGCCGACCCGCTTTCTGACGCAGGCATTGATTATATGCGTTCGCTTTCGGACACGCTCGTAATCAATAGGCGCCGTAATGCGTCGCTCACCTACAGTAATTCGAAATCAGTGGGAGGTACGCTACAAGTCAACCGCAAGCTGAACAGCACCGGGCGTAACATAACCTTGCAGATGAGGGGAAACTATGGGGAGAACGAAAGCAAGTCGATGACAAGCAACAGTGTCAGCCTGTTTTTGCGCGACTCGGCCTATCAGACCAACCGTTATAACCTGACGCCGCAAAAGAACTGGAACTACAGCGCACGCCTAACATACAGCGAACCCATCCTGAAAGCTACTTATCTGCAGTTCAGCTATCAATTCCAATATAGATATACTAAAAGCGATCGCTCGACTTATGATTTTTCCAATCCACCTTACGGCTTCGACTTCAGCGGCATAGCGCCCGGATACCGTGGATGGGACAGCTTCTTATCGCAAGTGGGCGGGGATATTGATACTTACTATAATAAGAGCTTGAGCCGCTTTTCGTCTTATAAAAACTATATCCACGAGATTGAGGCGATGCTGCGCGTCATCCGCCAGGCTTACAACTTCAACGTAGGCGTTACCTTCATGCCGCAGGCTACCGAGTTTACCCAGCAATATCTGTCGCTCGACACCACGGTGATGCGGCATGTCTTCAATTTCACCCCGACGGCCGATTTCCGCTGGAAAATATCGAAAGTAAGCCAGTTGCGCTTCAACTACCGCGGCGAGACCGAACAGCCGAGCATGACCGACCTGCTCGATATTACCGACAACAGCGACCCCCTGAATATCTCGAAGGGAAATCCGGGACTGAGGCCGTCGTTCACGAACCGGTTCCGCTTATTCTATAACAATGCCAATATGGAGAAACGCCAGCAGGCTTTATGGGCATCGCTTAGATTCAGCACAACGTCGAACAGCATTGCCAATAAGGTTACTTACGATAAAGAAACGGGCGGACGTACCACGCAGCCTGAAAATATTGATGGCAGGTGGAGTGCAGAGGGCAGCTTCATGTTCAATTCGTCGCTCGACTCGGCTTCCTACTTCAATGCCAATACAACAACGAATGTAAGTTATAATAATTATGTGGGCTTTTACAGCGTGGACGATAAATCCGACTCGCAGAAGAACAATACGCGCGAACTGAGTCTCTACGAGCGCTTGGCTGCGAGCTACCGCAACGAGTGGATAGAGTTCGAACTGAACGGTTCGCTCAACTACCGCCACTCAGCCAATCAGTTGGTATCCAGTTCGAATCTTGACGTTTGGCAGTTTTCCTATGGATTTAATACGAACCTCACGCTTCCTTGGGGGATGCGCCTGGCCACCGACTTGAATATGAACAGCCGCCGGGGATATAATGACGCTTCGCTGAATACCAATGAACTGATATGGAATGCCCAAATATCACAGGGGTTCCTCAAGGGTAAGCCGCTTACGCTCAGCCTGCAGTTCTACGACATCCTGCGCCGGCAGTCAACGGTCAGCCGCACCATCAATGCCATGCAGCGCAGCGACACGGAGTATAACTCCGTTACAAGTTATGCCATGCTGCACGTAATCTACCGCATGAATCTCTTCGGGTCGAAAGAGGCGCGGCAGGGTATGCGGCGTGGAGGCCCGGAAGGCGATGGCCCCGGCTTTGGCGGCAACCGTGGCAACCGTGGTAACCGCGGCGGAGGTTTTGGTGGTGGAGGTTTTGGCGGCGACCGCTTCTGAATAAGTAAATCTGTAAGTATATATCTATGCCGGGGCTGTGGTTAGCGCAGTGTCCCGGCATTTTATTTTTTCCTGCTGCTTTCGCGGATTTTCTGTATCGTGGGAATTATTTCGCGCCCATGGCCTCGCTTACCGCGGATTTGCCCGATGAGCATCCGGCAAGCCGTTTCGCCCATCAGGCGGCTTTGGTCCTCGATGGTTGAAAGGGTAGGGCTGACGTCTTCTACATAAGGCACGTCGCTGAATCCGATGAGCGCCACGTCTTCGGGGATACGTAATCCGCTGCTCTTTACAGCCTTCATGGCCGCGAAGAGCAACGTGTCGTTTAGGGCAATAATGGCATCGGGGCGTTCCTGCAAGTCTAACAGCGCATGGGTAGCATCAATGGCTGATGCCGTGTCTATGTCGCTGTACGCCACATATTCGGGGCGCACCAGCAAGTGGTTGTCGTGCAAGGCCTCGATGTAGCCGTGTTTCCGTTCGGCCACCATTTTCAGGCGGCTTGGCCCGCAAAGCATGGCAATGCGGCGGCATCCCTGTTCTATCAAGTGGCGGGTGGCGCGGTGTGCGGCCTCTATGCTGTCGGCCGTTACTGATGAATATGCTTTTCTTACGGTCGGCCGGTGGTTAGCGGGTGCTGTGTCTTGTATATCTGGGTCGCGTGCAACGAACACCACCGGGATATTATCGGCAGCCAGCATGTCGAAATGGGAGAAGTCCTCGGTTTCCTGTGTCACGCTGGCTATGATGCCTGCCACGTGCAGGTTTTTCATGCTTTGCACGCTGCTACGCTCCTCCTCATAACTTTCGTGCGAATTCATACTGATAACGGCGTAACCCTCTTGTGCCGCCACATGCTCGATTCCGTCGAGCACGCTGGAGTAAAAGAGCGTTACGCCGTGTGGAAGGATAACGCCGATAAGGGGCAATGTGCCGTTGCGCAACCCGTCGGCGAGGAAATTCTTAGAGTAGTTCAGTTCTTGGGCTACCTGCATTACATGCTGCCGGGTTTTTTGGCTGATAGCCGTACTGCCTTGCAGGGCACGGCTCACGGTGGCAATGCTGATACCGAGCTTTGCCGCAATATCCTTGAGCGATGCAGGCTTTTTTGCCATGCGCTTATTCTTTTCTGTCGTCGATGTTGTCCCCCTCTGTTGGAGCCATCTCCTCCTCAAAGTCGGTGATGCCGGCAGCAACAAGGATATTGTACCACTGCAACAGTTTCTTGATGTCGCTGTTGTGCACGCGCTCGCGGTCAAATTCGGGCAGTACCTTGCCGAAGTATTCGCGCAGCTCGTCGTTTCCGGCTTTCTTGATGTCGATGGAGGCTGGTTTTCCCTGTTCCAATTCTTTCAAATTGCTCAGCACCTTATGCAGGGGCACGTCTTCGGTTTCGGTATACATGGCGATGTCGGCGAGCGACGTGATTCTGTCTGTCGAGAAAGCCGGTTGCCGGCGGTGTGTCCCGTCAAGTGCTTCTACGATGAGGCTGTTTTTTGCCCTGGATACTAATTTGTAAAGTCCCGGCTTACCCGAGATAGCCAAAATTGTCTGTAACATTGTTATCGTAATTTATGATGAGTTAATATATGTTCTATTTGTTGGTCTACGTCTGCTGTTCCGTCGTTGATGATTTCAAAGTCGGCGCGGCGGCGCACCTCGTCCTGCGGCCATTGACGTGCCATCCATTCTAAGGCTTTCTCGCGTGGGATCCCGTCGCGCTGCATCACGCGCCGGAGACGCACCTCTTCGGGAGCGGTGACGGCTATCACGCGGTCGACCAGGCTGTTGAACCCCGATTCATAAATGATGGCACACTCCATCCACTGCTCTCCGCTTTGGATGAAATCCTCGGCCACGGCCGGATGTACAATGGCATCGATGGCTTGTGCATTTTTCTCGCTGGCCAGTAAGAACCTCGTGACAACAGGCTTATTGAGATGTCCGTCAACATACGTGTCGGGGCCGATGAGGCCGACAAGTCTTTCGCGGATGTCAGGCGATGTGCTGATGAGCCGCTTGGCGGCGTTGTCACAGTCGTAGACACTGATGCCGCGTGCCGCCAGCCGTTCGCATACGTAGCTCTTGCCGCTGCCGATACCCCCTGTGATGCCTATCTTCATTGTTCCTCGATCAGATAGTCTACCAAGTCCGTTTCAAGCGTAGCCCTTGTGATGCCTTGCGGTACGGCTTTGAGGTAGAGCTTGCATTTGTCCGACGGATTCCGGGCAATCTCGTTGTAGTCGACAACGACGGTAAAGTCTTGCGGCCGCAGGTTGCGGAACTGGCTGACGCCGGTGACAAACCTTACCGACACCTTTGCGGGGAATGTGCGCAGCACCTTGCCTTCGGGCATGTTGATGCCTACAATGGGAATGTCGTTCATGCTCTCTTCGGTCAGTACGTCGGTGTAGAATATCACTTTTATGCGCTCGGGCACCAGTTTTACGCCGCGTATCTTTTGCAGCCGGCAGTTTACCGCCAGCGAGTCGCGTAAGTTGGACAGGTTCAGGTATTCCGTATTGATATAGGTGATGCTGTCGAGCTTTTCCTTCGATGCATATACGTTAATGCTGTCGGGCAGATAGTCGACGTGCGAGATAAAGTAGAGTTCCTCGGGCACTACATTGCCACGCCATCTTATGGGTACGCGCTTGCTCGACCCGTAGTTGTAAAAGAACTCCACCTTGTCGGGCTTGATACCGGTGATTTTCGACGATGCCGACATTTGCATATACAGCATGCGTTGCAGCTCGGAAGCGGATACCGCTCCATAGCCGTTGTTCTTCGAGTACGTGTTGAAATTGACGCTGACGGGGTACAAGGCATTGCCGTACATATACATCAAGAGCATCCACCCCTTGTCGCGTACGGTTGCCTTGATGGTGTCCGTCTCGTCGGATGTCAGCACCACGTTCTTGGGCATGTTCACGATGTGGACAGGTATTTTAAGTTCCTTCTCGTACGTTTGGTTCATCGTCATGATAAGCCAGAATATGCCCGAGAGGGCGAGGAAGAACAAAAAAATCAGAAATTCCTTGTTCACGGAGTTGAACAAGAAATTCCTGACGAGGTGTAATATGCCTTTCAGCCTATTCATTTATTTTCCCTGTACGGGGGTGCTGGCCATATCTTTGAATACGTAGCCCTTATCAACGCGGATTACCACGCCCTTGGCTATCTCTACCTCGACGATATTCTTTTCGAGGTCGATTCTCTTCACTACACCGTAGATGCCGCCTCCGGTTACTACCTGCGTTCCTTCGGCCAGTGCATTCTGGAACTTCTGGATTTCCTTCTGGCGCTTTTGCTGTGGGCGGAACATAAAGAAATACATGATGGCAATCATGGCGACAATCATGATCCAGAAGCTGGACATGCTGCCTGTTGCGGCCTGGGCGGCCAAGAATAATGATGTTGTCATTCTGTTTTGTCGTTATTTGTATTGTTAATAATTTTATTTTTCCCGGCGCGCGGCTCGTCTATCCGTTTCATCAGCCGGCCGCCCTCTATCAGGTGGCGGGCGATGGCATCGAGCATGCCGTTGATGTATCCGCTGCTGCGCGGCGTACTGTATAGCTTGGCTATTTCCACGTATTCGTTGATGCTCACGCTGATGGGGATGCTGGGGAATGTCATCATCTCTGCGATGGCAATCTGCATGATAATCACGTCCATATAGGCCAAGCGGCTGAAATCCCAGTTGCGCGAGGCGTCGCTCATGAACCGTTGGTATTCGTCAGCATTCATGATGGTGGCCCGGAAGAGCTTGCGTGCATAGTCCCTGTCTTCCTCGCTGTCGTATTCAGGCAGCAGTTCCTGCTTCCCTTTGTTCTTCTCGTCGAACCGCTTGATGGTTTTCAGCACGAACGTATCAACGATTTCCTTGTCATCGTTCCAATAGAGGCTCTGCTCTTCCAGAAGCGCATCTAAGTCTTCGTTTTCCTGAATCAGCGTGCGGTAGATTTTGCGCCACACTTCGCGGTCGGCAGCATACGAGTCGTCCTCGCTTTCCATATACTCTTTGTATATCTGGCTCTCCACAATCTGGTTGTAGAGCTTCTTGAGGAACTCCGGTTCGTCATCCCAGTTTTTCTTCTGTGTCTCCAAAAACTCGTTCAGCATCTTGTTTTCCTCCAGCTGGAGGGCGAACCTGTTGTACACAAACTTCTGCGACGGGGCTTCCGTACCTTCGCGGTTAGCCCGTGCCTGTGCCACGTCCAAATGGCGGCGTGCCTCTTTCGTTATGCCGGCTATCAGCGCCAGCAGGTAATTGTACAAGTCGTACGACTTGGAAAGGCTGAAGAACAATTCCTTTTCAGCCGAATCGATGTTCTTGTTGCCGTTTTGATAGTACGCATAGGTTAACTGGACTATCTTTATTCTGATGATTTCGCGGTTAATCATTATCTCTCGATATTGTTTGTTTATCCTTTCTATTTTGTTTGCAAATGTAGCAAATATTTCTTTATCATGCAAGAAAACCGTTGAAATATTGAGTTTTTTTAGATAATCCTTGCATAATTGAATAAAAACCAGTACCTTTGCGCAGCTTTTAAAGTACATCAATGATATTTCGTGTGATGGCGAATTAAGCAAAAAAGGAATTATCACTTAATTTAGAGTAACACATTAACAGTTATGAAAGAAATCAGCATTACCGGTAAGAAGCGCACCGGAACAGGCAAGAAAGCCTCGAAACAGCTTCGTAAAGAAGGTATGATACCCTGCAACCTCTACGGCGAGCAGAAAGGCGATGACGGCGCTCCCGTGGCCGTGGCGTTCGCATCGGCTATGAGCGAGCTGCGCAAGGTGGTTTATACCCCCCACATTTATGTAGTGAACTTGAATATCGACGGCGAGAACCACACAGCAGTGCTGAAGGAGCTGCAGTTCCACCCCACGACGGATGCCCTGTTGCATGTCGATTTCTACGAGGTGAACGAGCAGAAGCCTATCACAATCGGTATTCCCGTGAAACTGAACGGCCTGGCCCAGGGTGTGCGCGACGGTGGTAAGATGAACCTCTCCATCCGCAAGATTAACGTCACCGCTCCTTATAAACTGATTCCCGAGTGCCTCGACATCAATGTTACCGACCTCGGGTTGGGCAAGAGCATCAAGGTGGGCGAATTGAGTTTCGAGAACCTCGAAATTGCCACACCGGCCGAAGTGGTTGTATGCTCAGTGAAGACTACGCGTGCTTCAAGGTCGGCCGCTGCTGCTGAGGCAGCCGGAAAGTAATCGGACGGGAATGGACAAATACTTAATTGTTGGATTGGGTAATGTCGGCGCAGAGTACGACATGACACGCCACAATACAGGATTCATGGTATTGGACGCTTTTGCTAAAGCGTCCAATATTGTTTTTGAAGACCGCCGTTACGGGTTCGTGGCCGAGACATCGCTGAAAGGGCGGAAGGTAGTGTTGCTGAAACCGTCTACCTTCATGAACCTGAGCGGGAATGCCGTGCGCTATTGGCTGAACAAAGAAAACATCGACCAGTCGCGGATGCTCGTCGTCAGCGACGACGTGGCCTTGCAGCTGGGCGCATTCAGGCTAAAGGCGGCCGGCAGCAATGGCGGCCACAACGGCTTAGGGCATATACAGCAGCTCATCGGACAACAATACGCCCGGCTGCGCATGGGCATCGGGAACGATTACCAGCAAGGGCATCAGGTCGACTGGGTGTTGGGCAGGTACAGCGAAGAGGAAATGCGTGTATTGCAGCCAAGCATCGACACGGCAGTCGACATCATCAAGAGCTTTGTATTGGCAGGCATTGACATCACGATGAACCAGTTCAATAAATCAGGCAGGAAATAACATGGCAAACGAGGCAAGGATAGACAAGTGGCTTTGGGCGGCGCGCATCTTCAAGACACGCTCCGTCGCTGCCGACGCGTGTAAGAACGGGCGCATCACCATCAACGGCGTCAACGTGAAGCCGGCACACATGGTGAAAGCCGGCGAAACGGTCAGCGTGCGCAAGCCGCCCGTCACCTATTCGTTCAAGATACTGCAGGCCATCGAACAGCGTGTGGGAGCCAAGCTCGTCCCGCAGATATACGAGAACGTAACCCCGGCCGACCAGTACGAGCTGCTGGAGATGAACCGCATCAGCGGATTCGTCGACCGTGCCCGCGGCACCGGCCGCCCCACAAAAAAAGAACGCCGCTCACTCGACGCCTTCATCGGCCCTTCGTTACAAGATGACGGCTTTGATTGGGACGATGACGAATGACGACATCATGGAAATTTTAAATTGAAACGAAGATATGAAAACATTAAAGAACGTAATTTTTATGGTAGCCGTGATGCCTTTGCTGGCATCATGTCTGGGTGATAACGAGGGCAATTCCTATTCTGGCTTCTCGGGTATAAACAGTTATGTCAATTCGTTTGCTAATAACACGCAGAACTTCCTGGCATTTAATGCTTTCAGCAAGTGGAACTTGGTTGCTGAGCAAGGAGGCGACTGGTGCAAGCCTGCAGCAACGAGCGGGGCAGCCAACCGGGCTGTGTCCATGTCTGTCGAGCTGGAGCAGAACATGACGGGCAGCCCCCGTACGGCGGTATTCAACCTTTATGACGTCAACGACAGGAGCATATCCGTACGTTTCCAGCTACGCCAGTATGCCACGCGCGGCGACGGTTCGCTGGGCAATGCGGCCTTGGTGAAGACCATCACGGGCAGCGACGGCAGTGCAGTGACCATCGAATACGACGCCCTGAACCGCCCCAGCAAGTTGAACATGGCATTGGGCAGCCAGGTGCTCCATAATATGGATATTCGTTACAACGATGCTGATACGGTACTTACGGTCAATACCGGCAAGAGCACGCTTTCAGCAAAGTTCGACCGCGGTTATCAGGCCAGCCGGCTCATCTCTGCTACCGATACCGTCGGTTACTATTCGCAATACGTCGACGGTGTAATGATTTCAAACCGCGCGTTCAACTTCGAGCGGCATCATTCCGACGGGCGCATCACGGTTCATTCCCTTTTATTGAACGGGCAGCCGCTTTTGCCGGATTCTATTCACAATGCCGACAGTTTGCGGTATCTGAGCATGAATGCTGCCGGAGACAAGTACGTAGAGCGAATGAAGATGGTATACAGCAAGGCCGACAACCGTTGCCAGTCGGTAGATGTCAACCAACTGTTGCTGGGCATCAGCGAGTGCGACCCCTACTTGCTGCTTTCAATGTTCCGTTTTGTCCGCAATACGAACATCGTGTCGAGGGCCGAAACGGCCGATGGCAGCTTCGTGGTCGAGGCTACGCTGAATGCCGACAAGAGCGTATCAACGCTGACCGTGACCGATAAGGCCGGCGCGAAGGTAACTTACACCTTCACCTATTAATATATACAACAACACAGAAACCAACAGAACATGACTAACATTGCTATATTTGTATCGGGCAGCGGCACCAATTGCGAAAACATCATCCGCTATTTCAAAGACAGTAAGGAGGTGAACGTAGCCCTCGTGCTGAGCAACAAGCCCGGTGCCAAGGCGCTCGACCGCGCCCGCAACCTGCAGGTGGCGACCGCAGTGGTCGATAAGGCTTCGTTCTCGCAAGAGGAGGTGATGCTGCCGCTCATGCGTGAGTATCAGATCGACTTCATCGTATTGGCCGGCTTCTTGTTGATGGTGCCCGATTTCCTCATAGCGGCTTACGACCGCCGCATGGTGAACATCCATCCGGCGCTGTTGCCCAAGTATGGCGGCCGCGGCATGTACGGCCATCATATCCACGAGGCGGTGCGTGCCAACAACGAGACGGAGACGGGCATTACCATCCATTACGTGAGCAGTGTGTGCGATGGCGGCGAAGTTATCTTTCAGGCAGCGACGCCCGTGTTGCCTTCTGATACGCCCGACGACATTGCTGCCCATATCCATCTGTTGGAGCAGAAGCATTTCCCCGAGGTCATCGAACGGGTAATCAACGGCCAGCTCTGAGCCTTTTTGACTATTTCCCGGTGCACCTGCATAACCCCGTGTTTGGAAATCCTGGCAAAGTGGTAACCCGGGTCCAGAATAAGCAATTTCTGCCTTTGCAGTAAAAGGAAAGAAAAGGATTGCTGCCCTAAAGGCAAGCCGCAGGCAGCAGGCGGATAATGGGGCAAAAAGAAAAATTGCAATAAATCCGAGATTTATAGCTATAAATCTCGGATTTATNNTATTGCAATATTTGTTTCCGTCGCCGCGGTGATCATCCACGAAGCGCATGGCCGTTGGCGGACAACGGACAACTGTCGGTTTTGATTTTTGGCCATTTTTCTGAGATAATTGGCCAAAAATCTCAGAAAAATGGCCAAAAATCATACTGGGGGTTAACCCTCCGCCTTGCAACGGCACGTCCGCCGCAGCGCAAAGAGGGCGTGGCGGGCCGGATTAGCATGTTTTTTATCCCGGACTGGAGTTCTTTGAAAACCCTGTGCTTGTAATTATAGTTGGGGCACAGAGTAAAATCAGGGTAAAAAAGAACGTTAATTCGAAAAAAACGACTAAATTTGCAGATACTTATCGACAAACTAATGACTAAAAACAAAATACGGATGAAAAGACTACTGTTACTGGCTGCGATAACGGCAATATGCGGCAGTACCGCGGCACAAAACGTGCCTGTATGGCCCGAGGTGAAACGCGAGACGAAGGCTGCCTCGCGCTGGTGGCTGATGGGCTCGGCCTTAGACGGAAAGAGCGTTGCCAACCGCATCGGCGAATATGCCGGGGCAGGCATCGGAACGCTGGAGATAACGCCCATCTACGGCGTGCAAGGCAACGAAGCGAACGAACTCGGATTCCTAAGCACGAAATGGATGGAAGCGCTGCGGTATACTCAGGCAGCCGCCGAGGCCGAAGGCGTAGGCATCGACATGAATACCGGTACGGGGTGGCCTTTCGGAGGGCCTTCGGTAAGCATTGACGAAGCCGCAGGCCAACTGGTATATGCCAGCGGGACCCTCACCGGCGACGGCGCTACAGAACAGACGCTCGAGCTGCAGGCGGCTAACGCAGTGACAAAACTGAACCGCGTGATGGCCTATCCGCAGACGGGCAACGCTAACGGCGTGACGGACGTGACGGCTCATTTCGCCGGCTCTACGCTGAAATGGGCCGCTCCCGAAGGCAACTGGCTCGTTGTGGCCATCTTCAACGGGCATACGCTGCAACAGGTGAAGCGCGCTGCTCCCGGCGGTGAAGGCTATGTGCTCGACCATTTCGACTCGGCGGCAGTGGCCAACTACCTGAAACGCTTCGAGGATGCGTTCGAAAAGTCGGGAGCGGCTTACCCCCATTCGTTTTTCAACGATTCGTACGAAGTATACAATGCCGACTGGACCCCGAAAATGTTTGAAGAGTTTGAGAAATACCGCGGATACAAACTTGAAGACAATATGGACAAGCTCTTGGGCTTGGGGACAAGGAAGGATACCAATAACCAAGTGCTGGCCGACTACCGCCAGACGCTGGGCGACATGCTGCTGAACAACTTTACCCTGCAGTGGACGGCATGGGCACACAAGCACGGCGCTACCACGCGCAATCAAGCACATGGAAGTCCGGCCAACTTGATAGACATTTACGCTGCCGTGGATATCCCGGAGATAGAAGGATTCGGGCTGACCGACTTCGGCATCAAGGGGCTCCGTACCGACCGTGGGTTTACCCGTGCAAACTTCAGCGACTTCGCCACGCTCAAGTATGCCTCATCGGCTGCCCACATCACGGGAAAGCCGCTTACATCGAGCGAGACATTCACTTGGCTTACCGAACATTTCCGCACATCGCTCTCGCAGATGAAGCCCGACATGGACTTGATGTTCTGTGCGGGCGTCAACCGCCTGTTCTTCCACGGCACCACCTATACCCCCGACGGCGCAGCCTGGCCGGGATGGAAATTCTATGCCTCCATCGACATGAGCCCCACAAACTCGATATGGCGCGACGCCCCCTTCATGATGAAATACATAGAGCGTTGCCAAAGCTTCTTGCAAATGGGCCAGCCCGACAACGACCTCTTGGTATACGTGCCTTTCCACGATGCGTGGCACAAGAGCACAGGCTCGTTTAAGAACCGCCTGCTGACGTTCCCCATAGACGACGTGTCGGCCAAGTTGCCGGTCTTTACGGCCTGTGTCACGGCCATTGAGGCGGCGGGCTTGGATTGCGATTACATCAGCGATAAGTACCTGCTGACCACCACCTACGCTGACGGACGCCTGAAGACGGCCGCCGGGACGGAATACAAAGGGCTGGTGGTACCGGTAGACAAGTACATGCCCGCACAAGTGAGGTCGCACCTCGACTCGCTAGCCGCCGCCGGTGCCGCCATCGCATACACGTACGATGCCCTGACGTTGGCATCGATAGGCGGGGCTAAGCCCGAGGCGCTCCGTACGGAGATGGGACTGCGCATGATTCGCCGCCGCAACGGCACGGGGCATCATTATTTTATCAGCAACTTGTCGAAGAACGACATTGCGGGATTCGCCCCGCTTTCGGTCGACTTCGGTAGTGCGGTGATGTTCGACCCGATGACGGGGGCAACGTTCAACCCCGTCGTGAGCGGCGGGCAGGTTTATTTCGAACTCAAGTCGGGACAGTCGGTCATTCTCCAGACCTATGCCGCCACAGACGTACGGGCCGACTCTTCTGCCGTAATCAAGAAAGAATTGAACGAGGTGCCCGTAGACGGCCGTTGGCAGCTGACCTTTGCCGCTAACAGCTACCCGCAGGTTGCGGACACATACCGGTTGGAGCAGCTTTCCCCGTGGGAGAACCTCGACGGCAACACCGCTAAGCTGATGGGGACAGGCATTTACACCACTACTTTCACCGTAAGTAAAGAACTGGCGCAGCAAGCCACGGGCGGATGGCGCCTCGATTTGGGCGATGTCCGCGAGAGTGCACGCGTCGTGCTGAACGGGCAAGAGCTGGGATGCGTATGGAGCGCCCCCTTCGTGCTCGATTGCGGGGCAGCCGTCAGGGAGGGCGAAAATACGCTCACCGTCGAGGTAACCAACTTGCCTGCCAACCGCATCCGCCAGATGGATATCGACGGCACCGCATGGCGCATCTTCAAAGACGTCAATATTCTGGCCATTAAAGACGGAAACATCGGTGTGAGCGGCGTAACGTCGTATGCCGACTGGGAGAAAATGCCGTCGGGACTTAATTCTGCGGTGAAGCTGATACCGATGTACCGGTTGGGACGGATGCTGAAAACCCGTCTGAAGGCGTTCACGGCTTCGGGCAGTGAGCCAGGCGTTTATTATCCAGAGTACCTGCTGACTGCCGGCGGCGAAACGATTACCGCCGTTGCCGCGGCTGATGTATCGGGCAAGGCTTTCGATGGCTATGCCTCGTCCATGAATGCCGACGGAACGGCCTCGCTCGTCATGCGGGGCATGAGCAGCGGTCAGGTGGTCGTTACGGCCACGACGGAGAGCGGCGGCAGCTATCAGGCGATGATGCCTGCGCGCGGGGCTTACCGTTTTTCAAAAACCTATGATTTTACCTCGGCCGACGGTCCCGACGGCGGATGGTACGGAGCAGCAACAGGACAGTTGAATGGGTTCGACCTTAAGACCGAATACCGGCAGGCACGCAAGATGGGCAAGAACGTAACCGACCTGTATGGCGGACTGGCGTTTGTGGCATCGCAGAATAACCTGTTCTACTTCTTCCCCGGCTACGGTATGAACATGTTCCAGAAGTGTGTACTGAACGTTACGGCCGCGATTGGCGACATGGGTGTGCTGTCGTATCTTGTAGGCGATGCAGCCAATAGTACCGTCTATGAAGCGGCCGATTCGCTGACGGCTTATACCGAATGCAGGGAGGATGCCCCCATGGCGTTCGACCTGCGCAGCCGCAGTGCCAGTCATGTCTACCGCATGCTCAGCATCTATACGCCGCTGAACGACCCTACCGCTATTCGGGAGATGAACTCAACGGATGGCGGCTGTGCGGATGATGCCTATTATAACCTGCAAGGGCAGAAGGTGGCCAATCCCCAGAAAGGCATTTATATCCGCAAGGGGAAGAAAACTGTATTCAACTGAACAAAAAATATTTAACTACCAAAACAATGAGACGGACAATGAAGTTATTAACGGTGCTTTGCGCAGTGGCCGTATCGTCGGCCGTGGCTGCCGCAGCACCGTCCGAGGAAGTGAGATGGGATTCGAAGAGCCTTATTATCGGCGGCCGGCGTGTAGTACCCGTGATGGGCGAAGTGCATTACTCGCGCATACCGGCTGCAGAGTGGAAAGCGGAAGTGGATAAAATGAAGGAGGGCGGTGTGACCATCATCGCCACTTATGTGTTCTGGAACCACGTGGAAGAAACGGAAGGCATATTCAACTGGAGCGGGCAACGCGATTTGCGGCGTTTCCTCGAGGTATGCAAGGAGGCCGGGATGCCGGTCGTATTGCGTGTAGGCCCATTTTGCCACGGCGAGGTGCGCAATGGCGGTATCCCCGACTGGATGTTTTCAAAAGGTTGCAAGATGCGTACGGAGCAGCCTGTGTTTCTGGGATATGTAGAGATGCTCTACCGCCAGATATATACGCAGGTCGCCGGTTTGCAATGGAAAGACGGCGGACCGCTGATGGCCTGCCAGTTTGATAACGAATACCGCGGGCATGGCTCTTATTTAATGGCACTCAAGCGGATGGCACGGAACATCGGTTTCGACTTGCCGTTTTACACACGTACGGGCTGGCCCGAACTGGCGTCGCCTGTGCCTTTCGGCGAGATGTTGCCGCTATACGGCGACTATGCCGACGGCTTTTGGGAGCGCTCGCTTAAGGAGACGGCAGGCAACTATTACAAAGCCTTCAACTTTAAGGCCTTCCGCTCGTCGACGGCCATTGCCACCGACGAATTCGGCGAGCAGAAAGAAAAACTGAATAAGGGCGAAGAGCAGTATCCCTATTTCACCTGCGAGCTGGGAGGGGGCATGGCAACGGCCTATCACCGCCGCCCGTATGTTTATCCTGAAGATGCTTATTCGATGGCCGTTGTGAAGCTGGGCAGCGGTTCCAACCTGCTCGGCTACTATATGTATCATGGCGGTACCAATCCGGAAGGGGCGGGCTATCTGAACGAGAACCAGCGTACGCTGGCCACGAACCACAACGATATGCCTGTAAAGACCTACGACTTCCAAGCCCCGCTGGGCGAGTTCGGGCAAACCTATCCGCATTATTATCTGCTGCGCAAGCTCCATCTCTTTATGAACGACTGGGCGGAAACGCTGGCTCCTATGGACGCTGTGTTCCCTTGTGCGCAGGACATCGGCAAGGGCGACGACTCGCATTTGCGCTGGGCTTACCGTGCGGCCGGCAAGAGCGGTTTCGTGTTTGTAAACAACTACGAGCGTTTGCAGCAGCTCTCCGACAAGAAACAGGTGCAGTTTGATGTCTGCGGTGTAAAGTTCCCGCAGCGGCCGCTAACGGTTCCGGCCGGGACGGTATGTATTTTCCCCGTTAACATCGACGGTATCCGTTACGCCACCGCCCAACTGATTGCCAAGCGCAACGGCAATGTCTACATGGAACAGATAAAAGGCATACCCACCGAGATTGCCGTCGACGGAAAGGTGCTGAAGAACCTGAAGCCGAAAGGCACGGCGAAGCCCGTTTATAAGAATATCTACCTGCTGACGTCTGCCGAGGCCGGACGCCTGTTCCTTGAGCAGGCCAGCGGGCAGCAGGCGGAGACGGCCGTCAGCTACACAAAGACAAAGGAGGCGGGCGCGCTGCGGAATATTACCATCGGAGTTCAGAAAGTGGCCGAGATGCCGCAGGATGCCGACTTCGGGCAAGCGGCTGTTTATACCATCGACCTTCCTGATGAGCGCAGCGGGAAACTGCTCGCCGTCGACTACCGCGGCGATGTGGCCCGGCTGTATGCTAACGGCAGGCTGATAGCCGACAATTTCTACTATGGCCGCCGCTTCCTTTATGGCCTCTGGCGCCTGCCTGCAGGCGTGAAACAGCTCGAGCTGCGCATCCTGCCATTGCAAAAGGACATGCCGGTATATTTCCCCTGCGAAGCCGACACGGCCCCGGGCGAACAAGTAATTAGCATAACTGTAAAACAACTATGAAGAAACTTATCTGTGCCATTTGTGCCGTATACTGTATAGGCATTCGTGCCCAGCAGACAATCAACCTGTCCGGGGCATGGCAGTTTGCGATGGGTGAAACCCCTGAATATAACGATTACGTGATGTTGCCGGGCTCCATGCTTACCAACGGCAAGGGCAACGACATCACAATGACCACGCCGTGGACGGGCAGCCTGTACGACTCGTCTTACTACTTCAATCCCTATATGGCAAAATATCGGGTGGAAGGCAACGTGAAGCTACCGTTCTTTCTCACGCCCGATAAGCATTATGTAGGGGCAGCATGGTACCGGCGTACTATTTACGTGCCGCGCACATGGGCGAAACAGCGCATCATGCTGCACCTTGAACGGGCACATATCGAGACCACGGTCTACGTCAACGGCAAACAAGCGGGGCACGGAATGTCGCTCAGCGTACCGCACCGCTATGACGTGACCGATTATATCAAAGCAGGGCAGAGGAACGAAATAGCCATCCGTGTATACAACGGTATCGAGAATGTATGTGTGGGACAGGATTCGCACAGCGTCACCGACCAGACACAAGGCAACTGGAATGGTATCGTGGGGCGTATCGAACTGCAGGCAAGGCCGCGCGAACTTAACATACGTTCCGTACGCATATATCCCGATATAAGGAACTGCCGCGCACGCGTCGTAGTAAATATGGAAAACCACGTCGACGGCCTGCGCTTCATGCCGCAACGCTACTATGGGGTAACCGTCGAGGCTGAACCACTCGGGGGAAAAGCGCCGCATAAGCGGTTCTCGGGTGATATGAAAGAGGCATTGGGCAACACGCTTACTTTCTATATTGATTTCGGAAAGGATATGCAGTTGTGGGACGAGTTCTCACCGGCGCTTTATCAGCTTACGGCGTATGCCGGCGACGATATCTATACCTGCCAGTTCGGTATGCGCGAGATTTCCATACAGGGGCGGCAGCTCTATCTCAACGGGCGCCCGATATGGATACGCGGAACGGTGGAAAACTGCTGTTTCCCCGAAACAGGCTATCCGCCTACGGACGAGGCCTCATGGCTGCGCGTGTTCCGCAAATGCCGCGAGTATGGCATTAATATGGTCCGTTTCCATTCTTATTGCCCGCCCGAAGCAGCTTTCTGTGCGGCCGATAAGGTGGGCATCTACTTGCAGCCCGAAGGGCCTTCATGGCCGAACCACGGTGTAAGGCTGCGCCGCGGCATGGCCATCGACCAGTACCTGATGGACGAATGCAAGGCCATCGCCGACGAGTATGGCAACCATCCGTCGTTCGTGATGATGGCGGCCGGTAACGAACCCGCCGGCGACTGGGTGGGCTGGTGCAGCGATTTTGTGAAGACGATGCGGCAATACGACCCTACGAAGATATACTGTGGTGCCAGTGTCGGCGGAGGATGGGCATGGGACTCGGGCAGCGAATACCACGTGAAAGGCGGTGCACGTGGCCTCGACTGGGACAGGAAAGCCCCGCAGTCGCAGGATGATTATGCGCAGGACGTACTGCATCCGCGCAATTTCAAGGGTGAGGTGAATACGGAACCCTACATCAGTCATGAGAAAGGGCAGTGGTGTGCTTTCCCCGATTTGGATGAGGTGAGCCAATATACCGGTGTGTACAAGGCCCGCAACTTTGAAATATTCGGCGACCTGCTGCGTGACAATGGTATGGCTTCGCAGGCCCGTAACTTTTTGATGGCAAGCGGGAAATTACAGACACTCTGCTATAAATATGAGATAGAACGCAACTTACGCACCCCCGACTATGCCGGGTTTCAGTTGTTGGGCTTGAACGACTACAGCGGGCAGGGAACTGCCCTTGAAGGCGTGCTGAACGTGTTTTGGCGAGAGAAAGGGTATTGTACGTCTGCCGATTGGCGGCGGTTCTGTTCGCCCGTGGTCTTGTTGGCCCGGTTCCCCCGGTTCGTCTATACCCTGACGGATACCTTGCGCGTACCCTTGGAGATGTATAACGCGTATGTAGGAAAATTTGAATCAACTCCCACCGTTTATACCGTGCAGTCGGCCGATAGCGCGGTGCTGTTTAAGGGCGTGCTGCCTGCCCGCGAGATTCCTTTGGGAAAGAATAATGAACTGGGTGTTGTCAGCATCCCTCTCAATGGCGTGGCAGCTCCTGCCAAACTTACGTTGACGGCCACTACGGGCGGTGTGGTAAGCAATCATTGGGACTTCTGGGTATATCCCGACAAACTGGAGATGCCCGATACCAAGGTGTACATAACTGATACGCTCGACCAGCATGCCGTAAGGGTGCTGCAAAAGGGTGGGCGGGTGCTCATCGCCGCCGCAGGTAAAGTGAAGCTCGGCAGCGATGTCAAGCAGACCTATCTGCCCGTATTTTGGAATACCAGTTGGTTTAAGATGCGCCCGCCGCACACCACAGGTGCCTATGTTGATAACGGGCATCCGCTGTTCGGACAGTTCCCCTCGGATAATTGGGGCAACTTAAACTGGTGGGAGTTGTTGAACCAAGCACAGGTGATGAACCTGATGGAGTTCCCGGAGGGCTATCAGCCTATAATCCAGCCGATAGACACGTGGCATATAAGCCGCAAACTGGGGATGCTTGTCGAGGCCAACGTGCTGAAAGGAAAGCTTATGATGACAACGATGGACATCAGTACCGACCTCGACCACCGCGTGGTAGCGCGCCAAATGCGCAAGGCAATCCTCGACTACATGCAGAGCAGCGAATTCCGGCCGGCTATCACGTTAGAACCACAAGTTATCACCAATCTCTTCGAGAAGGATTCGCCTAAGGTAAGCATGTTTACCAACGATTCGCCCGACGAACTGAAACCCAAACTGAAGTAACGGCCTTGGGATGATTTAATTCAGGCGCGGATTATGCGGATAAGCACGGGCTATGCAAGCCAAACCGTGGAATCCGCGTAATCCGCGCCTGATGTTATATTATTTAGTACAAGCAGCTTTTACTTTTCTTTAGAAGTTTACTCCGATGTTGATGGAGAAGCAGCTGTTGTGTGATGTGTCGAAATCGCTGTGGCAGATATTGGCCAGTCCAAGGTCGTATGCCATTTCTGCGTAAAGCATTTGGTATTCAAGTCCGACACCCAGCCGCAGGCCGCCGTCGAAACGCTTGAAGAAGTCTTCCGAGAACGAGCTCGTGCTTGCCTTTTCTTTGTAATTCTTTATTTTTCCGCCCACGCCCATGGCCAAATAGCCTCCGGCAAATGGTTGTAATGTCACGTCAGTGTCTAATTCATACTTGTATTTCACAACGATGGGCATTTCAAGATAGTTCAGCGAGTAAGTGAATTTCGAGCCTTGATATGTCCCTTTTCCGCCTTTCTCCGTGTAGATTAGTCCCGACTCGAGAAACACCGGTGCTTGAGGCGACAATTGGAATCCGATGATTCCCCCCAGGTTCAGTCCCGACTGCATGCTTCCGCCGTCGAGCATGTCGTCATCCGAGTTGACCGTAGCCAGTGCCAGACCCAGCCTCAATCCATAATATACATTGTGTTCGCTGCCGAAATGGTTGTGCACGGGTGCGTTGTACTGTCGTCCGTATCCCTGTGCCATCGCCGGCAATGCCAGTACGAAGCTTAACATTGCATAAATAAGTCTTTTCATATTTTTGATATTTATGTGATTATTCTCTTTCTTTGTGTGCAAAGGTATGGCTATTTTTGCGATTTGCAAAGGAAAAATGCCTAAAAGTAAAAGGGATATCCCTAAAAATGCTTTTTGCTTGTCGGTTTGCCGCGCTCCGGTGCAGGAAAGCTTGTCCCTCCCTGCCATAACCATTTCTACGCCAGTCGGGGGATAAGCAATCAAGTTCCGCAGTAAATACGTAAGGGACAGCAGCCCTAAAGGCAAGCCAAGGGCAGCAGGCGTATTTCTGTTTGTCCAGAATTTAGAGTTTATTGTCTGGGGTATGTGTATTTTTGTATTTTATTTGTCCGGATAATCTAAATTTCGTAAATTTGCCGGGACAAACTTTGGCTGGCGGATATCCTATGCGCTATTTATATAAACACAGAATAAGATGAAAGAAATCAGCTACAAGGAAATGAAGTTTATTACCTGCGCCCCTCACGTTATACAAAGAAGTTTGTAGATGAGGAGGATTACTTCACGCTCTGCGTGATGGACAAGTCGTTTAAGAAGCAGATGGCTTATCTGGGCAGCGTGTCTGGGCGCGACGAAGACAAAATAGCACAGGCCAGCCTCCGTGCTGTCTATGCAGATAATTCCGTTTACTTTTCCGAAGCCAAACTGGTATTTGTCTGCAAAAAGCTCTATGCCTCGGAACTCAAGGAAGGCGGATTCCTTTATAAGGATACTGTCGATGATAATTATCCCCAAAAGGATTTCCATACGATGTATGTCGGCAAGATAGAGAAAGTATTAGTGCGCGATGATGAGTACCTTGGGTAAACGGGGCGGAAGCAGGCAGAAAAGCTGTCTGCCGTTCCTCTCCATGTAATACGCATGCCGCCCGATGCGCAATGCACCGGGCGACATGGTATGCGGACAGTATTTATTCGTCGTAGTGTGTATCGAGGTAGGTGACGTGCGTAACGAGGTATTCCTCTATGCCGTGCTTACCGTCGGCACCGCCGATACCGCTCTTCTTCACGCCGGCGTGGAATCCCTGCATGGCCTCGAAGTGCTCACGGTTGATATAGGTCTCGCCGAATTCGAGGTTGCGTGCTACCTTGGCAGCCGTGTCGATGTTTTTCGTGAATACCGATGAGGCCAAGCCGTATTCGCAGTCGTTTGCCCATTCGATGGCTTGGTCGACAGTGTCAAACTCTACCAATGGGATGACAGGGCCGAAGGTCTCCTCGTGGATGATGTCCATCTCCTGCGTGCAGTTGTCGAGCACGGTGGCTGCATAGAAGTAGCCCTTGTCGCCGACGCGGTGGCCGCCGCAGAGCAATTCGGCTCCTTGTTTAATGGCATTGTCCACCTTGGCCATGACGCTCTCCAGTGCGCGTGCTTCCACCAGCGGCCCCATGTCTACCGTGTGGTCTTTGCATACATCGCCCACTTTCACGGCTGCCATTTTCTTCACAAGAATATCGGTAAACTCCTTCTTCACTTCTTTCTGCACGTAAACACGTTCGGCGTTGTTGCAAATCTGGCCGTTGTTGCCGATGCGGCTGTCGACAATCCATTGTGCCGTCTTTTCAAGGTCGGCATCTGCGCAGACGATAGCGGGTGCTTTTCCGCCCAGTTCGAGTGATACCTTGGTGATGTTCTTCGATGCGGCAGCCATGATGCTCTCGCCGGCAGAGACAGAGCCCGTGACACTGACGATATCTATTTTAGGCGAGCCGGCCATCTCGTTGCCAATGACGCTGCCCCGGCCGGTCACGATGTTGATGACGCCTGCCGGCAGTCCGCTCTCGGCTACGATTTCGCCGAAAGTGGTACAGTTCTCCGGTGTAATCTGCGACGGTTTGATGACGATGGTGCATCCCGCAATCAAGGCAGCCCCGGCCTTGCGGGCGATGAGGAAGAAGGGGAAGTTCCAAGGCAGGATACCAGCCACGACACCAATGGGTTTCTTGGTGAGCAGGATGGTTTCGTTGGGGCGGTCGCTTGGGATGATTTCTCCTTCTATGTGGCGGGCGAACGTTGCCATATAGTCGAAATAGTCGGCAGTTACGTCAACCTCGATGGTAGCCCATGCCAAGGTTTTACCTTGTTCGCGCATGATGATGTCGATAAACTCCCCGCGGCGTTTGCGGATGCCGTCGGCCAGTTTGTTCAGATAAGCTGCGCGCTGTATGGCCGGAGTCTTCCCCCATGCTTTCTGTGCGGCTTTTGCCGCATCAAGGGCCTCGTTTACATCTTCGATGGTGCCATCAGGCTGCCGGCTGATGATTTCCTCGGTCGAGGGGTTCAATACGTCGATCCATTTCCCTGAACGGCTTTCGCAGAAGCGGCCGTTGATGTACATTTTTAAATCCTTCATAATCTTATTGTTTTAGGTAGATACTTATCAGTCTATTGACGAGAGCAAAAATAAGGAAAAAAATCGAAACCGCAATAGGCTGTTCCGATTTTTATAATATTTTTATTTTATTTTTGTTGTTGTATTGTCTTTCCTGTCTTTGTAAAGAGAGGATAACGGCAAAGTGCCCCCTTATTTCGGCGCACCTGCATAACCCCGTGTTTGGTAAGCAGGGGCAAGGTGGTAACCCGTGTCCGCGGGTTTACGGTTGAACTTGCATTTTATCCAAATCGTACAAGCATCTTGTACGCTTGTTACCAGGTGCTTGTAATCGGGCTACAAGGTGCTTGTAGTCCTGCTACAAAGTGCTTGTAGTTCTGCTACAAGATGCTTGTACGATTTCAATCCGTTAGTTACCACTTTGCCTCTGCTTACCAAACACAGGGTTATGCGGGTGCGCCCTTATTTCCCAAGGAATTTAGTGCTGAGGAATTTATTGAATTCTTCTTTGTACATGTCGCCGATGGGAAGGTAAGTGTTTGCATCCATGATGACACGGTTCTTGTTCACCTCCTGTATTTTGGTCAAGTTAATGATGTATGAGCGGTGGATGCGCATAAATGCGCCAGGCAGCCGCTCTTCCATTTTCTTCATCGACAGCAAGGTGATGATGGGTTTCGCCATCCCTTCGAGATAGATGCGTAGATATTCGCTCATCCCCTCGATATAGCGGATGTCGCTGATGGAGATGCGCACCACCTTGTATTCCGTCTTGATGAAGATGGTGTCGTCCCGTTCGCCGTTTGCCGGAGGCAGCAGAGCCGTCGCTGTGTTTTGCTGCTCCTGTCCCTGCGCACTTTGCGGGCTATATGCCAAGCGTTCCATGTCTATCCGTTCTTTGATTTTGTTGGCCGCCCGCTTAAAGTCGTCCAGTCCGAAGGGCTTGAGCAGATAGTCGATGGCATCCACCTTATATCCCTCGACGGCATATTCGGAGTAGGCCGTGGTGAATACGATGATAGGCGGTGCAGCCAGCGAGCGTACGAAGTCCATGCCGTTGAGGTCGGGCATGTTGATGTCGCAGAAGATGGCATCTACCGTGTCGTTTTCTAAAAACCGCTTTGCCTCGATTGCGCTTTGGCATTCTCCCGCCAGTTCGAGGAACGGGATCTTCTTGATGTATGCAGCCACCTGCTGCAGAGCCAGCGGCTCGTCATCGATTGCTAAACATTTAATCATATTCTTCTTCTGAATTCGTTGGTTTCATGTCATATCAGCGGTATGATGAGTTCTACGTTGTAGATGTCCGCTTCGTCGTTTATATTTAAAGTATAATTTGCTCCATATATCAAGTTTAATCGTTTTTTTACATTTGCCAGTCCCACGCCCCCATGTTTGTCTTTCGATGCCTCTACCTTGCTGTTCCGGCATTCGAACCGCAGCTTCCCGCCTTCTATGCCCGCCCTGACGGTGATGAACGATTCGCGTTGGTAGCTCACCCCGTGTTTGAATGCGTTTTCGACAAAGGTGATGAGCATGAGCGGCGGTATTTGTTTGTCGGGGATGTTGCCGGCGGGCAGGTCTACCGTGATGTTCACCTTGTCGGTATATCGTAGTTTCATCAGGGTCGTGTAGTTTTGGATGAAGGCGAATTCGCGGTTGAGCGGTACCCCCGACTTGTCGCCTTCATAGAGCACGAAGCGCATCATCTTCGAGAGTTCCACGATGGTGGTTTTAGCCTTCTCCGGATTGATGTCCACTAAAGCATGTATATTGTTGAGCGTATTCATGAAAAAATGCGGGTTAATCTGGTATTTCAGATATTCCAGCTGTTGCTCAAGATTCTTTTTCTCCAGTTCTTCCATTTGTTTACTGTCCAGTCTGGTTTTAAAGTAGAGCTTCACTGCGAGATTCATGCCGAGCATGAGGATGAGGATAACTGCAGCCACCACATCGTGCTGTCCGAATATTAAGGGAGGCTTTCTGTCCGGCCAGGGCCTTTCGCCCCTTGGGAGTTGTGGGGGCCTGTTTGTCTTCTCTACAAGTTCCGGGGGTGTACGGCCGCCTCTGTAGGGGTCTCTGCCCCTGTCGTACCTGTTTGGCCGGCTGGTGCATTCGTGTACTATGAACAGGGCGATAATCACCGTAACCATCCCGAAGTAGAGCCTCCGTTTCTGCTTGTAGATAAGCAGCGGTGCCAATATATAATTGTGTATGGCGAAGATGATGAGGTATACCAAGTACTGCCGCCATACGAACAGTATTTCCTTATAGTCGAACCCGGTATTGCTGTCGTACGCGGTCCGTATGTACAGCGACATGACGGGGGCAATGAAGAGCAATCCCCACATTGCCCCATAGGTGATGTTCTCGATTTTCGACTGATGTTTCATCCACATACGTTTTTCTCCTATCTTTATAAACGTATTTTTCCTGGTTTATTATATCTGCCGGTATCGTTTCCGCGGAATATTCATCTGGGGCGCCCTCCTCCGCCCATGCTGCTGCCCACTTGCGCCGCTGCTGTTGCGGTAGTGAGGCTGCTGCCTCCGCTGATGGTGCCGGTGGTATTGATGCCGTTCCAGGTTTCGCCGCCGCTTACGGTTACACCGCTCTTTACGGTGTATTTGCTGTTGGCCGTCATCCCGTTGGCCGTCATATACACGGATGTGCAACTGGTAGCCGGCACTTCGATGTACATCAGCCCGTTGCCGTCCGGGTCGAACAGCCCGAGCTTCTTCCCGCTGACGGATGACGTGAATGCAATGCTGCCCTGTTTTGACGAAGAGGCGGTGGCAGCGGTGGAACCGCCGATGCCGAACACGTTTCCGCCGTTGATGTAGATGTTGTAGCCCTCGGCGGCGTCGATGGCATTCTCGGGCTGCGATGTGCCTACTGCAATTACATTTCCGCCGTTGATGTAAATGTTCTTGTTGGCGTCGATACCGTCGTTGTTGGTTCCGCGGGCGAATACGTATCCGCCGTTGATGATGAACTCATACGCACTGTTGATGGCGTCGTCGTAGCTGTAAGAGTACACATATCCGCCGTTGACGGTAATTTGCGCTTTGCTCTCGATGCCCTCGCAGCCGTCGCCCGTCCCGCTGAGCTTCACGGTCACTTCACCGCCGCTGATGGTCATGTTCCCGTCGCTTTTGATGCCCTTGGGCGACGAGTGGAGTGAACTGCCGTAATAATACCTGTTGCCCGAGGTTTTCGCGTTGATGGTCCCACCGCTGACGGTCAGTGTCGAGTCGCAGTTGATGCCCTTTCCTCCGCTTCCGGTACTGCTCAGCGTCATTGTTCCGCCGCTGATGATAATGTTGGCGTCGCTCTTGATACAGGCGCATGCCTTGGTATCCATGTCGTCGCTGTCGTAAGTGCCGTTGCCGGTAGTCGTGATTGTCTGGGTGCCGTCGCTGATAATGATGTTGCCTTCGGCATTGATGCCTTTCGATGCCGCAGCCGTCACGGCGATGTTCATCGTCCCTCCCGAAATGAGAGCTTCTCCATTCTGTTCATCGGTGTCGTCGTCGGTCTTCGATACTTGGATTCCGTCGTCGCCCACTCCGCTGATGTTGATGATGCCGCCTTTCTGTTCGAAGTACTGGTTGACGTTCATGCCGTCTTTCACGGCACCGAGGATGTTTACCGTGCCGGTCATCTTTTTCTTCATCAGCACATATTCGTCTCCCCAGAAGGCATGTTTCAGGTTGCCGGTGATGTTCAGTGTCCCGTCGCCGGTCAGTTCGCTGTGGCCGTTCACCATCATACAGGCTTTCTGGTTGCCCGAGGCTGCGTCGGCCAGTGTGGACGTGCCGTCCAGTTCGATGGCGATGCGCTTGCCGTTGCGGATGTTGATGGCTGCGCTGTCCGTGCTGGTCAGCGTCAGGTTGCTGAGCACGACGGTGGCTTTCAGTTCGCCGTCCATGTAGAACGAGCCGTTGGCCGAGGTGCCCGACAGCGTGTAAGTGATTTCTTCGGTCACGTCGTTGCCCTGCAGTATGGCTACATTTGCACCGTTGACAGCCGTTGTAATATACTTGGCTATGTTTCCGGCCACGTATACACTGGCCGATGTGCCGCTGTATACGATATTCACGGCATTGTCGGCGACAGAAGTTTCGTCGACATACATTTCCTCAATCTCGCTGGTGTTGAAAGTCTTGTCGAGGATGGTGAGCTGCTGGCCGCTGTTCGAGTATGCCATCGTCCCGGCCTGTGTGGCGGGGAACCCGTAGGTCACGTTGCCTTGGCGCACATTCATGGTCTGCGCTGCAGTCGATAGCGTTGTCAGTGCAGCGGTGATGAGAAGTAAAGACTTGTTCATTTGACGAAGATTTTATAAGATTTGCTGTTTACGTTGATAAGATAGATGCCTTGGCCGAGCCGGTTGCCTACCACCTCCGTGCCCTGTCCGGCCTTAGTGTACTCGCCGAGCAACATGCCGGCTATATTGGCGATCCTGACCTTTGTGCCTTTAGGGGCGGTCACGCTCAACACGCCGTCTGCCACGCTGATTTGGTTGGTGTCGTCTGCCTGCGTGCTTTCAATGCCGGTATCGGTATTCGAGAAGTGCATGGACGCCAAGTCAGCCAGTGCGATGGTTGCTACTGTCGCCGACGATGACGTGGCCACCAGGTTGCCATTGCTGAAGGCGATGGTCAGTCCGCTTGCTGTGAGTGCCCGTTCGGTACCGTCGGATGTCGTAATCACGAGGTACTGATAGTCGGCAGCCTTTACTTCCTGCATGAGCAGCGGAAGCATCGTAAGTAAAATTGTTTTTTTCATGTTCATTTGTTTTGATATTATGGTGTTTGAAAAAACTTTTGTCAGAATGGCCGCCCCCAGGCATTGCCTCCCATGTTGCCGGTGTTGCCGCCCGACGTTACCACCGAGCTGAGGGTGAGGCTGGCTGCCGTTGTTCCGCCGCTCACGTCCAGGCCGCTGCCGTAGAAGTATCCGTTGAATTCCGTCCCGCCGTTCACGCTTGTCCCTGTTGCCAGCGTATAGCTGCTGCCCTGTTTCATGCCGGCAGCCGACAGTAGGAGCGTGTATTGCTGATAGGCACGTGGCACCTTATAGGTAATGATGCTGCTGCCGTTGCTGTCGTAGAGCGTAATGCAGGTGTTGGCTGCGAGCGAACTGCCGCTGGTGAGCACCACCGGTTGCTTACAAGTAGAGCTGCTCGGTGTCGATGAGGTGCCGCCGATGCCTATCAGCGTTCCTCCCGTGACGGTGAAGGTGTTGTTGTCGCAGTCGAACCCCTCTTCGGGCTGTGTTGTCCCGTTGGCTATTACGATGCCGCCGTTGATGGCCAGCGTGCCGTTGGAGTCGATGCCGTCATTGTTAGAGGCGTAAGTAAACACGTTCCCTCCGTTGATGGTGATGTTCTTGCCCGCATTAATGGCGTCGTCGTAGGCATACACTTGTACGGCTCCCGAGTTGACGGTCAGTGCCTTTTTGCTCTCTATGCCTTCGCTGCCTTCACCGCCCGTGGCGCGTACCATCACGCTGCCGCCGTCGATGTTGATGTCCCCGTCGCACTTGATACCTTTCGGCGACGAGGTGTCGCGGTTCGATGAGTATTGTTTGCCCGTGGTGATGATATAGATTTCGCCGTCGGCTATACCGGTGTACAGGTTGCTGCTGATGCCCTTACCTCCGGCGCCGGTGCTCTTGATGAACAGTTGCCCGCCGGCCATCGTGAAGGTACTGTCCTTAATGCCTGCACACGCCTTGCTTTCCTGGTCTTCGGTGTCATATTCGCCACCGCCGGTAGCGATGATGGTGGTGCGGCCTCCGGTGATGGCCACCTCCGTATCGGTCTTGATGCCTTTAGCGGCAGTGCCCGATACCTCGATATTTACCACGCCGCCCCTGATGGCGATGCCGTCGTTGCTCTTGATGCCATTGCTGGCTGTCGCCTTTACATAGATATTGGTATTGGGGCGGATAAGGATATAGTCGTCGCTTGCGATGCCGTTTTTGGCGTTGGCATACACCTCGAGCGAACCACTCCCGCTGAATAACAACTTGCCTTCGGCGAAGAGCGTCCCTTTCATGTCCTCGCTGCCGGTGTTCTTATAGCTTGTCCCGTCGGTCAGCTTGTTCACTGTCCCGTCGGCCAGCACGATGTAGGCGCGCTTCTTGCTTTGCAGGTTGATGGCTGAGCTGTCGGGATTGGTGATGTCTGCCCCGTTGAGCACCAGTTCGTATTTCTTGTCGCTGTACAGCTTCAACGAGCCGTTCGAAGTGGTTCCGCTGACTATATATTTTATTCCCTTGGCCGTAGAGTTTACAGTCACATGCCCGCCACTTTTCGTTATGTTCACACCGTCGGCCGTGCTTACGGTGGCATTGTCGCCGTCGTAGGCGATGGTCACTGTCGAACTGAAGTCGTTGTCGGCATACTCCAGATAGTCTTCATCGCCGGTTGGCACGTTCTCGTATTCGGCCAGCGCAGCCCTGTTGACAGTAACGTCGAACGACGTCAGGTCGCCGATGCTTGCCTGCTGGCCCGTTGTGGTTGAGCCGGAAGCGCCGCCGGTGTCAATATGGTTTTGAAACATGTCTTCATAACCACTGCCCGAGGTACATGCAGTGATTGCGGAGATGGACGCGGAGAGCATTGCGAGATACATTAACTTCTTCATATCGTTTGTTCTTGGTTCGATATGCAAAAGTAAGTATCGCCCTGCAGGCGGCCAAAGTTTTTCAATGAACGGTGCGAAACGTTCAGCGTATCGCTCCGCAGTATTTCTTCGCAGCAGTTTATGTCAGAGTTCCAGCTCTACGGGGCAATGGTCGCTGCCCATGATTTCCGTATGAATCTTTGCATCCTTTATGCGGCCGTCCAGGCGCCTGGAAGTTACGAAATAGTCGATACGCCAACCGGCGTTCTTTTCGCGGGCACTGAACCGGTACGACCACCACGAGTAAGTAACCTGCTCCGGGTACAGGTGGCGGAACGTGTCGGTGAACCCGCTATTTAATAAGGTAGAGAATTTCGCGCGTTCCTCGTCGGTGAACCCTGCGTTCTTCCGGTTCGTCTTCGGGTTTTTCAGGTCTATTTCCTCGTGTGCCACATTCAGGTCGCCGCAGATGACGACCGGTTTCTTTTCATCCAGCTGCTTGATGTATGCCAGGAAGTCGTCTTCCCAGCGCATCCGGTAGTCGAGGCGCTTCAGGCCGTCTTGCGAGTTGGGCGTGTATACAGTCACAAGATAGAACTCGGGCATTTCCAGTGTTATTACGCGCCCCTCGTGGTCGTGTTCCTCGATGCCTATGCCGTAAGCCACGCTCAGCGGCTCGTGGCGCGTATAGATGGCCGTGCCCGCGTAGCCTTTTTTCTCGGCATAGTTCCAGTACGAGCGGTAGCCGTCGAATTGCAAGTCGAGCTGTCCGGCCTGCATCTTCGTTTCTTGCAGGCAGAAAAAGTCGGCGTCCAGTTGCTTGAATATCTCGCTAAATCCCTTGCCCTCGCATGCGCGTAGGCCGTTTACGTTCCATGAAATCAGTTTCATTCGTTCTGTTCTTTAATAGTTGCATCCAAAAATACCGCTTTTTGCTTAGAACATGCTAAATGCGCACAATATTTAAACATACATTAACGCTTTACGTATATCGGCGAAATTTTCACATAGCCCTTATGGCTTCATACATTTCCCACATGCTCTCCGCAGAGAAATCAGTCGTTTTTCGATAAACAATGGCTTATAGTAAGTGTATAAAAACAAAAAACTCCAGAATTATTAATCTGTTTTTGAATATTTTTTATAATTTTACAGAAAATATCTCCCTAAAAATGAGTGGTAGAAGAATCGGACAAGTGATGAATAGTAGTAGATTTGAATATTTTCTGAATGCTGTGCACTATTGCCTTTGGCTTTCAGACATGCGGTTTGGTGACTCTATGGGGAGAATAGTAAACATCGTATTATCTCCAATACCAAAGTATCTATTTACGAAAGAGTATAGGAAAAAGTATTATGAGCGCCTGTCAAAACAGCAAAAAGATATAGACAAATTCTTTTATGATAAAGAAACAGGATATCACATCGGATGGGCTAACCATTGGTTTGGCTATTTCTATTCCTGCTATCCAGGTTTTTTGTCGTTTATCCTTCTTGGTTTTGCATATAAGTTTTTGGGAAATCTGCATTATCTTGTAATTATATTCATATCGGCAATTCCCATCGGACTATGCTACATCCCTGCTTATAAGGCCGTCTTTACCAACGACCGCTATCTGAAATACTTCAAGCAGTTTGAGAAAGAGGATGAGCAGTGGCACAAGAAATGGAAAAGAATAACTATTGCGTTCTGTGTTGGGGCTGTAGTCGTAGCTCTTTTAAGTATTGGTGTCATGTGGTGCATTTTATTGCTTTAGCTGATGATATTATATAACGAGATATAAGTGATGAATAGTAATAAATTTGAATATTTTCTGAATGCTGTGCACTATTGCCTTTGGCTTTCAGACATGCGGTTTGGTGACTTTATGGGGAGAATAGTAAACATCGTGTTATCTCCAATACCAAAGTATCTTTTTCCTATACTCTTTCGTAAATAGATACTTTGGTATTGGAGATAACACGATGTTTACT
>DBRC01000041.1:36972-51540 GCA_002305505.1 Prevotella sp. UBA1378 | reverse complement strand
CGCTTGCTATTAATTAGTAAACCCAAAGTAGTAATACGAAGAACCAATTGTAATAAAATGTAAAATAGCCCATTTTTGCTCACTAACGATACAAATGCGCAAGATATTAAGAAATATTAACTATACAAATACATCATTGCGCCCCAAATCCAAGCGTTGAGGATGGTTTTACACGTAAAATACAGGAGACTTGTTCAATGAGTATATACCTCACTTGGCATCGAGACTATACCTCATCGGCCAATGAGACTATACCTCGTTATAAAACGCAAGTACTTGCGTTGGATGTTTCATATAGGTGCATTGGCCATCGCAAGTAGTTTCGTTGACCATCACACCTACGTGCATTTCTCAAAAGACTTTGCACACTTCCCTATAAAGTCATGAGGGTGTGTCAATTTTGACACACCCCCTTTCTTATTTCAGCCTCTTGATTTGCTGAACTGTTCAAAAGAATCTACTTTGTCGAAACGTTCTTCCCATTGTCCGCGCTTATCATGGACAATGATACGGTCGTCGGTTATCGTCAGATAAGTACGTTTAGGAATCATCAGTATTTTCTTTATGACCATATACAGGAGGAAGATGCTGCCCATAAAGCCGAGCATAAAAAGGGGCAGTGGCAACTTTCTTACTTCGATTCTGCTAATATCAATTAGGACAATGACAGGGAAACAACAGCAAGTAGCCAGGAGTTTGCTATAGGAAACTGGACAAGCCAAGGACAGGACGCTTTATGATGATTTCTTCCATGGCACTTCTATCTACGACTTCCTGAAACATAGCGGCTGGCGATGCAGCTCAGCATGGTCTGTCCATCGTTAACGCGCTCCAGTATCTTGTAGTCTGTGCGGTAGTCTATCTTCTCTTCAACAGCGATGCGGTCTTTTGTGAGCCAGATGACGCGGGACGTAGTCTTGTTATTCAGCTTATAGGCTTTCTTTCCGTCGTACTCAACAGAATTAGCCGCACCACCATTCAAACGCACGACAACGGCAAAGCTCTTGGGAGTGAACACATAGAAAGAGTTATAATACTTGCTCGACTCATAATTCTCAAGCATTTTCGGCAAGGCTTTCTTCAGATCGTGAAGTTCGTCCACATCGCCAAGTATGCGCCATGTGCCGAGCAGCGGGTTCTCCTTGTCTAGCGTAGGAACAGCTGTCAGCGCATCGAAAGCCATCTGTGCGCCCCTGGAGTATTGATTAGCCCAGTATTTTTCGATGCACCAGCCATTGTCGGGATAATATAGATGGCCTTTGTTCGTGCTCCACCATTTCAGGGTAAATCCATCAGCACCGCTGTCGTAGATGAGCGTACGCTTGTCGTTCTCATCTTTCGGCTGTTCGCCTGTATAGTCAAACACCTTGTGGTCGTTATCGCCTATGGAAAAAGCCATATCCCGCATTAACAGCATGAGCGTCACGCTGTCGGTACAGATCTTGTACTGGTCGAATGGGGCCTTGATTTCTCCCTGTTTGCCCGTAAGCGTCATCATCTTGTAGATGCCACGCGGATTTTCTGTCTGTGCCTGTCCAATCGCTGTTGTGAGGACAAACGAAATCGCCACTAATGTTCTCTTGTTCATATTTTTTGTTTTTTATAGTTATCAATAGAAGAGGCGCAGACTTTCGCCATACGACTTCTTGGTCACCACAACCCTTACACATATATGGGAATGCCTGTGCCTTGTGGCTGGCACCCAATAATGTGTAATTGCTCTTTGGTTCTTGGTGGTGATTAGAAGTCTATTGAGCAATATGTCTTTGCACTCTTTGCTGAATGCAGTTGCAAAATTACACAAAAAGATTGGGAATCCCTGTCCTCAAATGCTAAAAGTGCATTGCGGTCGCGGGTAGATTCCAATAGCAAGTGCATATTTAGCTTATTTTCTGTATAAAGCACTCTTCTTTACGGTTGACCATTTTCCTTATTGAAATCGTACAAGCATCTTGTAGCATCGTTACAAGCACCTTGTAGCAGGACTACAAGGTGCTTGTACGATTTGGATTAAATGCAAGCTCAACCGTAAAAAGAATGCTTTATACAGAAAATAAGCTAAATATGCACTTGCTTGTTGAATCCGCGCCCTTTCCAAACACAGGGTTATGCAGGTGCGCCGAGAAAACGCATCTTTTTGCATAAATCATTATGTAACAGGGCGTTTTTTGACTGGTGGGGAGGGGGCGGCGGCGATGTGACTGACAGGCACCGGCCCTACAGGGCGAGAGAATCTTTATCGGTGGAATATCGGGGGGCTGCCAGCTCTTCTATGTCGCCGTATTCCCCCTCTACGCGGTAGATGCCGCCCTGGCCTATACCCGATGCTCCGCTGTTCGTGCGCAGCATGCCGTTGCAGATGGCGATGTCCCAGTCGGTGCGTTGCTTCCATTGTGCCTGTGCAACTGTGTCCCTCAGGCTGCACTGCCCTACCGTAGTTCCGCGGGTGAGCGAGAAGTAAGTCCAGTGGCCGGGCACGTGCGGTATGATGGCAACCCCTTCGCTGATGATGCCCGACGAGGGGCTTTCGCTGCTGCATGCTGCCATGACGGCCGTGATCACGAGCGACAGGGCATAGATGGCTGTTGTGTTCTTTCTCATCCGAATCATTCTTTTACTTTATATCTGATGCTTATTTTCTGATTGGCCGTATCGATGTCCGACAGCTTTATTTTTGCATGATGGCCCTCTGCGGTGCGTATCAGGAATGTTTCGCCCGTGGCATTGCCGGCATCATCCGTGTAGCGGTAAGGCGATACCGACAGGCGGTAGGGCGGTGCTACATCTACGGCGAATATATTGTCGCCGTCTTTCAGTACCGATGGCAGCTGGTTGCGGCATTCGTATTCCACGGGGGCCGCGCCCCTGTAGTCGATGACCGAGAAGGCCAGCAGCCGGCCTTCGCCTTTTGACTGCCCGCGGAACCCCCGCACCACGTTCAGGAAGTAGCGCTTCGCATCGACGGGTGTCCGCTGTGCATCCAAATGCCCGGTGATGTCGAAAGCCAGTTCTATTGTCCCGTCGAGGTACTGCCCCTGCATGGGATAGTCGCCCCCCTGATGGTCGAAAGCGGCACTGTAATAAAACTGGCGGGGCACCGTTGCCCCGGGATTCCCTGAAAACCCCACGCCGAACGACAGGTCGTTGCGCGAAGAATAGTCGACGGTGAGCTTGCATACCACTTTCGGCTCGTATGTGGCCACCGTCACGCCTTCTACCGTGTTGCTCAGTTGGCCGTTGGCCACAGCCGGGTCGCGGAAGAAGTCGTACGGCAGGTAGAAGCGTCCGTTGTCGTGCGCGTAAGTGCCCCACGAGTTCACCACGATGAAAGCCCCCTTGTGCTGCTTTCCCTTCTCGTCTGTATAGGTTACCAAGTCGTCGTACCCCACGATGGTCATGGCGTGCGACCCGTCGGTAGCCAGCTGTGTGAGCAGGGAACGGTATCCCGTCGCCGACGGCCCGTCGTACCGGTCGTTGATGGTCCACGAGCCGGCCATGCCCGAGAAGGCCATGATGCCTCCCGTGGGGCTTCCGTTCCCGGCGTCATAAAGATAGCGCTTCATCAGCGGTATGCTGTCATCATAAATGAGGATGTTCTCTGCCCGGTACCGCATGGCGTTCAGGTATTTGCCGTAGCCGCTTGCCCAACGGAACTGGTAGTTGCCCGATGTGCCGTAGTCTTTCAGGGTCATCATGCCGTATTGCTTGGCCAGTTGCAGCCCTTGACTTACAAATCCCCCTTGGTCCTCACCGTCGTTGAGCAGGTTCCAAGCGAACAGATAGCTGAACTGGTTGTCGGCCGAGGCCTGTGCGTTACGGTCGAGCAGGCGGTTGATTTCGTAGGTGAACAGATAACCAATGCCTGCCGCTTGGGCACATGAGCCGCCCATTTGGTTGATAACCGGCGGGAAGTAGATGCTGGTGGAATTGTCCACCGACGCCGGTAGCGGATAGTATGTACTTTTCTGCGGTACGAACTTCGTACGCTGCCGGCGTATGGCCTCCACCTGTGGTGTCGGCCTGGGAGCCGGGTACCGTTTGCGGCTAACTGTTTGGGCGCTTGCCTCCCCGAAAGAGAAGACAGCGCCCAAAACGAAGAGAAGAAACTTTCTACTTGGCATGGATACGGTTGTATGTCTTCAATGCTTCGTCGCGTACGGCCTGCGGATAGGCTGTGTCGCCGGATATTTCAAGGGCCGTGCCGGCAATGGCTGGGGCTTGATACGAATACGGATGCCAGCCCAGGCATTCGAGCAGCATTACCTGTATCTCCTCGTTGCCGCAGTGCTTCAGGTAATCGAGCAGCGCGGGTATCTTGTAATGCACCATCGTGTTGCGCAGCGCGCGGATGGTGAAACGGCGTTGCTTGGCCGTTGTCTCCGGGCTGGGGAGCGAGTCGATGTCAACCGCCAGCCGGTCGGCACTGCGTACGATGGCATTCAGGATGACACTGCGCACGGAGTCTTTCCTGATATATTGGACGGAAGGGCCATCATACTGCCGTGCGAACTCGGCCTGCAGTTCGTCTTTCGGATAACAGCAGAGCGCCGCCGTCACGTTGAAGTTGCACCGGTCGCTGGTGTTGTTGGTGATGGCAAGTTTGATGAGTGCAGGGATGAGCCGTTTGTCGCCGCTTTGCGCCATCAGTTTGATGGCGGTGCGCTGGGCCAGTTCGTAGCCGTCTTGCGAAGCCAGCTCCACGGCTTTTATGAAATGGGCGTCCCTGTAATTGGCGATGGTGAGCAGTGCCTGCAGGCGGACGATGCCGTAAGGAGACGTTTCATAGATGCCGAGCAGTTCCTCCGACGTGATGGATTCCAGCCTGTACAGCTGTTCGATGGCCATAGCTTGCTGGTCGGGGGTTCCGCTCTTTAGCAGGCGCCGCCAGTTGGCCGGTTTTTTCTTCACCGCCATGCTGTGCAGGTCGACGGCCTCAGTCTGCGGGGCATAGCCGAATGTCGGGTCGCCGATGACGTGGGATTCAAGGTAGCCGGCGTACTTCACCAAGTCGCCGACACAGCCTCCCTCGGCGATGAGTCCGATAAAGCGGTCGCTCCATTTATCCTGTAAGGCATTTACGCTGTTAGCCACGACAGCTACGGTACCTCCCGGCTGGAAGATATACTCGTTGGCGATACAGTTGTCGCGGTGGAACGAGCCGCAGAAGCAAGCGTCGATAATCACCACGGGCACATTGGGGCGGTAGCCGTAAATGCCGAAGTCTTCCAAATGCAAGTCGGCCGCAGCATCGGCTATGGAGTCGAGCCGCGCGAGCGAGTCGCTCAGTGCGTCGGCAACCCATGTCGCGGGCACGTCGAATTTCTTCAGCAGTACAACCCTGAGCGAGTCGTAGTTCTTTCCCCGCTGCTTGGCCTCGTAGATGTGCTTGCGGAGGTTGCTGATGATGTACTCCTTGGCTGCCCTGACAGTGTACGGGCGGTTGGTTCCGTTCAGGTATTCGGTGTTCCAATAGCCGTGATGGTGCAGGATGGCAAGGTCGAGGTCGGTGCGCATCAGCTCGTTCATCAGGCGTTCCTTAATCGGGTTCTGGTCGGTATGGTCCATGTAACCGATGGTGTTGGTGCGGCCTTTCAGGGCGGGGAAGTGTTCGAAATAAGACGCTTTCTCGTCGATGCGTGCCATTTTCGATTCCGAGATATAACCGTGGCCGCTGAAGTAGAACAGCTGTTGCAGCTGGCGCTTGCGCATTTTCCCGGCCGTCGCCTTACGCAGGAACGAGCGCAGCTTGTCATAGCGCGAAGTGCCGCCGGCGTCTGTGGGGCGGATGCGCCCGCTGAAAAGGTTGGGGCGGATGCGCTGCTGGCTTCCGGGCATCACGGAGTAATAGTAATAAGGAGCTCCTTGGTCTTTGTCGATGAACTTGAATTGCAGTCCGAAATCATCGTAAAAGCGGTCGCTGGGTACCGACGATTGTTTCCGGTCGTTTCCCTGGTCCATCTTGAAAGCGCTTGTCATGTGTTGCCCGTCGCGTATCATCGGTATGGGGATGTCGCCCACCAGCACGCAGCCCACGAGCGGTGTTTGCTTCTGGTGGTACAGACTGATGAGCCGGGCCCGGATGGAATCGGGCACGCCCCATTGGTCGACGACGGTGAACACCTTCCAGTCGTTCACCTGTTCGATGGCCTGTGCATAGGCCTCGATTTCTGTTCTTGCCTCCCTGTAGCTCTCCGGGTCGACAACGATGGCAAAGCCGTTGCGTGCGTTGGCCTGCAAAGACATTGCTGCCCCTATCAGTGTGGTGATAATAAATCTCTTCATGTTTTGTTTTTTGCTTATTTGATTCTTTTCCATGTTTTCAAGGCTTCGCGCCTCACTTCTCCGGGCAGACAGGGATTGCCGCTCATGCGCCTGGCCGTTTCCCTGATGTCGGCATGGCGGTAAGCCAGCCTGTGCCATCCCAGCGCCTGGAGCAGCTGCCGCTGCAATGCCGTGTCCCCGCATTGCTCCGTGTAAGCAGCCACCTGTCCGGCCATCCATGGCGGCAGGTAAATCTTCATGAAGCCAGCCTGCGCCGACGCCTTTCGCGGAGACAGTTCGCCGCGGCAGAGCTGCCCTATGCTGCCGGTCCACCTCCCGGCATATTTGCTTATCTCTTCCAGCAGTTGCTTCCGGTAGCTGTCGGGCGCTACTACATACGGCGCCCTGTCGTCGATACAGCGGTTTACGGCAGCTATCAACTCGCCTTCAGGGAAGAATTGCACCGCTTGCATTGCATTGAAAGCCACCCGTGCCGAAGTGTTGGGGGCAGTGAGCAGCTGGGCCAGCGTTGGTATCAGCTGCGGGTCCCCGCATTTCGTCAAGGCGTTCACCGCAAAGCGCTGTGTCAGTTCGAAGTTGTCGGAAGCAGCGATGCGGATGACGTCCGCAAGGCCTGCGCCGTTACGGTCCCTAAGGGTGACGAAAGCCTGCAGGCGCACTTGTGCGCTGGCCGACCGCCGTAACAGGCCCTCCAGTCTGGCGTCGCTCAGCAGCCTGCTGTCTTTCAGTTGGCCGATGGCCATCGCCTGCACATCCGGGTGAGGATTCGTTTCCAGTAGCCGCAGCCAGTCGTTCGGCTTAGCCGTGGCGAGGAGCCCGTTGATGTCGATGCTGCCGGGTTCCGGAGCGAAGGCAAAAGTGGGGTCGCCGATGACATGCGTTTCGAGGTCGATGTTGTACATGTTCAGATAGCCGGCCATCATCCCCTGTGCCATCAGTCCCAAATAGCGGTCGGGCCATTTGTCCTGCAGCACGTTTACGGTTGCCCCGATGCCGGCGATGGTCTTGCCCGGCTGGAAGATGTATTCATTGGCGATACAGTCGTCGCGGTGGAACGAGCCGTTGTAGCAGGCATCGTAAATTGCCAACCGGCAGTTGGGGCGGTATCCCCAGCGTGCGAAGTCGGGCAGTGTAAGGTTCATGCGGCTGTCCGCGGCAGAATCCTGGAGGTCGAGCTCATGCTCCGTCATCGGGTCGAGCCAGCCGGCAGGGATGCCGTCGCGCCGGCAGAGCACCTCCTTCACGCTGTCTATCCGCTCTTTGTACCTGTGCGCCCGCCGCAGTCGTTCGCCGTAGCAGTGCAGCAGGTACTCCTTGGCCTCGCGGGCATCCGAAGGCTTCGGGTACGAGCTGAGGTATTGCGTTCCGGCATCGCCGTGATGGTGCATCAGCCCGATACTCAAGTCGGGGCGCATCATCTCGTTCATCAACCGCTGCTTGATGTAGGGCTCATCCGAATAGTCCATGTAGCTGTACGCACCGGTACTGCCGGCTAATGACGGGAAATGTTCGCGCATGGCGTACAGTTCGTCGATGTGGGCCCTTTTCGATTCCGACAAGCTGCCGCTGCCGGTAAACACGAAGACCGCCTTCACCGGCTCCGGCCGGCGTTTCGCCTCGGCAGCCTTGGCCAGGTAAGCCCGCAGCTTTCCGTAGCGCGACGTGCCGCCGGCATCCGTCGGGCGTATGCGTCCGCTGAAGAGCGCAGGCCGTATCTGCTGGTTGCCTTCCGCTTTCAGCGAATAATAGAAGTAAGGAGCCGTAGAGTCGCGTTTCAGGAACTCGTACTGCAGTCCGAAATCGTCGTAGAAGCGGTCGGTAGGTACCGACGATTCTCGCCACGGCTGTTCCTGGCTCATTTTGAAAGCACTGCAAAGGTGCTGTGCGTCGCGCACCATCGCCACCGGGATGTCGCCGATGAGCACGACTCCCACGATGGGGTTTCTTTTCAGTTGATGCAAGCGGATAAGCTCCCGGCGGATGGAGTCGGGCACGCCCCACCGGTCGACGACGGTGTATACCTTAAACCGTTGCACCTCTTCGAGTGCCTGTATGTATGCCTGCAGTTCAGCGGCAGCCTGCTGCCGGCTGACAGGGTCGATGACGACGGCCAGTCCGCGGCGTGCCTTGCCCGCCGCCGGCGTCAGTGCAGCGGTGAGCAGCAGTGTCAGGAGCAGTGCCCGCAAAAGTGAGTGGGGTGTTGTCATATTGTCTGTAGATGGATTGAACGTCAGAAAAGAAGGTAGAACCCGGTGGCCGCTTTCGTGAGCGACTTTCCGCTGTACCCCTGCCAAAACTCCCCGTTGCCTGCATAGAACAGGCCGGATGCCTTGACGAACATGCCGCCCCGAAGATTGCCGCCCACCGGTATGCTGGCATCGGCCAACATGCCGAAGTAAGCCTGTGCCGCCGTTGCGTATTCGAATTGGCGGGCCGTATAGATGCCCGTGATGTCGCCTTCGGCCGCGACGTTGGAGGCACTGGCGTACTTCTTTGCAAGCGGCAGTTTGCAGCCGCCGCCCAGCTGGGTAAGAATCGTCGCCTGCTTTATCCTGAACACCTTCCCGACGGCAGCGCCCACGTCGAGCGTTGCAGCCTCCTGTTCAGGCGATGACGAGCCCAGGTAATGCTTGCGCACGGTATTGTTGAAGTCTGCGCGCAGTTCGGCGTACAGCCTGTCGCTGTTGATGTCCTTCCGGTAGTTCGTGTAGCGGTAAGCCGCCGAAAGGTGCAGCGAAGATAAATCCTGGATACGGTTTTTGCTCAGCACCTCATAGTACACGCGGTTGGCGTGCTCGGTGTCTACTTGGCGTTTCTGTTCGTACCATGTCCCCTTGCCGGTCAAGAAGCGTGCACCGATGGAGACATCGTGCAGGCTGCGCCCCCTTTCCACCTTCAGGCGGTTGGTGAAAGCAACGGTTTGCTGTCCGTAATCGCCCCCCTTGAAGGTATACGCCGAACCGCCGTCCTCGGCATCTTCATATCCCGAGGCATAGCTCAGCTCCATAAAGTCTTGCGCGGAAGAGCCTGTCCATACAGCTTGCAGGGCGGCGTTCCATGTGTTGCCTTTGTAGTCGCGGCTATAGCTCCCGTCGCTGCTCACGGAGCGCTTGTAGTAATCGCCCATGCCTTTCATGATGAAGTAGACACGGTCTTTCTGGGGGTCGATACTGGTGTAGCTGATGTCCGAGCGGTAGAGCTGTATCCCGGCCGAGATGCCCACAGCCCATGCCCTTCCCAATGTATAGTCGATGCCGGCACTGATGGGAATCACCGACGTGTTGGTCTTGGGGCGCGGGTCGGTCTGGTCGCTTCGGCTGCCCACCTTCAGCCCTATCCCGAGTGCGGCCTTCAGTGCCTCAGACAGTCGCCACGACGCGGCAGCGTGCATGTCGAACGACTCCGTGGTAACATCGCTGGCGACCGAATCGCAGAGGATGAAATCATTGTAAGGATGGAGCCACAGCGTGCTGTTCCACCTGTGGTTCTCCTCCTTGGTGTTGTGATAGCTGATGTGTCCTGACAAGTCGACCTTCCCTACGCGGTGCAAACCGCCCACGGTTACATTCAGGTTTCTTGCGCTGCCCGACTGTGCGGCATCATGGAACCCGCCGCTTTGCAGCTGGTAATCGATTACAGCCGCCGAGAAGCTGTGCAGGGCGTTATACGACAGGCGCGCCGGGTTACTGCTCCGGTAGCGTATGTTCGCGGTGGAGTTGATGTCGGTTTCCTGCCATGTCTGGCCCGTTGCGGCGCTGAATGCCGACAGGTACAGTATTGTCAAAACAAAATGTTTCATTTTTTTGTTAACCCAAAAAGTCAATCAACAGCCGTAGGAACAAAGCGGGGCGTGTTGTCCTGGTTGTTCTTGAAATCGGCAGAAGAATTGTTGGTGTCCTGATAGTACACGCGCCCGTTCTCTATCTTGCTCACCTTCCGGCGTACGCACTTGCCTTGGTAACTGCCCGAGCAATGCACGCCGGTAGCGTCGTCCTTCGGCAAGAACGTGGGGTAATGGTCGGCCGTTTCGGTGTTCGGGTTATAGAGGTCCACGGCGTCAAGCACGTATTTGGCCGGTATCATCAGATATGTCATCGACGAGCTGGTGCCCGGGGTGGTTTGTATGTTGCTTTCGTTTGCCGCAAAAGCCTTGGGCGATGTCCCCTCAGGCAGTTTGGCAAGGATATACGAGCGCCCCATTACGCCCAGCCCGAATGCTTTCATGTACTTGTTGTTAGAGAAGATGACCTCGAGGTTAGGCACGTCGGGGTTGTCGGCATCGCCCGTATTGAGGTATATTTCCCAGTCGGCATTTATCAGGTTCGGGCTCTTGGCGTATTCCTCGCGCTTGCTCTCGTCGTCGCCGTAGGCCAGTGTGTGGTTGAGCGCCTCGTTGGCGATGACCACAAAGGCGCCCGGCTGCAGCGGGTAGTCCTTTCCCGAACCCGGGAATGCGATGACGGTGCCCTGCCCGCTTTCGTATAAGTCGGTGATGCCGTTGGCCTGCCATGCGTTGGCTTGTTTGGCATTACCCGTAGGAGCAGAGAGGATGAGCTGGTCGAGGTACTGCACCTCGTCGGAGTTGTTGACTATTTCGAAGTAGCCGTCGAGCATGTAATACTGCGCGCCGGCCGTCGTATAGAGGGTTTTGAACACCAGCGGGCTTTCGATGCGCTTCGACAGGTTTACGTTCACGCTCTGCTCGGCATACAGGTCGACGGAGGCCGTGCCGTTGACGTAGGCAGCCGCCTCGTCGGTCACTTTTCCCGTAACGGTGATTTTGTATTGTCCCTGTACCTTGGTCAGCGTCGTTGTTGCCAGCGTATTCATGGTGACGGTATCGTTTCCGGCCGTGCCGCTGACGATCACTTTCACGTTGCTGATGTCTGCCGCCGTGAGTCCGTCGCCGGGCGTGAAGTTGATGGTGAGCGGATAGCTCTGCACTTTGTCGTCGTCGCTGCTGCAGGAGACGAGCGTTGGGGCCATGGTGCCGGCCAACAGGCACAGCACAAACAGTTTTGTTTTTTTACTCATGATTCTCTTTTTTTATATATAATTAAATGTGGTTATCATTGATGCGGCAGTTACAGCTTGAGTTTTAATTCGGCACCGAAATACATGTCCGGATAGAGTTGTGTCCGCGACAGACTGTGCCGGTTGGTGTGGTAACGCTTGGTGTTGGTGAGGTTGTTGGCGATGAAGGATACCTCGCCCGTCTTCCCCAGCTCCTTCGTCAAGCGGAACGAGAGCATAGCCCACGGCCCCACCACGTTCCGTTCGTAATAGTAGCTCATGTTGCGTGGCATCAGCACGTTCAGCTTCGCGTTCTGCTTGTCGGCCGCCTGCCACGGGTGGTATTCCCCCTGCTTGTCGTAATAGCCCAGGGGGTCGACGAACATGTATTGGTTGCCGTCGCTCCATTGGGCCATGTAATAGCGCGGATGTCCGTTCTCGTCCTCCCAGATATTCCGGTAGCTCTCGTGCCACACGGCCTGCACGGATGTTGTCACAATCATTCTTACGGCAGGTATGTGGGTGATGAAGCGGAATGTGGTGTTTACGCGGTCCCTCACCGACCCTTCACCCGCGGGGGCGATGCCTACGTAGTCGTAAGTGGAGTGGACGGTTTCCAGCGTGGTCTGTCCGCCTTTGCGCTTGATGTGGAACCATGCGCCGTTGATGCTGAGCGACGTGCGCAGCGGGTGCCATTCCCCGAGGTCGATGCCGTACTCTATGCCGTGCTTGGTGGTGTGTGTCGTGTTGGCGGGGCGTCCCCATGAGAATATCTGCGTATTGAGCGTCTTCCCGGCGGTTTTCGTTGCTCCGGCGGCGTCGGTGTAAGTTACGTCTTGTGTCTGCGGGTCGAAAGCCGGCATCCTGCCGTCCGATGGTATACTGAACACATAATAGTTCTGCCACAGCAGTTCGGAGGTAAATCCGTATTCGTTCCTGTGGCTCTCGTTGAAATACGTTACGAATCCCCTTGCCGCCCCTTTGCGGAAGGAAAGCCCTATTTCCCATTTACGGGTGTTCGCCGGTTTCAGGCTGGGGTTCATCGTGTTCGTCACCACGTCGGTGGTCATCAGCGCCAGTTTGCCCCTGGTTTCGTCGCCGTTCCATGAAAGGCTCACGTTGTCATAGTAAGCTGCGTCGGGATACAGGTACAGCAGGGTGGGCATCTTGTTCGACAGGCCGTAGCCCCCGGTGAGCGACAGGTCGTCTACCAGCCGGTTGTTCTTGGGCGTGAGCAGGCTGATGTTTGCGTTCAAGCGCGGCTCGGCCACCAGATACCCGCTGTTGCCGCCGCTCTCCGCGCTGTTGAGGAAGAGGCGGCTGATGCGCACGCCGGCCTCCAGCTGTGCCCCGAAGGTGCCGAAGCGGGCATGGAGCCGGTCGCTGACGAAGGCCGAGAAAGTGCGCAAGGCGGGAATATCCTTGTAGGCACGGGGGCGCAGGGTATGGGCCGAGGAGGCTTGCGGCGGGTTTTGCTCGTCGTAGGTAAGGCCCTTGCCCTTGTTGGCGTCATACGTATATTCGGCACCCAGCTTCAACGTGGTGTAGTTGCTCTCCGAAAGCTGGATGTATTTATTGGCCACCACCTGGGCGTACAGGTTCATGGGCTTGCCGTCGATGGCATATTCCGACTGGTAGCCGGTGGTTTTCAGCAGGGCTTCGTGGATGCCGGCCTCGCGCGCATTGGATATCACGCCGTCGGGGTTGTATACCCAGTTGCTGTGCGTGTCCCGGGTATGCGAGTACTGTCCCGACAGGTTGTAGTCGAGACTCGTGATAAACGAGTGCTTGTTACGGTAATGCCCGTTCACGGAGAGCCGCCCCCCCGTGTTGGTGTTCTTGTAATAGGCGTGCTGCTCTATCATTTGCGGGTCGGTCTTCACATTGTTGACATTGGTGTAGAACGAGCCGCGCACGTTGAACGACAGCGGCCCCCACTGGTTGCTGTACCCGGCCGTTGCCGTCAGCCGGTCGTAGCCGAGGTAGTGCTTGCGCGTGTCGCCCCACGACTGGGCCCAGTCTATGCCGTAATTCATGGCTCCGCCGCCTTTCAGGGCGAACCCCTTTCCGGCATAAACCAGTTTCGACTTGGCGTCGGCCTGCACTTTCACCTCGTAAGGCGTCCTGCCCGACTTTGTCTTCACCATCACCACGCCCGATGTCAGGTTGCCGTATTCCACGGAGGGAATGCCGCGGATAACCTCTACCGACTCCACGCTGCCCGCACTCACCGTGCGCAAGTCGGTGCCGCGGCCGGCCGTCGTCTGCGCGCTCATGCCCGTAACGCCGGGGTTAGAGAGCGTGCCGTATTTGTTGGCCCCCATCACCTGCAGGTTGCTTTCGTTGCTTAGCGGTGTGCCGTCCACCACGACGGCTGTTCCCATGGCATTGGCATAGTCGGTGCCTATTTCCCGGATATGCGCCTGCGCCAGTTCGTTCAGGTCGGGGTTCTCGATGAGGTTCCCCGGCACCAGCTGCAGCATGTCGCCGATGCTTTTGGGCTGGATATGGCGGATGGCGTCTTGGCCGATAACCGATTTCGACCCCATCTGCACCTGTTTGGCCGTCACCACCACGCCCTGCAGTTCGAGGCTCAGTTCGTGCAGCGTCACCCCGAGCGTCTCCTTCCCCGTGGCTACGGTCATGGTGCCCGAGGCCGCCGCGTAGCCCACGGACGACACCCTCCATGTATAGTCGCCCTGCGGCACGTTGCGGAATACGAACGCCCCTTTGTTGTCGGTAGCGGTAGCTATGGCATTGTTCAGGCTGACGGTAGCCAGCTCTACAGCCTTACCGTTTTGGTCGGTTACCGAACCGCGGATAGTAAAGCTCTTCACTTGGCTGGAGACGGTTTCCGGGAGAATCAGTGAAACAATCATTACCAGAAACCTCGTCATTATCCTTCTCATACATCCAGATTCTTTATATTATATATTAATGTGGCATCATCAATTTTGCCCGATACGAATATTCTTTGCAAAATTAGCCGTTTCCACGCTACTGCGCAATACCTAATAATTGGTATTTTTACATAAGCACTTGTAAAATGGAAGAGAGGAAAAGGGTTACGGTTTGACAACTACTACCTGGGTCCGGGGCAAGAACATCACGTTAATCCTAACGGCGATATCCCCTTGCACTGCGGTGGCATTGCCAGTGCAAGGCGGAGGATATACCACCGTTTTGATTTTTGGCCATTTTTCTGAGATTTTTGGCCAAAAATCTCAGAAAAATGGCCAAAAATCAAAACCGATAGTTGCCCGTTGTCCGCCA
>DBRC01000041.1:0-36913 GCA_002305505.1 Prevotella sp. UBA1378 | reverse complement strand
GCCCACCGCTTGCCTTTAGGGCAGCTCGCCCTATCCCTCGCCTTGCCGCCGCCAGCGTCCTACTCCTTGCCGCCGAAACGGTTCCAGGAGACATTCTCCGGCTTCCACTTGTCCTTGGGCTGCTGCACCTCCTTGGGATAGCCGATGACGATGGTGTTCAGGGGGATAAGTGTCTCCGGCAAACCGAGAATCTTGCTCACGGCCTCGCACCGCCCTTTAGAGGGATAGGTGCCCGTCCACACGGCACCGAGCCCCATACCGTGGGCGGCAAGGAGGATATTCTCGGTTGCCGCCGAGCAGTCTTGCACCCAGAACTGCCGCCCCTCACCGTCGAGCGCTTTCGTCATGTCGCCGCAGACGACAATGGCCAAGGGAGCGTCCTTGGCCATGCCGGCGTTGGGATTGGCCTGGGCAAGGGCTGCAAGAAGCGGCCTCTCGGTCACGACGACAAAATGCCAGGGCTGTCTGTTGACTGCCGACGGCGCTGCCATGCCGGCATGGAGGAGCCGGTCTACCTTCTCCTTCTCCACAGGTTTGTCCTGGTAACTGCGCACGCTGGTGCGTGTCATGATACTGGTGTATACATCGCCGCTGCCGACAGCACCGCCACCACCCGACTGCTTTGCCCTGACCCATTGTACACAAACGGCGACGAGCGCCAAGGCTAAAACTAAGATTAACATTTTCTCTTTCATACGATATATTGATTTGTGAAACTAAGTTCGGCGAAACCGATTGTGAATTATAATTTCTATGGTTCATCCGGCGTTCTGCAGCTTGCGGGCCTTGAGCTTGTTGGCATGAAAATTAACCGCCATCAATAATACCAACGGCTCTTCGGCAACCATCTGAAATGATCTCTCATAATTTTCTTTGTGGAGTTTAATTCGGCAAATTCAAAGACAATTCCGGTTGCCTGGGTCTCTACCAAGACCACGCTTGAACTGATATTATTTTTTAGACTTACCAGCAAAGGAGAAGGTTTAATCGGTTACCAAGGATTAACATTTCTTCCCTGTCATCTGCAGGTCCTTCACTTCGTGAGCCAAAGGTGGCATAAGCGGCAGGCAGGGAAGTCTGCCAAGGACGATTTTTTTGAAAGCCGCGATTCTGCCGAGGGATAGTGTAATGAAAAACGGGAAGCTCCGTGAATCCTGATTATGCAGGATTCACGGGGTTTCCCGGCATACTTCCCTGCTTGACGAAATCAGCAGGGCGGATGCCGAACTGCTTATAGAAGCACTTCGAGAAATAAGAGGGGTTGCTGAAGCCCACCATGTAGCACACCTGCCCCACCTGGTAGTTGCCCTCCCGCAGCAACTGCGCAGCCTTCTTCAGCCTCACCACCTGGATCATCTCATTAGGCGTGAGGTCGGCCAGCCCCTTTAACTTGGAGAACAGTCCGCTGCGGCTGATGTTCAACTTATCCGCCAAGAACACCACCGAGAGTTCGGGATTGGAGAAGTTGTCCTCTATCAACTGTATCATGCGCCCGCAAAACTCATTATCGACGGCATTGCCGGCAATGCCGCTCACAGGTTCGAGGGGCTGCGTAGAGAAACGCTCGCGCAACATCCGGCGCAACTCCAAGATATTGCGGATGCAGGCTTGCAGGTAACTAAGGCTGAAAGGCTTCTCGATATAGGCATCGGCACCCACGTCCATGCCTTCCACCTTCGACTCGCTGTCGGTCTTGGCCGTGAGCATAACGAAAGGTATGTGGCTCGTGGCGGCGTCCTGGCGGATGCGACGGCACAACTCGGGACCGTCCATGCGCGGCATCATCCAATCGCTCACGATGATGGCCACCGCCGACTGGCCCGGCGTGGCACAGCGGTCGTCGGCATGCTGCAGCCGCCCGATACAGTCGAGGGCCTCGATGCCGTCGCCGGCTGTCACTACATGGTAGGTATCGGAGAAATTGCGTTCCAGGAACTGCACGATGTCCTCATTGTCGTCGACAACGAGCATCGTCGACTTTGCCTTCGGCATCCCTTCTGCCTGACCGCCCTCCTGTCCGGCGGTTTCCTGCGGCATAATCACCTGCCCCGCATCCGGCATTTCTTCTGCCCGCACTCCGGCGGCAGGGGCTTTACCGCCTCCCTCCATCTGCTGGCTCACCGGCAGTACCACGGTAAAGGCAGAGCCATGGTCAATGGACGATTCGACAGAGATGGTGCCGTGGTGCAGCGTTACGATGTCCTTTACGATGCTCAGCCCGATGCCTGTACCGGGCTTATTGTTCTGCGCCTGGTAGAAAGGGATGAAAATCCGCTCTTTGTCTTCGGGCTTGATACCCACGCCGTTATCAGTCACCTCGATGCGGAAATGCTGGCAGTCGGGCTCCTCAACACAACGCAGCCGCACCTCGTCTTTCGTGTATTTATTGGCATTGGTGAGCAGATTGGACACCACCTTGATAATGGCTTCACGGTCGATGATGGCCGTAAAGCGGGCATCGGGATAGTCGACCGTGAACCGCTTGCCGCCTTGTGCGAAAGTAGGCGCGAAGCGCTCGCTCACGGAGCGGAGCAGTTCGCAAATATTCTGCGGCGCGAAATTCATGATCAGGTCTTTCCGCTCCACTTTCCTGAAGTCGAGCAGCTGGTTCACCAGTTCGAGCAACCGGTGGGCATTGCGGTCGATCACGTTAAGGTCGGCTGCAATGTCGGGATGGCTGCTGTTCCTTATTTTCTCCAGCGGGCCGATGATGAGCGAAACGGGGGTGCGTATCTCGTGCGCAATCATCGTGAAAAAGCTGAGGCGGGCATCGCGCACCTCCTTCTCCTTTGTGTCGCGCAACTGCTGCAACTCACGCCGATGGCGGCCCTGCTCCCTGCGCAACCGGTAGTGGACGTAATACCATACGGCGGCGATGACAAGCAACAGGTAGGACACCTTGGCAGGCGTGCCCCACCAGAAGGGGGGATGGACGGTGATGTTCAGCTGCGCCTCGGTGGTGCCCCATACACCGTCGTTGTTGGTGGCCTTCACCCTGAAGGTATATGTTCCGGCAGGTATATTGGTGTAGGTGGCACGGTTATTGGCTCCCACGTAATTCCACTCCTTGTCAAATCCGTCGAGCTTATAGGCATACTGGTTCTTCTCGGGCGAACAATAGCTGAGCGAAGCGAAGGAGAAGCTGAACATCCCGTCCTTCCACGACAGCTCCACCTCGGGAACAAAGAAAAGCGCCTCGGGCAATTTCCGGCTGCCCACCGCCACCTGGCGGTTAAAAAGGTTGAACGACGTAATGAAGACCGGCGGCGGTATCTGGTTGATCTTGATCTGGTAAGGGGAAAACACATTGAAGCCACGGGTAGAGCCGAAGTAGATGCGCCCGTCGGCCGACATGATGCCGGCACTCGGCAGGAACTGCTCGCACACCAGCCCGTCTTGCTTCGTGAACCGGCAGACGCCCGTACCGGGTTCATACTTCACAACGCCGCAATCGCCGGCCAGCCAGAGCACGCCTTGATCCTCGATGATGCTCGATACCGTCTGGCATGGTATGCTGAGGGAGATTCTCTCAAACCCGTCGGTACGGTAATTGTAGCGGCAGAGGCCGTTTTGCGTGCCCACCCACAAATGCCCGGATGCATCGATTGTCACACAGTTTACCAGGTTGTCGCTCAGGGCTGCCGCTTCGCGGGCATAGGTATAGCGTTTCCATCTGCCGCGGGCATCGAGCCTCCAAAGGCCGTTGCCCTGCGTAGACATCCAAAGGTTGCCGCTGCGGTCTTCGTCGATGTCGATGATAATCGACGGGCACTTCATCTTGTCTATAAACACGTCGCGCTCGCGGTCGTAGACACAAAGGCCGGCCATGGTGGCCACCCATATCCGCTTTCTGCTGTCGCGGAAGATGGTGTAAGCGCTGGCATCGTTCAGCCCGCTTGCCACCGAAGGCATATAATGGCGCATAGACCCGTTGAGCAGGTTGTATACATAGATACCGGCGGTATAGGTACCCACCCACAAATCGTTGCCGTCGACACAGAGGGCATGCACGTTGAGCTTGCCCAATACCTCCTGCCCCTTATAGTCCTCGTAGCTGTGGCTGCGGGGCGAATAGCAGCGCAAGCCCGCATCGTCGCTGCCAATCCACACGCGCCCCTGCCCGTCCTCGCAGAACCGCGAGATGACATTGCCCGCCATGGGCTCAAAGCGCCGCGCCATGGGCGATATGTAGCCCACACCGCCATAGAACGTGCCTAACCACAGGCCGCCCTCCTTGTCGCGCGTGATGGAATAAACAAAGCGGTAGTGGCCGGTTGCCGGGAACGAGGCCGGAAACTCATTGACCATCCCCGTCTGCGGATTGTAAGCCTTCAAGCCCTCGTCGCATCCCACGAGGATGCAGTCGGGCGCATAATCGAAGAGGCAGTGGATGTGCTTGAACGATGACAGCTGGTGCGGCGGCAGTACCTGTTGCAGCGAGCCTTCACTGTCGAGCCTCATCAGCCCGTCGTCCCACGTGCCGAACCAAATGGTTCCGTCGCGCGCCTGCATGGCGGAGACCGTACGGGCTGTCTGCCCTTCCTTGAACACCACGGGCTCGAAACGGTTGTGTACCCTGTTAAGCCTTGTCACCGACGGATGCGTAATGTGGTTAACGGCCCATATCTGATTATCATTGCTCACCAGCAGCCGGTCGACAAAACCTTGCGACGAGGGCATCGGATAGCGGCGGAACCGGCCGTTGCCGGGCGTGTAACAGTAAGCACCCTGCCCCAAGGTGGCTATCCATACGTTGCCGTCCCTGTCGTAAGTGATGTGGGTCACCACCTTGTTTATCTCGGGAACGACCCGCTGGAAAGCCTCGGTGCGGAAATGGTAGATATAAAGCCCCCTCGCCGTGCCCACCATCAGTCCGTCGGGCATACAACAAAGGGCCGACACATACTGGTCGACCCCATTGTTTCCGGGGATGCGGAACGACCGTATCGACATGCCGTCGTAGCGGCAGAGGCCGTTGTCGGTGCCCATCCAAATAAAGCCATAGCGGTCTTGCGCCGTGTTACGCACGGTGTTCGACAACAATCCGTCATCCATCGTAATGACACGCTGGCCGTAGTCGCCGCCGTTCCATGCTTTCGCCGCGGCCGCGAAGAGCAGCAGCAGGAACAGCAGCGGTATTCTCCGGCATCGCCGGGTCTGTTCGGTTGTTTTCATACCGGTCATTTCGTTTTCACATCTTTCCCTGGCTCATGCGCCACGGCGGGCCAGGCCGGCGGCGTCAGCCCGAGCAGGTGACGCACGAAGAAGTCGTAGCGCTTGTGTTCGCCATAGTCGCCGCCCATCGTGTGGTGTACACCGGGCAACACGACGAGGTCAAAGTCCTTACCGGCCTTGATCAGCGCGCCGGCCAGCTGCATCGTGCTCGCAGGATCCACATTGTCGTCCAGCTCGCCCACCACGAGCATCAGCGGACGGTTCAGCCGGTGTGCGTTCTCCACGTTGCTGCACGCCACGTAACTGCTGTCTACGGGATAGCCCATCCACTGCTCGTTCCACCAGATTTTGTCCATCCGGTTGTCGTGACAACCGCAGGCCGAGTAAGCCGCCGTGTAGAAGTCGCCGTGGAAGAGTACGGCGGCGGTGCTCTCTTGCCCTCCGGCCGAGGCGCCGAAGATGCCCACCCTGCTGATGTCCATGTAGGGATAGCGGGCGGCGGCAGCCTTTATCCATGCGATACGGTCGGGGAAGCCTGCATCCTTAAGGTTCTTGTGGCACACCTCTTCGAAGCGTTTCCCGCGCCACGAGGTTCCCATGGCATCGAGCTGCACCACGATGAAGCCGAGTTCGGCCAGCGATGTCATGTCGCGGTTGTAGGGGATGAAGCTTTTCGGGGTATAAGCACTGCCGGGACCGGCGTAGATATATTCGATTACGGGATAGCTCCGCGAGGGGTCGAATGTGGTGGGACGCTGGATGATGCCCCACATGTCGGTCGCCCCGTCGCGCCCCTTGGCCACGAATACCTCGGGTGCGCGCCATCCCGCAGCCGTCAGCCGGCTGATGTCGGCGCGCTCCAGCGTGCGCAGCAGGCGGCCGTCTGTTGTGCGCAGCTCGGTGACAGGGGCACGGTCGACCGTCGAGTAAGTGTCAATCAGGTAGCGGTAGCCGGGCGAGAAGACGGCCTTGTGGTTTCCTTCGCCCGGTGTCAGGCAGGTCAGCCGGCGGCCATCTGTCCCGATACTGTAATAGCGCACGAGGTAGGGGTCTTCACCTTTGTTCATCCCGCTCGCGGCGAAATAGACCGTACCTTGCGCTTCGTCAACCCTTAGCACCTCGCGTACGCACCATTCACCCTTGGTAATCTGCCGCACGGGGCGTGCCTTGTCAATGTCGTAGAGGTAGAGATGGTTCCAGTTGTCGCGCTCGCTCATCCATATCAGCTTATTCCCGTCGCGGTAGTCGTGACGGAAGTAGCGGGTGTAATTGACAAACGTGGGCGATGTCTCTTCCACCACCGTGCGCAGCGTTCCCGTAGCGGCACTCATCGCAAGGATGCGCACCACTTTGTGTCCGCGCCGGTTGTATTCCATCAAGACCTCGCGACTGTCCGGCCTCCACGTGAAGTTGTCCAGCGAGTATTGCTCGTCGCACAAGTCGCGGTTGGCTGCTTGCAGCCGCTTTCCGCTTTGCACGTCGAAGATGACGGGGGTCTTCTGGGGAAGCCGGTCGCCGGGCTTGGCATACTCTTGCCGGTGCAGCCGCGGCTGTAGCCCTTGGCCCGGCGCAGCCTCGACATAGTGTACATACCGCTTTTCCACGGGCTGGCGCTTACAGACGAAAAGATAACGGCTGTCGGGCGACCACAACAGTCGGTCGGAATAATAGTCGCCGATGGTCCCGTCTTGGCTCAGGATGCGCCTTTCGTTGTGCAGCTGCCTGCCACCATGACTGTGCTGATGCCCCTTCCCGTACAATACCACGTTGTACTCTTCTATGCGGGCTTCCCACCGCCCGTCGGGCGACGTGACCCCACGGTGCGACTGCTCCTCGTCCACTTCCATCCAGTGGCGTTTCCGGTGCGTCGCTCCGGTGTCCTCGCGGCGCGGCGGCGGGGGCACGATGCCCAATCTACGGTTCATCTCGTCGCGGGTGCTGTATGCGGTGAGCGTGCCTTCGGCGGCATCACCCACCACGAACCGCTGCCCCTCGGCCGTGTCTTTGTTATAATAAAAGGTTACACTGTCGTGCCATGTCACGTCATTTGCCCAGTCCTTCACCTGCCGGGCAGCGAACGTCTCGCGCAGACTGTAGGCCCGGCGGTAGTCGTCCGCCGTCCCTTGGGCATGGCCAGCAACGGCCCAAACGGCCAAGCCCCATCCGGCTATCAAGCGTTGAAAATCTTTCATTTTGATGGTTCTATTATAATCCGGGGCAGAGGGAGCATGCCCTCCTTCCCGTTTATTTACGCGGAAAGAGTGGTTACTTTACGCGGAAACAATAGTTATATAACGCGGAAACGGTAATTATATTTTGCTCCGTCACCCCCTCCGCGGTGCAAGGGTACATGTTTTTCGGGTGCTCCCATCACTACGAGGTACACGTGCGCCCATGTCTTACCGCGCGGCACCTTCAGCGAGACCTTCCCGCCGTCCTTGGTTCCGGCAGCCCCATACACCGACATGCCGTCGGTCGTTACGCCCACCAAGCCATAGCGGAGCTGCTTTCCGCGCACCTGCACAGCAACCTCCGGTGTTGCAGGAAGGGCAATGGCGTTGAATCCGTACGCCTCCGGGATGCGGCCGGCAGGTTGTTCCCATCCGCCCTCCAGCGTGTCCGTAGGCGTGCCGAACGTGCATGCATAGCGGCGGGTCTGCGGCCGGGCGTGGTCGAAATCGAAGTTGACCAACCGCCGGTAGCAGTCGAACATCTCGTCACAGAATCGTTCTTGGCTCACCCCGTACATTCTTTGATAGGTCTGCACCGGGTCTTCGCCGCGCCGCCCCTGCCGGAACAGCTCACCAATGGCTGTCAGTCCGCGCCGTTCGGCCCAATACTCGAGTACGTAAGGCGAATGGTAAATATTGTCAAGGTGGAGGAATGCCTTGTGTGTGAGTTTCTTGAACGCCTCGAAATGATAGTTCTCATCGGTCAGCCAGTCGGGGTTGACGCGCCACAACATCCACTGGCTCGCCATCTCGAAGAAGCCGCTGCCGCCCCATGCTTCGCCTACGCTGTCGGCCATGATTTGCGATTGGAACGAGTGTCCCAGCTCGTGAGCCAGGCAATTCAGCTTTTGGTCCTGTATCCGGTTAGGGGCTACCCACAGTGCACCGATGAAGTTGTCGTACGTACCGCCGTAGGCTGTGCCCTCCAGCGAGTAGTTGATCATCACCATCATCTTGTACCGGTCGGCCTTGGAACCGGGCTTTATGAACTCCAGCGTGTCGCGGAAATAGCGGTAGAAACGCTCTACACGGTTTTCAAGGTTGCGCAGGTCCACCCGCATCGGTTTCCCCTCAAGGGCCGGCGGTGAGGAAAGGTCGTTGCCGAAGCCCCGCTCCCAGAAGAACACGAGATTATCGGTCTGCGCCGAGCGCCGCCAATTCCAGCGCGCGGTGTCGCTCTCTAATACACAGCCGCGCAAGTCTTCGGGGATGTATACCTGTTTCTGCGCCCGGGCCATGTGTGGCACGAGCAACAGCAGGAAAAGGGGAATACATTGTTTCATCACGTGCTCCATTGATTGTAGGTTGTATTGTTTTATCATAGATTGTGCTGTTTTATCATAGATTGTGCTGTTTTATCATAGATTGTGCTGTTCCATTGATTGTGAACGGTGCCGTTATTCCCCCTTGGGATAGTTTGCTATCAGCCGATCCATGTAGTCGACGCGTTGTGCCAGCCACTGCTTCATGCGCAACACCTCGGTCGAGAAGTCCTTCCCGATAGGCCAGCGACGGGCTTCGCGCTGCTGTGCCTCCCTGCAACCGTCGATATACTTCTGCGTCTCCGTCCAGAACTCGCCCATCACGCGGTCCTTGTTCTCTCTCCAGCACTGTTGGAAAGCAGCCACATACGCTGCGCTCTTCCACAAATCGGTGAAGAATGAAGATACATTGGGATAGGTACTGGCGTGCTTGGCTGGGTCTGAGCCGAGAATGGTCTCTTCGTATGAGGCGAAGAAATTGTGGCCCGTGGTCATCGTCGCCCAGTCGAAGTCGTAGCCGGCGTCAAAGTCCCACAGCGGTCCGGCGTGCCATTGGCTCTCTCCACCCGCACGGTACAGATAGACACTGCGCGGCGCCGCCATCTCGACATTATAGACCAGCATCTGCACAATCAGGTATTTCATCATCTCGTCTACCGCAAGGTGGGTCTTCACCTCCTCGAGGCGGTGGCGCTTGATTGACAGTTCCAGCTGCGCAAACTCGCCCTGAATGGCCGCCAACTGCTCGGCGGTGAGGTTCTCCGGACTTTTCACACATACCGGCAGGCGATAGCCTGTAGACCAGAAATTGTCGCCGGCATCGGGCGACAGCTCCGGCCCGTCGTCGGCATCCAGCTGTATCAGCCGCCCCTCTGCCCCATCGATGTTTACCCGGTTCTTGCCCACCTCGACCTGCTCGGTCAACTGATAGAGGCCTACATACTCACCGTTGAGCGTAACTTCCACGAACCGCGAGTGGTTGGTGTACGGCAGTCCGAGTCCCTCGCCGGCACAAAAGGCGAACGTGTTCATCATGTCGGTAGGGTCGCGGTAATTGGCCAGGAGAATCCAATCTTTCTCTTCGGCCAGCCCAAGTATCTCCGCTTTGTTGTCCAGCTTAAACCTATAAGGCTTCTTGTCATACCACAGCCACGTAGAATTACCGCGGCCGCGGATTTGCGCCGTACCTTGATAGTTCCACGGAGCATAGTCCGACTCGATGGCGATGTTGCACGCAACGTTGTCGGCCTTGGTTTTGCCAACAATCGGTGCACCGCCGGTAGTGGTGATGGTCATGCGTGCCACGCGGTACTTCGCGTTTTCGGCCGTTACCTCTACCGGTTTCACGGGCACCGCCATGTCGTAATACATATTCAGCGTGATGCGCGCCTTATATTGTTTGCCGCCTTTTGTGTAGACCAGTACGGGGCGCACTGTATACAGCGTGGACGCCGTGGTGCTGCCCGGCTTATGACCGTAGCTGATGACAGCCTTCTCCCGGTTGTATTCGAACCATACCGGATCGTTGTCGTTCCATGTGCCGCGGCTGCCGTCGGCCTTGCAGTAGAACCCCGCCGTGGCACTGTAAGCATACGAAATGTTACCCGCAGCGTCTTCCAATCCCAAGACGACACGCCCCTCGGCCGGCACACCGACCGTCCCGGCACTGATGGCAACCGTGGCCGCCAGCAGACTGGAAGGCTGCAACACGAAAGCCTGTGCCACCTTGGTCAGTGTCCCATCGGCCGACAGGTCTATCGTTCCCTGCACATATCCCGTCGCCGCACTGCTGCACGACAGGTTGTAAGACACCTCCGTATCGGCCGGATCGGCGGTCGGGTCGATGTATATATAGCCTTTGATGTCGGCTCCCAGCACCTTCAGGCGATAAGGCAGCTGGTCGTCGGAAGCCTCTTTCTCATCCCACGGACACTGACGGTAGGACGACGGAGCCCCCTGCACGACAAGCCACAGCCGCTTTGTGCCGTCAGGAACCACGAAAGAGACCTCGCCGGCGGTGCCTCCGGCAACCATCTCCGCCGTGATATAACCGATGTCACCATACACACGGGTATTGTCGTCCTTCAATGCCATGAAGCCATAAGCCAAGCCCTCGTTGCCCTTTATCGCCGTTTCATTGTATGTCTTGGTCGTTCCGACAGTCTTGCCGTCGCCATCCACCATCGTCCCGGGGTCGCCCGCAGCCAACGCACTCCCCACCGGCAGTCCCATCAACGACACTTTCACTGTATTGCCGGCGCCGGGCAGGGTCAGCGGAATCGCGTTGAAGCCTGTCGGCGCGGGGCAGTTGCCGTATGCCACCTGCCAGTACCCGTCGCCCGCAGCATACAGCTTGGTGGTGTAACTGTCGTAGTGGCGGCTACTTACATGGCGGCGGATACCGGAAAAGTCGAACGTCACAGCCTGCCGGGCATATTCAAAGAATTGCGCCTTGGCCTTTGCGTGATCGCCGCCGCAGAACAGGCGGATGTACGCCTGCAGTGCATCTTCGGGATAAATACTCTCGTTCCAGATACGCCCGAGGGCATCCATCCCGTTGTGTTCCGTCATGTAGTAGTGGAAGTAATAGCTGGCATAACGCTGCCACTCGTGCTCGAAATGACGGTGGTGGTTCGCCATCCACACGTTGAAGTGATAATTGTTGAGGGCTTGTTCGGGATAGTCCTGATAGCTCTGCCACTGGGCACACTGTTCCCAAAACGCATTGCCGCCATTCGAGCCTACCAGCCCGTAACGGAAGCCGCTACGCAGATTGTCCGGCCTGCCGCGCAGCACGTTGTCGCAATAGGTCTGATACTGGAACGAGTGCCCTATCTCGTGGGCAATCGTAGACCCCACCGGTTTGCACGTACTCGGATTGACCCAGAGTGCCCCGATTTTGTTATCGTAGCCCGACCCCGTGGCCAGCCACTCGGTCTGGTAAAGCAGGAAGATTTCCATCTTGTAGCGGTCGAGGTATGACGACCCTTTCCCCGTGACCACCATCTTTAATTGGTTGACGTTCGTATCGTAGAATTGTTCTGCTTTCTTCAGCAGATCGTCGATATCGACGCGCAGGGCGGACGGCACGGACGCAGCATTCGGATTATCGCCGAACTCCTTTGCCCAGAACACAATGAAATGATCGCTTTCCTTGCTGCGCCGGAACGACCACTTGCTGTTGTCGTCCATGAAGTCCATCGCCGAAAATTCGGACGGTTGATGGACGGTCAATCCCGGGTGACTGAACATCAGTACGCCAGGCTGGGTACCCGTAAGGGGGGCGATACGGACATCGGAATAGCCCGTGAAATACTTAGTGGAATAGCGCCGCAGCACGGGGATAGTACCCCGCATACGAAATTCAATCGAGTCGAATCCTGAAACGGCCGAGACAGCGCGGGGCGGCAGGAAACGGTTGTCGTACTTTATCCAAACGGAATCTTGGGCTGCAGCGAACGGCAGGAAGCCGGCTCCCATGAGGAGCAATGCTGCAATGAGGGTTTTCAATACAGACTGTTTCATCTTACTACCACCTTTTTATTGTTCATGATATAAATACCTTTGGACAAACGCTCGCCCGCATTCCGGGTCACGAGGCGGCCGTCTATGGTGTATACAGGAGACTCTGCGGCAATGCCATCGCCGCTCTCTGCCTCCACCGTACGGATGGCATCGGCCAACTCGGTTCTTATTTCGTAGCGGATGGTGGCAATCTGCGTTATCGGATAAACCACCGAGTTGACCTTCATGGTCTTTTCGGACACGTTCACCAGGGGCATCTCCTCCCCCTCAGCCAACCGTGAGGTCAGCACTTCCCCGGCAGTAGTAGTGGTGCTCAGATAAAGCACTTTTACTTCCTGAGCCATTGCCATGCACGGCAACAGTCCAAGCAAAACGGTCATTAGGTGTTTCTTCTGTTTCATTGTTATCGGTATTTACTGTTGTTTAGAATCCAATTTGTCCGCGCCAGCTGAGGTACCAGTTGGCCGTGTTCGTGAGATCCTTCCTGATGAGCGCTTTCATCTCGCCCACCTTCTCCTGCCCGCGGCGGGCATATATGCGGCTGGCCAGATAAGAAGGGTCGTTGCGGCGCAAGGCCACACGCATCAGGTCGTAGAAGCGGTATCCCTCAAAGGCAAACTCGAGCGCTTCCTCATCAACTATAAGGTCTTCCACCTTGTCCATCTGCCAGTTGAGCAACGCTGTGCCCTGCAACTCTTCGTTCTCGGGCATCTGATAATATTCGTTATAGTTGCTCCATCCCGAGCCGCGGGTATGGATTCCCATCGTGTTGGCACTTGTACTGTTGAGATGGTTGGGATTAGTGGCCAACTGATAACTGATTGTCGGGAAGTCAAACTGGCGCAACCATGCCTCCTCGCCAGGATAATGGGGGATTACCTCGTCTTCTATCACCTTGTTGTTGATACCCGTCTGCAGAATCTTAAACGCGAAATGGGGGAATCCGGCCCGGTTGAGCGCTTCGGCCATGCGCAGGTAAACCAGTGTGCGGCGGCAGACGTGCACATTGTTTGTTGCATATTTTACTATCATCTGGTAATTTTCATTCTGCATCGCTGCCCCTCCGCCTACGGCATAGCCCGATGTTTCCACGGCTTCCGAGAGACGCAGGTCGCCAGTCAACATGGGGTCGGCGTTTACCGGGGCATAGATGGGCGTGAAAGCATCGGTAAGATAGCAGTATTTCTGCGCGGCCGAGAGGTTTTTGAGCGACTGCGACGGAATGATGGACACCTTGTAAGCGTTGTCCTCACGCGTGTTGAACAGGTTAGACAGTTCACTGTAGTTACCCTCTGCACGGATAGAATCGCAGGGAATCATGCAAATAACGTCGGTGTTGTCGGACAGGATTTCACTGAAACTGTAACTCCAGGAAATATTGCGCGACTTCCAGTCGGCACTTGCCCACATCGAGTACCGGCAACCGATGGGTGTTACGGAATTGCGCCCTTTGCGGGTAACCAAGTACTTGTAGTAACTGAGAGCAGCCTCCCTGTAATGGCCTGCCCACAAATTGAGGTCGCCCATCAAGATGTAAATGGGGTAAAAGAACAACTGCGAGGCATTGTTGCGGATGCTGCCGTAGCTGGGTATTTCCTCCTCGGCATAAGGCGCTAAGTCTGCCAGCATATACTCACAAATGCCCTTGATGTCCTTGTATTCATATCCGGCCTCGGCCTCATCTTTCGTTTGGATGGGTTTCGTCACAAAGGGAACACGCCCGTAGTTGAGGGCCAGCTGTAGATACGTCCAAGCCCTGAAAGCCTTTACGGCCGCATACTCTTTCCGGAAGATGCGCTCGTTCAAGCTGTTTCTGATGGTCGTATCGGCATTTGCAAGGAAATAGTTACAGTTGTTGATGACCGCATAATAGTCGCGCGGGCGGTTGTAAACATTCGAATCGCCTATGTTGAAGGTTGCCACATCGCGTAAATCGGCTGAGGTAACGGAAGTGACATCTACAAGGTCGCCACGCATCTCGCCCAGCAAGATGGTGCGGTCGGCGATACGCTGCAGCTTGTTCACGATGCCCAACACCGAGTAAAGGGTATCGGAAGCATTGCCCAAGTGGTTGTCATCGGCATAAATGACGTGGTTTGACTTCTGGTCAAAATAGTCGCTGCATGCCGTTACCGCCGGCAGCAGGACCGGCAGCAGCAGCGCATATAGGACGGATGATTTTATTTTCATAACCCTGTTTTGTTTTGAAATGAATGACTATCAATTAGAGCTGGATCTTTATGCCTGCCACGATACTGCGGCTTTGGGGCAACTGCCCGAGGTCGATGCCTTGCCCAAGTACCTTCGACGAGGCACAGAACTCCGGATCGGAACCAAGATACTTGGTGAAGGTGAGCAGATTATTGCCCTGCACCCAGAACTGTAATCCTTGCAGGAAAGTGGAGTTGACAGGCAGCGTATAGCTCAGCGTAACGGTTTTCAGCCGCAGATAGCTGCCATCTTCGATCCACCGGTCGCTAAAGCGGCTATTCCCCAAGGGGTCTTGGAATGTGGCACGCGGCATATCCGTCTGCTGTCCCTCGTTTTGCCAACGGTTGGTCATGGCCATGGTCTGGTTCATAAAGCGGCTGCCGCCTTCGAGCTGGCTGCGCATATAGTTGTACACATCATTGCCAAGCGAGTAGTTAAAGTTGACATCGAGCTTGAAACGCTTGTAGCCAAGCGTGGTGAAGATGTTTCCGTAAAAATCGGGATTAGGGTCGCCAATCACCATCCGGTCGGCTTCAGAGATGCAGTGGTCGCCATTGAGGTCGGCAAAATGCATGTCGCCGGCTTTGAAATAGTGGCGGTCTACGCCGTTAGCATCAAGCACGTAGAGTGCAGCCTCAGTGGCAGCCTCACTGGTTGTGAATACGCCTTGGCTCTTGTACCCGTAAAACAAATTGGCTGCCTGCCCTACTTGGGTACGGATGGTGGCGCCATAAACAGGCGTATCCAAATGGTCGCGGCCGTCAAAGAGCCCGGTTATCTCGTTCTTATAATGCCCTAAGCTGGCTCCCAGCTCCCATTGGAAGTCTTTCAGCACGAGAACCTTTACCATAGCCGTCACATCGAAGCCCGTGTTCTTCAACGAACCGCCGTTGGTCCAGTTGTTTTCCAGCCCGGAAAGGATTCCGAGTTCCTGGTATCCCAATAGGTTGTCGGTCTTACTTGTAAAGAAATTGGCAGACAGGTTGACGCGGTTGCCCAACAGGTTGGTTTCCAACCCTATATTGAAGCGCCGGGTTGTCTCCCATTGCAAACGGGTGTTCCCTATATTATCGAATGATAGCGAGGAGACGCTCTGCAGGAACTTATTGGCGCGGAAATAACTCCGGGAAGCATTATAGTCGATATCGTCGTTCCCGCTTATATCATACCCTGCCGACAACCGCAGATAGTCGAGACCCTTAATGCCGGCGAACCACGGTTCGGACGTAAGCACCCAGGCTGCCTGAACACTGGGGAAAATACCCCAAGCTGCGCCGAAAACCTTCAAGCCGTCGTCGGCGTCCTTACCAAATCGCGAGGAGCCTTCGGCCGCAAGGCTCAACTGCAGGTAATAGCGTTGCAGATAATTGTAATTGGCCTGTGCATACCACGCTACCGAATTCCAGTTATCATTATTTCCTGTTGTCTGGGCATTCAGCAGACTGGCACTCATGAACGGCGTTTTGTCGCTACCGGTATTGTAACCCGTCTGTTTCTTCACGGTGTAGCTTTCCCAGTTCAGGCGCACACCGCCGAAAACATGGACTGCATGTGCTTCATAACGGTTTTTCCAGTCTATGCGCGTGTCGCTCATCACCGAGTTCTGCTTTGAGAAGAGCGAGCGGGTCTCGTTGGTACGCATTCCCCCTACCGATGTCACGTAATAGTCAGGCACCCCGTTGATGGGAATATAGTATTGCTCATTGGTGTTCACCAGAGTATAGCTGAATTGTTCACTCACCGAAAGATGCTTGTTAAACTGATAACGCGGCGTAACGCTGATGCTCACCATCGAATTCTCGAAGTGGTTTTTGTTTTCGGCCTCGGCATGCTCGTTGAGCGCCAGCGGGTTGGCCAGTTTGTAATTGTAGTTCTTGTAGTCGGCCAGTGCCTCGTCAAGGTAATTCTCATCATTGATATCGAGATAAGAGTCCGACAACACACCATTAGCATAGGCATAGGGACTGAGCATGGGGCTCTTTACATAGGCGAGGAACGAGGGAGCCGTCGGCGTCCCCTCCGTATATCCTTCAGGTGCACCGTCGTCACGCAGATTGCGTATCTGGTTGGCAAACGAGGCATCGAAACGCGTCGTAAACTGCTGGCTCAGTTCTATATCGGCATTGAAACGGATATTGATGCGGTTCATGTCATTGTATTCGAGCGTGCTCCCTTGGTTCACGTAGCCCAGCGACAAGTTGTAGTTGGCTATGGCATCGCCACCTTCCACATTGATGGTATAGTTTTGGGTGAATGCTGTACGGTATACTTGGTCCTTCCAGTTCGTTTCGTTGTGGTATTGGGGGTAATAATAATAGGTAGGGTCTTCGTTGAGGAACTTAAAGTCGGTGATGGTTGTCTTGCTGGTACCCAATAAGTCGGAAGCATAACTCTTGTATTGCTTGGCGTTCATCATGTCGATAAATTTCGGTTCGAGCGTCACACCGGCCGCAATACTTGCCGTGATACGGGTGGCCATGCTCTGATTGCGGCGTGTCTTTATGAGGAGAACGCCATTGGCCCCCTTCGCCCCATAAAGCGCGGTACCGTTGCGCATCACCGTCACTTGGTCTATGTCGGCAAGATGGATATTGGCCAGAATATCGTTGTAAAAACCATCATGAATCATTGTACGCCCGTATTGCTGGTCGAAGATGACGCCATCGATGATTATCAGCGGCTGCGCATTGACGTTGAGCGAGTTGATACCATTCATAAACATCACACCTCCCACACCGGGAGTGCCATTACGCAACATCGTGCGGACATCTGCACCGAGGCGTTTCTGCAGTTCTTCTTCTATGCTCACAGCATTGGAGAACCTGAAATCAGAGGTCTTGCTCATGGCCAGCACATCTGTTTCCCGCTCATATTCGGCCCTGAACAGATCGGGATAGAGAGCTACGACCCCCACTTGCTCGCCCTTTCCCATCGACACTTTCACAAGGTTCATACCGGGAGCCGATACCTCGAGGGTGGAAGCCGTAAGCGGAACGCTTATCTCATAGCTGCCATCGGCCTCTGTCAGCACACTGTAACCCTCAAGTTCCGATACACGGACGAGTGCGCCCGTAACGGCTGTCCCGGTAGAGGCCTCCACCACTTTTCCTTTCACCATACGCATGGGGTTGTCACTGCCTTGCGCTGCAGCCGTCAGCGGCGTAATAACCGATAGCAACAGTCCTAATAGTATTTCTATGTATTTCATCATATCTTCGTCTGTATTTATGTTTTTTTCACTCTTCTTCATTTGGCACCAACAAGATGCAGTCGACATGGAGTGTGCGCGAGAATTTCGTCGTCTCATTGGCTTGTACGATGCTCGACAAGCGAACACCCACCACATTCGTGTTCAACGACATGCCGCTAACGGGAAACTTGAAACCCTTCAACAGTAGCAGTGTATCTGTTTTCTCACCTGCTGTCTGATGTATTCCGCGACGGTTGGGCAATTCCTTTCCGGTTTGGTCTATATAAGGAACATAAGCACGGAACTTATTGCCCAGACAGTTTTCGGCGGGCGCATTGATATCGGAGGCTTTCACCGGCGCCATCACCACATATACATCGTAAGGCACATTGGAAAGCACGTTATTTACCTTGAATGTCACATCAGGGTTGACATCGAAGGTCTTGGGAACGATGTCTATATAGGCATTGCCCGATATTTTCCCATAGTACGGATTGCTTTCCTCCACCATTTTTATGGTCACCGGGTCCTCTGCGTTGACCAGCGTGTCGATGGCACCGCTTTCGGCCTCCACCTTGATGGTCTGCAGGAATGTACTCCGCTTGTCGATGCGGTAGTCTGAAGCCTTCAGCAGTTGTCCGTTGCTGCACACTACCCTCTCCGCTCCCTCGAACACCCCGCCTGCATCGAAAGGCTTATAATAAATGCCGACAGCCGGAATGCCTAACTGCTGGCGCATCCGCCAACTATATGCATCGGTAGATACTGCCGAGTCGCGGAAGGCCGCCTCTGGATTGTCCGCACGGTTGAATATGGATCCCATCAGCAATACCATCCGCGCATAGAAATGCTGCATCGAGTCGCGACCTGCCACCTTGTCGCTATAGTTGAAATAAGGCTCGTACTCGGTTATCAGCCGCCTCCATTCCTCGTTGGTGGGAGCCAACATCCAGTAATTGCTGTCCTCGCGGTTGATGTATCCCTTTTCCGAGAGGAACTGGTTATAGAGCGTCGACACGGAATCGAGATAAACCGTGCGGCCGTCTACTATATCACCGGGGACGCTCTTGGAGGGGTCAAACTCGTAACGGTTAAGACTGGTGATGAAGCGGTACACGCTGTCAAGCTGGGCATCCTGCCCCATGTATTCCAGCACATTGGGGAAATAATCGATGGGCTTTTCTACGGTAAACAGCATGCCATTGCTGCACTTCCCGTTTGTCGAAAGCAAATTCCTGCCTCCTACTGCCGTAGAACTGAAGGCCTGGAACTTCCCGTTCATCATCAACAACGTATCGTTGGTCAGTCCCGATACGGGATGGGTATACAGGGCTATGTGATTCTGGATGAACTGCCTGATAACAGGATTGTCATCCTTCTTCGTTTTTTCGTTTTCATACTGCTGGATGAGTTTGTCGGCATCAGCTCCCGTAAATGCGGCATTAACGGGAGCAAACACCGAGTAGGCCTGACTGCCGCTGAGCTGCCGGTCGTAGCCGCATGCTTTCACCACACGTGCAAAGTTGCCCAAGTCCCCGTTCGCGCTAACCGCTTCCCACAGCGTACTGCTGCCCGTCGTATCCTCGCTATAATGGTCGCCCCACTTGTCCGAGCAGGCCGGCAGCAATGCCGCCATAACCCCCGCTGCCACGATGGATTGTATCTTGCGTATTGTTTTCATCTTCATTGGTTTTTATCTATTGCAAAAGATTATTGTTACAACATGTCCTCCATCTGCCCTTCATCGGTTACGCCATAGATACTCTTGGGCACCAGTTCGAGGTAGTCGAGCATGAACTCGTTGTCGTTGCCTTTCTTCGTAGACACACTGCGGATGCGCAGATAGTGGTCCTTATCCGGGTCGATATGAACCGTGCAGAGCACCCGCCGGAAGGTTCCGGCAAGATTAGAGAACACCTGCCATGTCGATGCCCCGGCACCATCGTATCGGTATCCGCCCTCGGCACCCCGGTAATAGCCTTTGTTCTTAAGCGTCTTTTGGTCGGTGGCCAAGTCGGTCAGCGACATCTTCGAGTAATCGCCTATCCAGTCGGCTCCCAGAATCGAAGGGTCCGAAAGCTGTTTGGTCATGTCGAGCGGTATGCCCTGCGGTTCCCCGTCGAAATAGATTTGCGAGATGCCGCGCGTGGGCAGCGCCGCATATCCCAGCCGTATCTGCCAGTCGCCTTCGTAGGGTACAGGCGGCAGTTTGAATTCAATATCGTAGTTGCCGAAGAGATTCATCTCGTCGCCCTCGTAAGAGTCATAGTAATCGTGTGGACGCCGGTAAATGAAATAACCCGAACTCTTCACGTTTTTCAGATACCCGTTTGGGAAATAATAGTTCCGCCCATATTTTGCCGTCTCGTCGTAGGCAGGGTCTTGTACCTTCGGATTCCCGTTCTGCCGTATGTCGTTGGTCATCAGCTCGGGGAAGATGGTCGAGAAATCCATGCGGATACGCGTGTTGTGCACAATGTCGCGCGTGGTTAAGCTGAAAGCCAGTACGTCATCTACATAGAAATAACGCCCGTTGAGCGCATCCTGCATATACTGGTCTTCGACGGTAGGCCGCACCATCGCTCCCGGAATAGAGTTGTCCGCATCGTAACAGCGGTTCACGTAACGCTGCCCGATGATGCTTGCCCCTGCGTATTTCAGCACCGTGAGGCGCTCTATCTTCATCATCGTGCGGGGAAGCAACGTCTCATACCAATCAACGGGGTTCATCTTCGTGGTGATGATGCCTATATCGTTGAGCGGCGTGAGATAGTTCCATCCTTTCACGTCGCGGTCAAGGATATGATAGGCGATAAACCGGTACAGCGGGTTGCGTTCGTCTGCCGCCTGTCCGAAAGCGTGCCACGGCTCGCCGGTGCCTCCATAAACGGGGTCGTAAAGTTCGCAGGCCTTGTCGTACAGTTGCTGCAGGCTGGTAATGCCGTATTTTTCGCGCAGCACCGAGTCGGTGGGCACGAAAGCCGTAAATCCATATTTCTTCTCGTCGGGTGCCGTGGCTGTTTCCTCGTTTACGTGCGATCGGTAGAAATAGCGGGGATAGTCGGCAGCATTATAGGTATCGTCCTTGTATTTGAACATCTGCTTGTCGATGCCCGTCAGTTCCATAGCTTTCACGAACAGCTGTATCTTATCGTTCAGCTTCATCACGTCGGGCAGCATGCGGTTGCTGCTTTCAAGCACCTCGCTGATAGGCTGCATGATGCCGTTCTCTACCGAGTCGTCCTGCATCTCGAAAAGGATATGAGCCGAGCGGTTGAGGAACACGACTGCATTTTCGTTGTTGTCAAGGCCGTGTGTCACCTCGATATAGCGCCTGTTCATATTGGCCGTAGTAAGCACCCCGTCGTTCATCTCGGCGGTGGTATACATGTTTTTCACCAGATGGGTGCGTGCGATGGTGTCGCAGTCGGCGTCCGAAAGCTGTTCAACACTTGTCAGCCCGCGTTTTTCCAGATAACGCTCAAAGGCGTCGTTGGTTGGGGGGAAACAAGTATAGGCCCCGTATGCTGAAAGCAGTTTCATCATGCCGGCACGGTTGACCACCGTTACAAACTGGCTGAACTCGCCGTGGGCCTGCAGATAGTCGCTTATCATCTCATTGGTGAAAGTGGAAAAATTGGATGTGTCGGGCTCGTCGGAACAACTCACGACGGTTGTCGACAGTATGCAGGCCATCAGCATTGCCGCTATAGTGAAATGTCTTGTGGATGGTTTCATATTAAGTTGCTTTTTTATTTATGATTATGCGTTTTCCTGCCCTCTTACTCTTGTGCCCCGAAAGCCGGATTCTGTTTAAGCAGGCTGTTCACCTTCAGTTCATCCTCGTTATAGGGCCAGAAGATACCGTCCAGCCGGGCCAGTTTGCTTTGCATCACGCTGGCATTGTCCGACCCTTTCCGTATCACGTCATTCACGAGATACTTTGTATTCCCGTCGCGCATTGAGCAGCGCACCAAGTCGAACCACCGTTTGCCCTCGAACATCAGCTCACGCTGGCGCTCGTCGAGCACCAGTCTTGCCATCAGCGACTTGCTGTTGTAATCGCTCTTCTCAAACGGGATGTAGGTCGACGCACAACAGGAACGCTTGTTCACGGTATTGACTATGGCAAGTGCTTGGTCCAGCTTCGCTTGGTCCTGCTCCTGGATGAGCCCGTCCTCGCCGGCATTCACCTGCTGCACCAGTGCTTCGGCCTTGAGCAGCATCACGTCGGTAAGGCGGTAGATAACCCAGTTGGCACGGCAGGAGGCCTTGGGATAGAAGGTTCGGTAGTTCACGCTGAAAGGCGTCACCGACGGATTGAGCATCACGGAAGCACAACAATACTTGTTGATGGAATAAACCGAAGAGGTGCCCCCCTTCTGCATGTTCTCGTAGTAGCGCGTGTCATACTTGTTGCGGAACACCTTGTTCACCCCTTCGGCGGTCACGTCGGCAGAGATGAAGTCGGCTGGCTTCACATGTCCCGGCGAGGCCTCTGCATTTCCGTAACGGGTGCTCACGGCATCATTGGCCAAATAGTTCTCCTCATCCATGTATATCAGTTCGAAAATGCTTTCCATGCTGTTGCCGGTGCCGAAGATATTGTCATAGGCTCTCCCGTAATATCCCATATTGTCGAACTTATCGTGATACAAGGGATAACCGTCGAACAACAGCGCATCCTCGTCAACCAGACTGCCCGTCGAAGCGTACTGCTTCTTGTATTCGGCCGTCATGTTGTCAATCACCAGGTCGGCATACCCCACCGCTTTGGCATAGTCCTGTTTCCATAAGTACATCTCGCAGAGCAGGGCATAAACGGCGTTCTTGGTGATACGCCCACGCTGGGCATATAAGTTGGTCACGGGATACTTCTCCACGGCATAGTCCTTTACGGCCTCAAGGTCGGCAATGAGGTGGTCGAGCACTTCATTGAACGGCATTGCCGCCAGCCTCATCTCCTGCGTGTCGTCAAGATAAGCCTCCGCCGTATAAGGCACGTCGCGGAAAGCGCGTATCAGATAGAAATAGCACAGGCTGCGCAAGGCCACCACTTCAGCCTGCGTGGCCCTCAGCTCATTCTGCGTGTAGTTGGGGTCTTTCTCTGCCACTTTGGGGGCGAAATGGATGACGATGTTGCAACGGTTGATGATATTATAGAAGTCACCCCATGAGGTGAAACTGTTGTTGGCCTTGATGTTCTCCTTGAGCAGGTTAGCCAAGCTTACGTCGTCCTGTGTATTCAGGCCTGCAATGATATTGTCTGAGCGAAACTCGCCCCAGGCCATCATGCGGTCGATGACGGCTTGGCTCTGCATGGCCGAGTAGCATCCCATGACGATATTGTTCACATCGCCCTCTTCGTTCCAGAATTTTTCAAGCACAATCTCGTTGAGTGGCTTCAGCTCCAAGAAATCGGAGCAGGAACCAAGCGGCAGGGTCATCACACCGATTACACCTATTATTATATGTTTCTTCATTTTCATGTTGCTTACGGTTTAAAAGTCGACAGTGATTCCAAGCGTATAAGACTTGGCGCGGGGTGTCTGCCCTTGGTCGGTTGCCACGCCATAGCTGCCATAGCTTACCTCGGGGTCTACACCTGTGTACCTTGTAAGGCAGAACAGGTTATTGCCGCTCAGGTAGAAACGCAGTGCCGACAAGCCCAGCAGGTTCTTGATGACCTTGGGGTCGAAGGCATAGGAGAGTTGCAGGTAATTGAGCCTGAGGAACGAACCGTTTTCCATGAACCGGTCGCTGATAAGGGTGTTGTAATTGCTCGTTTCGCCATACATGGCGCGCGGTATCGTGGTTACGTCGCCTTCCATGCGCCATCGGTAATTCACCGCCTGGCTCTGGTTGTTGTTGCCTATCATGGCCTCTGTGTCCAGCCGTGCAAGATTCAGGATTCTGTTCCCCACACGATAGTTGAACTGCGCATTGAGCTTCCAGCCTTTATAGTTGAAGTTTAACCCGAAGCCACCGGTAAGCTTCGGAAGCGAGCTGCCTAAATATACAATGTCGAGCTCGTTGATATTGCCGTCGTGGTTCACGTCTTCATAGATGGCATCTCCGCCGTTCATCTTGTAGTTGACGGCCGTCCCGTCGTTCGCATACGCGAACATCATACGCACCGGAACCCCGTCGGCATCCGTTATCACCTTCCCGTCGGCATCAATGGCCACAGGGGCGGTCTTACCTTCGGCAAGGAACTGCTCACGTTCCGCAGGCGACAGTTTCTGGAAAGTGCTGTACTTGTATTGGTAAACACCCTTGTACCTGAATCCGTAGATGGCCCCGAAAGGATTGTTGAGCTGTACGCGCTGCAACACCTCGCGGTTCTTGTTGTTGAACTTGGAATTGAGTGTCTCGAGCACCGTGGGGTCCATCTCAAGAATCTCGTTCTTATTGTTACCGAAAGTGGCGTTGAGGTCGACCCAGAAGTCGCCTTTCTTCAGCAACCGGTTCGTATTGATGTTAAACTCCCATCCGATGTTGCGCAGCGAACCGCAGTTCATGTAGGCCAAGTGGTAGAATCCTGCATTGCTGGGTATACGCACCTCTTTCATCAGCATGTCGCGCGTGGTCTCGTGATACCAGTCGAGCGTAAGTTGCAGGCGGTCGTCGAAGAGCCCGATATCCATGCCCACGTCGTAGGTCGACTTCGTTTCCCAGCGCAAGTCGGCCAGCCGGATGTTGATGGGTGCCATGGCCGACTCTCCGATATAGCGGTCGGCCGGGCTGTACTTACTCTCATACAAGTAATTGTCACCGGGCTGGTTGCCCACCATTCCCCAACTGGGGCGCAGGCTGAGCATAGACAGCCATTTCCCGGCCGGCTTCATCCACGCCTCGTCACTGATATTCCAACGCAGCGACACTGCGGGGAAGTAGCCCCATCTGCGGTCGGGGCCAAACTTCGTTGTCCCGTCGGCACGCGCCGAGAAGTCGAACATGTAACGGCTCTTGTAGGCATAATGTACCGAGAAAGTGTAATAGAGCGAGCGCCACTGGCTGTAGCTGGTGCTGAGCCCCGTAATGATTCCGCCGGCATCCGGGCTTTCGATTCCGCCCGATGGCAGCCCTTTTCCGTCGGTGGCCTGCCCGTTCGAGTTTCCCGAGGTCAGCTCCATGCGTGCCATGGCCATGAGCGAGTGGTCCTTATTGGCAAAGTGGGGGATGAGCGTAAGTGTCTGTTTGGTGTTCAGTGCCACGCTCTTCGTGCTGATCGACGACGAGAGGTTTACGCCGCTGTTCCACGCTGTCGTCACCAGTTCCTGGGGATAAAACCTGTCTATGTACTCATTGAAGATATTCATATACACCTTTCCCTGCCAGTTGAGCTGCCAATGGTCCTCGTCCATCCCCAACAGGCGGTAGTTGATTTCAAACTCGGGCGTAATGTCATAAGTCTTGTCGTTGTCGGAAGCCAGCTTGGCGCTGGCTACAGGGTTGACAATTGATTTCTGGTTGCCGTTAAACTCCTTCGACGCGCTTTGCAGCATGGCATAGTAGTAGGGGGTGTCGGTGCCGTCGCCGGCATTTTGCCTGAAGATGCCCATATTGGGCATTTTATTGTAGGCCAATGCTAAAAGATTGTCATAGTTGCGTTTGTTCTTGGTATAGGTCATCGAGAAGTTGGTCGAAATCTTAATGCGTTCGCTCACATAGTAATCAAGCGCCACACGTGTGGAGAACCGGTCGAGCTTCTGCTCGATGACAGAACCGGTTTCCGTATCAAAACCTCCCGATATACGGAACGAAGCCTTCTCACCACCGCCGGTGAGCGACAGGAAGTGGTTCTGCCTGAGCCCCCATTGGGTCACGGCGTCCACCCAGTCGGTATTGTTGTTATATTGCTCGTACTCCGAGAAGTTGGGGTCATAGTTCAGCTCGCGGATATCGGCAGCGGCATCGCTGAGCTGTGGGTTAAAGTACGACTCCTTGAGCAGCATCGTGTAATCGTTCCCGCTGAGCATGTGGTAGCCTTTTGGCTGGTAGGTACCCGTGAGCCGCAACGAGTACGACACCTTTGGCTTGCCCCTGAGGCCCCTCTTGGTGGTTATCTCGATGACACCGTTGGCACCCTGCGAGCCGTAGATGGCCGTAGCGGCAGCATCCTTGAGCACGGTGATACTGGCTATGTCTTCGGGGTTGACGTTGAGCAGCTGTGCAAACTGTTCGTCGTTGGCACTGCTGACGTTGAAGTTGCTCATGTCCACGTTCCATGTATTGCCGTTGACCACGATAAGGGGATTGCCGCTGGTGAGCGTCGAGATTGTCGACGTCCCCCTCAGCCGCATAGTGGTCCCGGCTCCGAGGTTACCCGAGTTGGCCACGATGTCGAGCCCGGAGATACGCCCCTGCAAAGCTTCGTCGACACTGGTGATGCCCAGTCCCTCGAACTCTTTCATCGAAATGGTTTGGGTAGCGTAGGAGATTTCGCGCTCGGGGATAGCCAGTCCGCCTGCGTTGAGCCTGCTTTTCGAGGTGACAACCACTTCCTTGATGGTGGTCTTCGACTGCAACTGCACCTTATACTGGTTTCGGTTGATGGCCATCTTTACCGTTTCGTAGCCCACATAACTGAACCGTATGTGGTCTTTAGGGTTACGTACCTTCATCGTGAAGTTACCGTTGATGTCGGTAACGGCGGCCTCGACAATGCGCCCCGTAGCATCTACTTCGCAGACGGAGGCCCCCATCACCGGCCCGAGTTCGTCGGTAACGGTTCCGAAGACCGATGTTATCTGTGCCTTGATTCCCGTTGCCATCATCGCGAACAGCACGAGAATAATGCCCCTTAGCATTCCTTTGTTGGCTTTAATGATTGTCATATTGCTCAATATTCGTCATTGGTAATCATAATTTGTTTAGCTCGTCGCGCCATTTGGTCAACTGGCCCGCCTCATAGAAGAGCGCCCCGTCTATCTCATGCACTACGGCGTCGGATGCATTGAAGATATAGTCGAGCTTGTTCTTTGTCTGAATCCAGTATTCCCGGCAGAGACTGTTGTAGCGCCCGCCCTCTGTCACCACACGGCGCTTATTGCCCAGCTGGTCTTCAAGGGTGAGCTTCTCATCATCGGCACTGACGGTGAGACTAAAGAAGCGCTTGTTGGCGGGGTTGATTTTGAACGTTTCGTATTTCACGTTCACCGTCGGCATGCCCCCTATCGTCACCGAGTTGTCCTGGAAGTGATAGCGCAGGAAATTGTTTATGCGGTCCGACACGAGCGTTTGCGCCGCCTTCAGTTTCTGGGCATCGCCGCCGAATTGCTCGGCTGTCAGGCTCTCATAATCGTCCCACGTGGGCAGTATGCCGTCGGCCTGCAGTTGGCTGATTACGCTGTTCCCGGGCACATACACTGTATAGTTATAAGCATCGAAGAGGGCGACGTTATAGTCGGCACAGGTTTTCCCGCTGAGTTTTTGCGAGAAGAGCTTACTGCCCATCATCAAGTTGAAGAATCCGGAAAACTCCGGTTTCCCCTTCAGCGTGGCATATACCGACTTGCGGCTGGCAAGCGGCATTCCCCCGTCGAGGTTATAGGTTTTGCCGTTTCCGGCCTCCGACTGGTCGTAGATGGTATCAACCACGAGCGGTTGGTTCATCTCAACCTGCAATCCCCCGCTCACGGTCATCTTTCCCTGCTGTCCGGCTGCACTCACCTTGAGTATGCTTCCGCCCTTGGTCTTATAATAGGTGTGCCCCGATTCCACGTTGCCCACGACGATGAGGTTCTCGATAAGGTCATTCAGGCGGTTGCTCACCTGGTCGGAGCTGGCATCGTCCATCACCTTGTCGGTGCGCACGGTCTGCGTGGCCAAGTCATAACCTACCCGGTGGGCCTTGACCGTCTTCGTTGCCGGGTCGAAATAAAACTGGTAGAGGGTGGCCACCTCGCTGCCGTACGAGCAAGGGTCGATATAGTTGAGCATGGCCTTGTTGGAGGGCAGGAAGAAGCTATAGTAAGAGTCCATCGAGTTGAGGTAAGGCTCGAAGTTAAGGTTGGAGATACCCCAGTAAATAACGCTCATCGTCGAGTTTCCCCTCACCAAAGCGGGGAAAGCCACCGACGAATAGTCGGCCGGCGGAAACACCTTGTCGGTAAGGTACACCACTCCGTTGCATCCCATCTGGCAGCTCAGGATATCCTTCTTTTCTACGCCGAGCTTCACCTTGGTGGTGTTGTCTACGATGTGGTCGAACTTCGACGGCACTGTCTCCGAGAACGAGTTGATCATACAATTGTTCAGCAGTTTGGAGAGCACTGTCAAGGGCACATTGTCCCACGTGCCATACATGTCCTGCAACACCTTTCCGTCCTTGTCCCACCAGTTGGCCAGGGCCTCGTCGCTGGGCACGAGCATGGCGCCGGCATCGTAATGCAGGTCGCGCCCGCTGGTATTGGTGTACATATACTGGTTCCACCCCGGGTCGAAAAGCAGCGTGGCGTCGACAGGGCTGCCGTCGGGAGCGGCAAACTGCGCGTCGCCGTTGTTTACGAAATATTTCTGCGTATACACCTCCTCGCCTTCCGTTCCATAGATACGGTTATATTCCTTTGAGGCCTCCTCGTCTTTATAGGGTGCCGAGAACCGGTTGAGCAGGCGCTTGAAAGTCTGCGTCCGTGGGTTGCCGGCTATGATTTCGGCCATATTGTCGGCCGAAGTCATTACCCCGTCCACGCGGTGTATGTACCCGTTCTTGCACACGATGTCGCGTTCTATGATTTTCTTCCCGTTCACCCATGCATCGGCCGTAGTCTGCGAGGCACCGTTGGTGAGCAGCTGCAGGTCGTCGTCGGTGATGCTCTTCTTCTCCATGAACAGCGGGAGGAAGTGTATCATAGGTTTCGCGCTGTTGTCGCGCAGGAGCAGCATGCTCTTCCCCGCGTCCTTATGCTCTTTCCAATAGGGGGTGTTAGGCATGTCGGCAGCGCTGATGCGCGGCACCGAGTCGTAGACCGATACAGCTGTGAGCCTCCTCATGCACTCGCCTTCGAGGGGGGGCGTGCCGCTTACGCTGCTGAGCAATTCCACAAGAAAGGCATTGTTAATCATCGCGCTGTTAAAGAGCATCTTCTTTTGTGCCAGAGAAAGGTCTTCGTACTTGCTTACCCCCCAGCTGTTGCTACCGAAAAAGGTGCGGTAGGCATCATCGTCGGCCACGAAGAGCGTCTTGCTACCCGTTTGGCTGAGCACATCCGTCTGCCCCAAGTCGTCAATCAGGCGCAAGGTGTAGCCGTAGTTCCCCTTCACTTGCAGCCGCTCATAGATAGAATTGCCCAGCCGTTCGGGCTGCCCTGTCAGGATGTCTTTCTCGCACGACTGCATGACGGCGGCACCCGAGAGCAGCACCCCGGCGGCCATTGCGAAAGAACACTTCGCTAATTTACGATTCTTCATCTTGTATCTTTGTTTTTGTTTATGCAGGAAAAGATTATTCCACTACGATTTTCGCCCCGGCCTTCGAACCTCCGTTGACGGCCTGGAGCAGGTAGACACCGGGGGAGAGCCCGGCAGGTACATTGAGTGCCCCGTCGCGCATGAAGCTCTGTGCGTAAACCAATCCTCCGCCCGCATTGTACATCCTCACCTGTACCTGCAGCTGGCTGGCGGCGGTGAAATGGAGATCCATGGGATAGCCGGCTTTCACGGCAGTTTTCCCGGGAGTAAGGGTGAAGGTGGCCGGTGAACCGCCGTCAGCGGGCAGGCTGATGCCCGTGAAGGTATTGTCGCTGATTGTCTGCCGGTAGTTATACCATTTCAGCTGTGCCTTGGCCGGTTGGTATACGTTCTGCCCCATGCACAGGCGGTAGTCGAAGTGGCGCTTGCGGGTTTCGTCGTTCTCGTAAATATAGTCGGTATTGCATACGATAGCTATCACCACTCCGTTGGCGGGTGCCTCCTTGAGGGCCATGGTCACGTCGCCCTCGCCCTCGACGGGCCGCGAATAGTACACGCGCCCCCGCTTCGTACGGTATGCCAACTGGCACACCATGTTCCGCCCTAAGGGCTTGAAGTGTACGCTGATGATATTCCCGGCCTCTGCGTTTACGTGCAGGGGTATCTGGTTGGCGCCGCTCCAGCCGGGGGTGGTGCGGTATTCGGGCTTCCACCATCCGGCACTGTCGGTCTCGCCGCACTTATACATATTTATATATGGCGTGGCTTTCCACACGTCTACTGCTTTCCAGTAAGGCGACCACTCTTGCTTTATCTCCACCAGCCAGTTGTCGTCGAGCAGCTTACGGCAGGCGTTCGACCACATTCCCACGTCGATCATGGCCTGGCGCGAACGGTATTCCATGATGAGGTGCCGCATCTGGCGCTCGCCCAGCGAGTCGGCCATGCCTTCAAGCACGCGGTTCTTGCAGTACCGCCATATCCATGGTATGCTGCCGCGCCCCAGTATCTCACTGACGAAATGGGGGAACAGTTCGCCGTACTGGACGCCTCCCAACAGGTTGCGCCATGTGCACACCTGGCCCGAGGCGTTGTACATGTTGACACCCTCGGCGCTGGGCCCTCCGAAAGAGCCGTCGAGCAGCCATCCCGAATAGCATTCGATGGGCATGAACGGGGCTATCATGTTGCCGGCACTGAGAAAGCCCATGCTCGTAGGCGTCTGCCCGGTTTTAAGCACCTCGGCCTCGGCCTGCAACCATGTGTTGCCGGCTTCCTGATACCAGGCCGACTGCTTGCATCCCTCGAGGTCGGCGAAGATGGCATGTATCCCCTCGTGTACGCAGGCGTTCTGCTGGAACACCTGGTCTGTCACATTCTTGTTATGATAAGCGTCATAGGTGAATGCGGGGTCGAAACAGGCTATGGGATAATAGCTGATGTTAACCATGGGCCAGCTGGAGCCGTTGTGCCACGTGGCTCCCTGCCACCCGCCGGTAGCGGTAGAGTCGGCATTATCACTGTTAAGCCCGCTTCCGTATACATAAACGGTGCTGTAGTAGCCGTTGCGTGCACGCTTGTCGGGCGGCCACCCCATCACGTCGCGGAAGTAGGCAAAGTCGGTATTCATCTTGTCCAGCAGGTTTTTCTTCGCGGTTTCGGTGACGTAGCGGCTGGTCTCCGGCCCCCATGCAACAGCCCACCATCCGTCGGCCATGTATCCTTTTTGGTTGTTTTGCTCGGGCAGGAATTTGGTGGGAGGCTCGAGCACCGGGTATTCTGAACGGTAGTCGTAGCTCAGCGTAGGCTTGTATTTGGGCCAGCTGTAGGATTCGGCCGGGTCGTACAAGGTATAGGTAAGGCGGGTGATGTTGCCGCAGCTGCGCTGGTAGCTCACGGTATAGGTTCCCCTCTGTGCGGCCTCAACGGCAGGCGTGGTGGCGGTGGAGCCGTCGGGCAGGGTCCAGTTCCACACGGCGGGTTCCTGCTCACCCTCCGGCAGTGTCAGCGTGGGAGCGAGCGTCACGCGCTGGCCGTCGCTCAGCGCGATGACGGTAGAGGGTGCCGTGAGGCTGGCGGGACTGCACTCGCCGCCCTTATAGCCGAACAGGCGCAGTTCGCGCACGCCGCAGGCCTTGCTGCTTTTCATATACAGGCGCACGCGGTTGGTGGTAAAGTTCAGGTCGGTGGTCGACACGCCGCGGCTGTCGGCTGCGGCAAGGTATGCAGCCTGCTGCCACTGATGCCCGTCCCACGTGGCCAGACGTGCCTCGGCGGGCAACAGGATGCTGTCGCCGGCCTCTGCCCAGTACACCTGTGCCTGCAGGAATTCACAATGGGTGTTCCACTCCAATTCCACGAATTCTTCCCGCCCGTAGTTGGCTTGTCCGTTCCAGCCGCTCCAGTAGTTGGCGGCTGCCGTTGAGGCATCGTTGACGGCGGTAACAGGATTCGCCTCGGAACCGGCCGAGGCACTCACCCCGGCGGCATAGCGTGCGAGGTTCACTTTCGTTTGTCCGGCAACGGTCGGGCAAATGAGTCCGGATATGGCGGCTGCAAGTATGGCCGTCCATGTACAAGGTAGCATTTGTTTCATCGCGTTCATTGAGGTTAATCACTCTGTTGTTTTCAGTTTTGTTTCGCAAATATAACACTAAAAAGGCATTCCCACAACATTTTTAAACAAAACAAATGCATATTTGGACGCATCTTTTATCTTTTGGATGATTGTGCTAACAAAATTATCCAATCGTTGGCACAATCGTCCAAACAGCTCATTTTATAGGCTTTTTATTTGGATGGGATTCCCTTTTTGCTTAACTTTGCCTGAAACGATTTGCCTGCCGTTACGGAAAGTGCGGCGGGAACCAATACCGGAGACTATCCATTTTTTAAAAACCTAAAATTATTGAATTATGAGAATGACTACATTTAAAATGAGGCATCTGCTGGCTGCCGGGCTTTGCACGTTCGGGCTGACGGCAAACGCGCAGTTCTCGAAGACCGTTGAACAGTATGCCAATGCCGACTACAGTTCCGTAGCGGCAGAATTTACGCTGACCGAAGTGGCCGCCGCACTGGCTACGGACACTGCCACGCTCCATGCGGCCCTGAGCGCCCCGGAGTGGAAAGAGGCCCCGACGGCCGACAACAACCTGTTCTACTACGTAGACCCTGCCGACGGAACCACCCTGCTCTATGCCCACAACCAACCCGACGGCGGATTCTGGATAGCCCGCGACGGCAGCTTGAAGAACTGGGGCAGCGGTTCGGTATATTATGCTTACCCTGCATCGGAGACGGCCGGAGGGGCCGACAAGTTCAGCATCCGCCTCGGGCAATTCCCCGACTCGCTCAAGGCCGGTGCCACGTTCACGCCGAAGTTTGTAGTGAAATACGGCGGGAAGCAGGCCACTTTCGACATTACTTATAAGGTGAAGGAAGTAGCAGGCGTACCTGTGCCCACCACCGTGCTGCTCTCGGAGATCAACGTCATAGGCTCCGCTTCCGCACACACCAAGCGTACCGACATCCAGGGCTACGACGCTACGGCACTCAGCATCGACGCTGCCGACCTCATCGCCAAGCTGGGGCTCGACAAGTCGCTATTAGGCGCGCAGCTGGCACAAATGGTATACGCTGAATGGCGCGACACGGAACTGGGAGTGCGCAAGGACTCGCTCACCAACAAATCGACGGCCGGGGCTCCCGGGTGGTGGCTGCAGCGCATGCTCTACCCGCAGGGACACGCACAAGCCGGGGAGCCTTCGCCCGACTTGGGAGCCACCGCTTACGGCAAAGACTGCCACGTGTACATAGAGGCCTTCAAATACGACGAGACGAAGAATGCCATCACCTGCAACCTCGGGCAATACCCCGGTACACCGCAGGTCGGCGACTCTGTAAGCGCAAACATCTATATCATCTACGGCGACAAGGCTTACCGGCTGAACTATCAGGTGGTGTTTACCGCATCCGAGACCCAAGGGCTGGCCAGCATGACATCTGTAGGCAACGTAGACGTGCCCCTCACCTTCTACGACTCGTTCGCCGACTATCAGTCTATCGCCATCAATGTTGACATCGAAGCCGTGAAGACGGCCCTCGGATGCGAGGAAGGAGCCATACAACTCACCATACAGAAGAACGAGGAAGAGCTGTGGGTAGGCAACGGAACTGCCAATAAGGGCGGGTTCTGGGTGGACGACTCCGGCTTCGCCACGCAGTGGAGCAACGGCGCCAGCTACTTCGAACCGGAGGAGGAAGGCAAGTACAGCCTGTTCAACGTGGGCTTGCACCCGCAGGTGAAAACCAACGTGGGCGGAACCTACCCCATCAAGATTTACCTCGTTAACGGCAGCAAATATTACACCGTCAGCATCACTTGCACCATCGAGCACAAAGAGGCCGGCGACCAAAGCTCATGGGAGGTGGTGAAGACGGAGCCGGCAGTGATCCAGGTAATCGCCTCGGCCGACAGCTACACCGGCGAACAGACGCCCTATAGCCTGAGCCCCGACAAGATTGCCGATATGATCGGCACGACCGAGTTCCAGCTGTATGCCCTCACACACGACACCATCGCCGCCAAGGGCGAGAAATACTGGCCGTACACCAAGTTCCCCTGTGCCCCTGCTCCCGGTGTATGGTTCAACAAGGGCGGCTGGGGACAGCCGTGGGCCGGCTCCGAAGAGGTGCCTGTAGGTATCTGCTGGAACAAGGAGACGGGAGCCGTTACCATTTACCAGGTGCCCGGGAAGAACCCCATAGGCAGCACTTTCAACGGCTCTTTATTCTTTGTCAACGAAACAACCGGAAAGCTGTATGAGCTGAAAATCACCGTACAATTTGTAGAAGCGCTGAAGACTGCCGAAATCGTAGGTACGGAGAGCATCACGCTCCCCGTGACGCTCGCGGGCATCGAAGTGCCGTTCGACCTCACCAAGGCGGCCGCAGCGCTCGGGGCTACAGTCGGCGAACTGGCCGACGGCACATGCTGGAAGGGGTTGAAGTCGAACGGCCTCTACAGTGAAGCCGTAGACCTGAAGGCACAAGGCCTGTCATTCCTTACCGACGGTTCCTACGACCTCTACGGTTCCCTCTTCGTCGAACTGGCTGGCAACGAGGCAGACGGCTATGTGCTGAAGGCTTCCACCGACAGCGAAGTGGCGGAAGACTACAAGCAGAATGCCAAGTTCTGTGCAGAAAAGGGCGAGAAGATTTATGTCTTCGACCTCACCTTCGTTTCTGAGGCTGTATACACCGGAATCGAGGATGTAACAGGCAAGGCACCGGCAAAAGACGGCCGGATGTTCGACCTGAGCGGCCGCCGCATAACGAAACCGGTAAAGGGCATGTACATACTGAACAACAAGAAGTACATTAAAACAAACTAACGGATTAAAAAGTTAACGGATGAACAAATTGGCGGATTAACGGGTTAGCCTGTTAATCCGCCATTTTTGCACCCTTATAAATGAAACATAACGCGGTTCAGCCGTCAGCCTGTTGAGCCGGGAACAGTACAAGCACTTTGTAGCCTCCGTACAAGCACCTTGTAGCCCGGTTACAAGCACCTGGTAACAGGCGTACAAGGTGCTTGTACGGATTCCGTTCATCTGTTAATGCTCATCCGTCCATCTGCTTCCCCTCGCATATCCCAATCACACTCGAACGTGGGCTCAGTTGCAAACAAGCCTGCGACGGCAATGAGCATCATCGCGGCCATAAGGAAAATCCACCTCTTTTTCATGATCGATAAGCTTTTTCGTGTACGCCGGCTATGGCACGCCCACTGGGTTCGTCCATGCCCTTGAACGCTGCGTCCCATGCCAGCGCCTCGGCCGTGGAGCAGGCCACGCTGGGCACGGTGCGGGCGGCCGAATCGCTGGGGAAATGCTCTGCGAACACCGACCGGTAATAATACTCTTCTTTGTTGCGCGGCGGATTGATGGGGAAACGCTCGGCGGCGTGCGCCATCTGCTCGTCGCTCACCAGCCCGGCGGTGAGCTTCTTCAGCGTGTCGATCCACGCATAGCCCACACCGTCGCTGAACTGCTCTTTCTGCCGCCATGCCACCTCGGGCGGAAGCATGCCGGCGAAGGCCTGGCGCACGATTTTCTTCTCCACCACCTGCCCCGGGCACATCTTGGCCTCCGGGTTCATGCGCATGGCCACGTCCAGGAACTCCATGTCCAGGAACGGCACGCGCCCTTCCACGCCCCATGCCGCCAGGCTCTTGTTGGCCCGCAGGCAGTCGTAGAGATAGAGCTTGCCCAGCTTGCGCACCGTTTCCTCGTGGAAGGCCTTGGCATCGGGCGCCTTGTGGAAGTAGAGGTATCCGCCGAAGATTTCGTCGGCCCCCTCGCCCGAAAGCACCATCTTGATGCCCATCGACTTGATGACACGGGCCAGCAGGTACATCGGGGTAGAGGCGCGCACGGTGGTCACGTCGTAGGTCTCGATGAAGTAAATCACGTCGCGGATGGCATCGAGCCCCTCTTGTACCGTATAGTTGATTTCGTGGTGCACGGTGCCGATGTAATCGGCCACGAGCTTCGCTTTCGCCAGGTCGGGAGCCCCTTTCAGCCCCACGGCGAAGGAGTGGAGGCGGGGCCACCAGGCACGGGTGCTGCCACCCTCTTCCACGCGGCCTTGCGAGAAATTCTCCGCCACCGCACTGATGACCGACGAGTCGAGCCCGCCCGAAAGCAGTACGCCGTACGGCACGTCGCTCATCAGTTGCCGCTTCACGGCTCCCTCCAGTGCGCCGCGCAGTTCGCCGGCACTTGCCGGGTTGGCTTTCACGCGGCCGTACTCAAACCAGTCGCGACGGTAGTAACGCACCATCTTCCCTTCCCTGCTGTAATAATAATGCCCCGGCAGGAACGGTTCGTACCGGTCGCACTGCCCCTCCAGCGCTTTCAGCTCGCTGGCCACATACACCTTCCCGCCGGCATCGTAGCCGATATAAAGGGGGATGACACCGATGGGGTCGCGGGCGATGAGGAACTCGTCGCGGCCGGCATCGTAGAGTGCGAAGGCGAAGATGCCCGAAAGCTGTTCCAGCAGCCCGCCCACAGCCCCCGGCACCGGCTCCCGCCCGTCGGGCTGCCTGCCGCGCCACTGGCGCCAGAGTGCCAGGATTACCTCGCAGTCGCTGCCGGTCTGGAACCGATAGGCACCTGCCTGTTTTTTCCGGATGTCCTGGTGATTGTAGATTTCGCCGTTCACGGCAAGCACCTGTTCCCTGTCGGGCGAAAAGAGAGGTTGCCTGCCCGATTCGGGATCGACAATCGCGAGGCGTTCGTGTGCCAGTATGGCGGAGCCGCCGCAATAGATGCCGCTCCAGTCGGGGCCGCGATGGCGGATTTTCTGGCTCATCCGTAGGGCTTTCTGCCGCAGCTCAGGTGTCTGTTCCCGGATGTTGAAGATAGATACTATTCCACACATGTTTCTTTTATTTATATTAGACACCGGCTGTTGAACATTGCATTGGCTGTTCTATGCCGGAGATTTATCCTTATAACAAAGTATCACTTTGCACTACCGACGCTGCAAAATTAATACATTCTGACATCAAAAGCAAGAAAAACAAATCATTAAGTAATTAAAAATAGAACTAAGTTATCCTTTCGCTTGTTTTATCCGCCTGCCGGTTTTAATTTGAAAGGCGAAGCGCTGTTTTTCCTTTCAAACTGTAACCTACCCACTAAAAGTAAATAAAAACGTCATACTTTTATCTTGTTTTCTTTCAAAAGGACGTACCTTTGCAGTAGAATTAATACAAAAAGCAATTTATATAAGTAAAAGCTTAACAAAATGACAAAAACAGTCCGTTTCACAAAGATGCATGGAGCCGGTAACGACTATATCTACGTCCACTAGTGTCTCTTAAAATTATT
>DBRC01000073.1 GCA_002305505.1 Prevotella sp. UBA1378 | reverse complement strand
TGCCTTTATGCCGCCGGATTAGCGCGGGTTTCTTATCCCGAACTGGCGTATAAATAATCCCTCCCGGATTCTAAACGGTGATTTCCCCGCGGATAGACAGCGACATATATTTGCGGACGGTATGCGGGTCGGAGTATCTGGCTTGCAGATACATCAGTTTGGTGACGGCGCTTTCCACCGTCGAGTCGTATCCGCTGATAACACCGGCCGACTTTAGTTGGTAGCCGTTGTCATAGCGCCCCATCTCTACGCGCCCCGACATACATTGGCTGATGTTGATCACCGTTTTCCCGCATTTTGTGGCTTCGCTCAATGCACGGATGAGCCATGGGGTTTGCGGAGCATTGCCGCTGCCGAAGGTGCGCATGACGATGGCGCGCAGATTGGGCGTGGCAATGATGTGGCGGATGAGGTCTTCCCGTACGCCCGGGAACACGGAAAAGATGATGAGGTTGTTGTCTAACCGGAAATGGGGTGTCATCGGCTTCGAGAAGTCGGGTTTCAGCATCCGGTCCTCATGGTAGGCGATGTTGACGCCGGCATCAATCAAGTGGGGGTAGTTGAAGCTCTCGAAGGCGTTAAACTCGTCGGCGCTCTGCTTGGTGGTGCGGTTCCCCCTCAGCAGGTGCCCGTTGAAGTATATCCCCACCTCGGGCACCATCGCCTTTCCGTCGCGGTGCCTGGCAGCGGCAATCTCTATGCTTGTAATGAGGTTCTCCTTCCCGTCTGTGCGCAGCTGCCCGATGGGCAACTGTGAGCCGGTGAGTATCACGGGCTTGGTAAGGTTCTCCAGCATGTAGGAGAGGGCCGAAGCGGTGTATGCCATGGTGTCGGTGCCGTGCAGGATGACGAATCCGTCGTACTCATCATAATGGTCGGCGATGATGTGTGCGAGGTCGGTCCACAGCTTGGGCGACATGTCGCTTGAGTCGATTGGTGGATTAAACTGGTAAGTGGATATTTCCGTATCAAACTGTTTCAGCTCGGGTACATTATATAATAGGTGTTCGAAATCAAACGGTTCGAGCACCCCAGTACGCGGATTGCGGTTCATGCCGATTGTCCCGCCGGTATATATGAGCAGGACTTTACTTTGATACGTCATCGTTTACGTTATTTTTTCCGCAAAAATACGCAATCTTTTCGGAAATACGGAATATATTTATTATTTTTGCATGAAAGAACAACTAAAATACTTAAACATAGAAGATTATTATGAAACAATTTAATGATGACAACTTCGTCTTGGAGACCGAAGTAGCTCAGGATTTGTACCACAACCATGCGGCCAGGATGCCCATTATCGATTACCACTGCCATTTGATTCCGGAGATGGTTGCCAGCGACCATAAATTTAAGAGTATCACAGAGTTGTGGCTCGGAGGCGATCATTATAAGTGGCGTGCCATGCGCACCAACGGCGTGGATGAGCGTTTCTGCACGGGAAAGGACACTACCGACTGGGAGAAATTCGAGAAGTGGGCCGAAACCGTGCCTTATACCTTCCGCAATCCGTTGTACCACTGGACGCACATGGAGTTAAAGACGGCCTTCGGCATTACCAAGACACTTTCGCCGAAGACAGCCCGTGAGATTTTCGACGAGTGTAACGAGAAGTTGCAGCAGCCCGGATTTACTGCCCGAGGGCTGATGCGTCATTACAACGTAGAGTGTGTCTGCACGACGGACGACCCCGTGGATGACCTGCGTTTCCATAAGCAATACCGCGAAACCAAGGCTGCAGCCGACCCGATGATGATTCCCGCATGGCGCCCCGACAAGGCAATGAATATCGAAAAGGCCGAATTTGCCGGTTATGTTCATCAGCTGGAAACGGTGTCGGGCGTTACCATCACGAAGTTTGCCGATATGGTGGATGCATTGAAGAAGCGTCACGACTTCTTCACTGCGAACGGTTGCAAGCTCTCCGACCATGGAATCGAAGAGTTCTACGATGACGGGTATACCGACAGTCAGATAGAAACCATCTTTGAGAAGGCTATGCGCGGGCAGCAGTTGAGCACGCTCGAAGTGCGTCAATACAAGAACTGCTTCTTGACAAAGATGGCCGAGATGGATGCCGATGCCGGGTGGACACAGCAGTTCCATTACGGTGCCATCCGCGACAACAACACGAAGATGTTCAACCAGCTTGGGCCCGATACCGGATTCGATTCCATCGGCGAGTTCACTACAGCCAAGGCGATGAGCAGCTTCCTCAATAGACTGAATATGGAAGGCAAGCTGACGCGTACCATATTATATACGTTGAATCCCTGTGCCAACGAGGTAATCGCCACTATGCTCGGCAACTTCCAAGACGGTTCGTGCCCGGGCAAGATCCAGTTTGGTTCCGGCTGGTGGTTCAACGACCAGATGGACGGCATGGTAAAGCAGATGAACGCGCTGTCAGTCCTCGGCCTGCTGAGCCGTTTCGTAGGAATGCTTACCGACTCGCGCTCCTTCCTCAGCTATCCCCGCCACGAATATTTCCGCCGTATATTGTGCAATATCCTCGGTAACGACGTGGAGAAAGGCCTGCTTCCTGACGACCGTGAGGTGCTGGCCCGCATGGTGGAGGACATCTCATACAATAACGCTAAGAACTACTTCAGGTTCTATTAGAATATTGCCCGGTGTTTAGTGATTGGCAGCTGCCGATAGAGCGAAAACGCGTTAATCGCTGAGTACCGGGCAATTTCCTCCAGATTTTCTTGCTAAATTCGAAAAATAGGTGTAAATTTGCATCCGGTTTAAACATATTTTAAGATGAAAATGACAAAGAGAATCATTTTGCCAATGGCCGTAATTGCGGGTGCTTTATTGCTTGGCAGTTGTTCAAGTACTAAAGACGTCGCTTATTTCCAGAATAGCAGGGACATCAACCTCGACTCTTCGAAAGTGCTTTACGACGCGCGCATCTTGCCGAAAGACCAGTTGACGATAACCGTCAGTACCACCGACCCCGAAGCGGCTGTACCGTTTAACATGACGGTGCCCACACCCTATACGGTAAACCAGCGCAACACCTATTCGCAGGCCATGCTCCAGAGCTATCTGGTAGACAACGACGGTAATATCGACTTCCCGATAATCGGCAGCGTAAAGGTGGGAGGCCGTACGAAGTCGGAGGCGGAGAAAATGATTCAGGACAAGATAAAGCCTTATATGAATGCAAGCGAAACCCCGATAGTTACCGTCCGCATGTCAAGCTATTCCATCTCGGTGCTGGGCGAAGTGACGCGCCCCGGCTCTTATCAGGTATCGCGCGAGAAGATTACCATTCTCGAGGCGCTTGCACAGGCCGGCGACCTTACTATCTACGGTGTGCGCAGCCGCGTGAAGCTGATCCGCGAAGACGCTACCGGGAAGAAGACCATTCATGAGTTGAACCTGAACGATGCAAATATCATTAAATCACCTTATTATTACTTACAGCAGAACGACGTAGTGTATGTGGAACCCAACAAGGTTAAGGCTCAGAATGCAAGCGTAGGTAGCATGACGACCCTTTGGTTCTCGGCCACTTCGATTTTGATTTCGCTGACCTCGCTATTGTATAACATCTTGAAAAAATAAGCAGGGACACATGTGCGGGATTGTTGGATATATCGGGAAGCGGGAAGTGTTTCCCATCTTGATAAAGGGCTTGAGACGCTTGGAATATCGTGGTTATGATAGTGCCGGCGTTGCCTTGATCAATTCTGACGGATGCCTGAATGTGTATAAAGCAAAGGGAAAGGTGGACGACCTTGTAAGCTCCTGCAGCGGTAAAGACGTGTCGGGGACAGTAGGCATCGCCCATACCCGTTGGGCCACTCACGGCGAGCCATCGGCTGTCAACGCGCATCCGCATTACTCGCGGTCGAAGAACCTTGCCATTATCCATAACGGCATCATCGAGAATTATGCCGACTTAAAAGCAAAGCTGATGGGCAAGGGCATCGTGTTCCGTTCGGATACCGATACCGAGGTGCTGGTGCAGCTGGTGGAATACATTCAAGAGCGCAAGAACTTAGACTTGCTGACCGCAGTCCAGCTGGCCCTGCACGAGGTAATAGGTGCTTATGCCATCGCCGTGCTCGACAAGCGCAACCCCAACCAGATTATAGCAGCCCGCAAGCAAAGTCCGCTGGTGGTTGGCATCGGCAACGACGAGTTTTTCCTCGGTTCGGATGCAACCCCGATAGTGGAGTACACGGATAAGGTGGTTTATTTGGAAGACGGTAACATTGCCGTGCTGCGCTTAGGAGAAGAACTGGAGGTGGTGAATATACTGAACCGCAAGCTGAACCCTGAAATACAGACGGTCGACATTAATCTGGGACAGTTGGAGAAAGGCGGTTATCCGCACTTCATGCTGAAAGAGATATTCGAGCAGCCCGATTGCCTGACCAACTGCATGCGCGGCCGTGTCAATGTGGATACGGACAACGTGGTGCTGAGTGCCGTCATCGATTATAAGCAGCAGTTGCTTAGCGCAAAGCGCTTCATCATCGTGGCTTGCGGCACATCGTGGCATGCAGGGCTAATCGGCAAGCAGATGATAGAGAGCCTGTGCCGTATACCGGTAGAAGTGGAATACGCATCCGAGTTCCGTTACCGCAATCCGGTCATCTCGGAAGACGACGTTGTCATCGCCTTGTCGCAGAGCGGGGAAACGGCCGACACGCTGGCAGCCGTCAATCTGGCAAAGGTAAACGGTGCTTTCATCTACGGCATCTGCAATGCCATCGGCTCAAGTATACCAAGGGTTACGCATACGGGGTCGTACATACACGTAGGGCCCGAGATCGGCGTCGCGTCGACAAAGGCGTTCACAGGGCAGGTAACCGTGCTAACCATGTTGTCCCTGGCCCTGGCAAAGGAGAAAGGAACCATCAGTACGGCCGATTATCTGCATATTGTTGAGGAACTGCACAAGATTCCCGAGAAGATGAAGGAGGTGCTGAAGCTGAATAACCGCATTTCCGACCTGAGCCGCACCTTCACCTATGCACGCAACTTCCTGTATTTAGGGCGCGGATACAACTATCCCGTAGCATTGGAGGGGGCATTGAAGTTGAAGGAAATCAGCTATATCCATGCAGAGGGGTATCCGGCAGCCGAGATGAAGCACGGCCCCATTGCATTGATCGACTCGGACATGCCGGTAGTGGTCATTGCCACGCATAACGGCATGTACGAGAAAGTGTTGAGCAACATACAAGAGGTGAAAGCCCGTAAGGGGAAGGTCATCGCGCTGGTGACAAAAGGCGACGATACCATCAGCCGAATTGCCGACGAGGTAATCGAACTGCCGGATACAATAGAGTGCCTGGAGCCGTTATTGGCTACGATTCCCCTCCAGATGTTGGCCTATCACGTAGCCATTTGTAAAGGGAAGGACGTCGACCAGCCGCGCAATCTTGCAAAAAGCGTTACGGTCGAATGATTTATATATTGGGTGGGCAATTCGTTGCCCGCCCATTTTTTTAAGGATAAACAAGAGGAGGCCATTTGGGATAATTGATGGAACAATTGAAGCATGAGTGCGGCGTGGCAATGATTCGCTTGCTGAAGCCGCTGGATTATTACAAGCGTAAATACGGTACGGAACTGTACGGGCTGAACAAACTCTACCTGATGATGGAGAAACAGCACAACCGCGGACAGGAGGGGGCGGGCATCGCCTGTGTTAAACTGGATACGCAGCCCGGCCGTGAGTACATGTTCCGCGAACGCGCCGAGGGCAAGGATGCCATTACCGGGATATTCGGCCATATCCATAACTATGACGACTTTGCCGGTGAGCTGTACATGGGGCATCTGCGTTATTCCACCACGGGGAAGAGCGGCCTGAAGTATGTGCACCCTTTTCTGCGCCGCAACAATTGGAGGGCAAAGAACCTTTGCTTATGCGGCAATTTCAACATGACCAATATTGATGAAGTATTTGATAAGATTACGGCTCAAGGCCAATGCCCGCGCATCTTCAGCGACAGCTATATCCTGCTCGAGTGGATGGGGCACAGGCTGGACCGCGAGGTGGAGCGCAATTTCAATGAAGCAAAGGCGTTGCAGCTGGAGGGGCTCGGCATTACCGGCTACATAGACAGCCATGTAGATACCGGAAATGTGCTGAAAACCACGATGCCGGATTTCGACGGCGGTTACGTGGTATGCGGGCTGACCGGCAGCGGTGAGATGTTCGCCATGCGCGACCCATGGGGCATCCGGCCGGCTTTTTACTATAAAGACGATGAAATCGTGGCCCTGGCCAGTGAGCGCCCGGTACTGCAAACTACGTTCGACCTCGGATGCAGTGCCGTGAAAGAGCTGAACCCCGGCGAAGCGCTGATGGTGAAGCGAAGCGGCGAATGCGTCCTGAAACAGGTGATGGCACAGCGCGGCGACAGTGCCTGCTCGTTCGAGCGCATCTATTTCAGCCGGGGAAACGACCGCGACATCTACCGCGAGCGCCGGAAGCTCGGCGAACTGCTTACCGGGCCGATATTGAAGGCAATAGGCAACGATGTGGAGCATACCGTGTTCTCGTTTGTCCCTAATACGGCCGAAGTGGCCTATTACGGCATGCTGGGCGGATTCAAGCGTTACCTGAACGAGAAAAAGGTTGAGGCCATCGAGTCGCTGGGGCGCATGCCAACCCATGAGGAACTGGTGGGAATCCTCAACCGCTATGTGAGGTCGGAGAAAGCTGCATGGAAAGATATAAAGCTGCGCACCTTCATTACCGAAGGCAACTCGCGCAACGACCTGGCTTCGCATGTCTACGACATTACTTACGAGGTGGTGGAACGCGGTATAGACAATCTGGTGATTATCGACGACAGCATCGTGCGCGGGACTACCCTCAAGGAAAGCATCATTAAGATTCTTGACCGCTTACATCCCAAGAAGATAGTTATTGTCAGCTCGTCGCCCCAAATCCGCTACCCCGACTATTACGGGATAGACATGGCGAGGCTCGAGGAGTTCATCGCTTTCCGTGCCTGCATCGAACTGCTGAAGGAACGCGGCATGCACAAGATGATAGACGATGTCTACAGGCTCTGCTTGGCAGAACTGGAGAAACCTAAAACCAGTATGCGCTGCTGCGTGAAAGACCTGTACAGGCCGTTTACAGTAGATGAACTGAATGTGAAGATGGTGGAAATGTTGCGGCCCGGCAATGTTGAAACGCCGATAGAACTGGTGTTCCAAAGCATAGAGGGCTTGCATGAGGCATGCCCCGGGCATAAAGGCGACTGGTATTTTACCGGCGACTTCCCTACGCCCGGAGGTATGAAGCTGGTAAACCAGGCTTTCGTCAACTATTATAAAAACATCTATCAGTACGAACAGAAATTCTAAACACATATATGAAGAATGTAACATTGGTTCTGGAAGACGGAACAAAATTTCATGGGAAGTCATTCGGCTATGACCAGCCGGTAGCCGGTGAGGTGGTTTTCAATACGGCAATGATGGGGTATCCCGAATCGCTTACCGACCCGTCGTATGCCGGGCAGCTGATGGTGCTGACGTATCCGCTTGTGGGCAATTACGGTGTTCCTCCCTTTACGGTAGGGGCCGACGGCATTGCCGATTTTATGGAGAGTGACAAAATCTATGCCTCGGCCATCATTGTGGCTGATTACAGTATGGAGTACAGCCATTGGAATGCGGAAGAGAGCCTGGCCGACTGGCTGAAGCGCGAACAAGTGCCGGGCATCACCGGCATCGACACGCGCGAACTGACCAAGGTGCTCCGCGAACATGGCGTGATGATGGGTAAAATCCTCTTCGACGACCAGCCCGGTAACATTCCGACGGCCGACTATGAGGGGGTTAACTTCGTGGACAGGGTGAGCTGCAAGGAGGTTATCCGCTATAACGAGGGGGCCGGGAAGAAAGTCGTATTGGTGGATTGCGGCGTGAAGAACAACATCATCCGCTGCCTTGTCCGCCGCGGGGTGGAAGTGGTCCGCGTCCCTTGGAACTATGATTATACGGGGCTCGACTTCGACGGGCTCTTCCTCGGCAACGGGCCCGGCGACCCGGATATGTGCGGGGAGGCTGTGCAGGTCATCCGCAAGCAGATGTCGCTCAGCCGTAAACCTATTTGCGGCATTTGCATGGGAAACCAGTTGCTGGCCAAGGCCGGAGGCGCCACGGTTTATAAATTGAAGTACGGCCACCGTTCGCATAACCAGCCGGTGCGCGAGGTGGGTACGGACCGTTGCTATATTACGAGCCAGAACCATGGCTATGCCGTTGATGCGCGGACGCTGGGAAAGGATTGGCGGGAGCTCTTTGTGAACATGAACGATGGCTCGAACGAGGGGGTATGCCACCGGGAGAACCCTTGGTTTACCAGCCAGTTCCACCCCGAGGCTTGTTCGGGCCCCGTTGATACGGAATTTATGTTTGACCGTTTCGTTGATAAATTGAAATAGAAGAGTATGAAAGACGAGAATATAAAGAAGGTGTTGCTCCTTGGAAGTGGGGCGTTGAAAATCGGTGAAGCCGGTGAGTTCGATTATTCCGGTTCGCAAGCATTGAAGGCTTTGCGCGAGGAAGGGGTCTATACGGTATTGATAAACCCCAATATCGCCACCGTGCAGACATCCGAAGGCGTTGCCGACCAGATTTACTTCCTGCCGGTTCAGCCTTATTTTGTTGAGCGCGTGATAGAGAAAGAGCGCCCCGACGGTATCCTCCTGGCCTTCGGCGGGCAGACAGCCCTCAACTGCGGTGTGGAACTTTACCAGAGCGGCGTGCTCGAGAGATATAACGTGAAGGTGCTTGGGACGCCTATAAAAGCCATCATGGATACTGAAGACCGTGAGCGCTTTGTGGAGAAACTGAACGAAATCGGTGTGAAGACCATCAAGAGCGAAGCATGCGAGACGATGGAACAGGCGCGCAAGGCAGCTAAAGAGCTGGGTTACCCTGTCATTATCAGGGCTGCTTATGCGCTGGGCGGGCTTGGCTCGGGCTTCTGCGATAACGAGGAAGAGCTTGGTAAGCTGGCCGAAAAGGCTTTCGCTTTCTCTCCGCAGGTATTGGTAGAGAAGAGCCTGAAGGGATGGAAGGAGATTGAATACGAGGTGGTGCGCGACCGCTACGACAACTGCATCACGGTCTGCAACATGGAAAACTTCGACCCATTGGGCATCCATACCGGCGAGTCGATCGTCATAGCTCCGTCGCAGACGCTGACCAACAGCGAATATCATAAGCTGCGCGCGCTTTCCATCAAAATCGTGCGCCATATCGGGATAGTGGGTGAATGCAACGTACAGTATGCCTTCGACCCCCAGAGCGAGGAATACCGTGTCATTGAGGTGAATGCACGTCTGAGCCGTTCGTCGGCCCTTGCAAGTAAGGCGACGGGTTATCCGCTGGCTTTCGTCGCGGCCAAGCTGGGCATGGGTTACGGGCTTTTCGACTTGAAGAACTCGGTGACACGGACTACGAGCGCTTTCTTCGAACCTGCGCTCGATTATGTGGTATGCAAGATACCGCGTTGGGACCTTTCGAAGTTCCGCGGTGTCGACAAGGAGCTCGGGTCGTCAATGAAGTCGGTAGGCGAGGTAATGGCCATCGGGCGCAACTTTGAGGAAGCGATACAGAAGGGCCTGCGCATGATAGGGCAGGGTATGCACGGTTTTGTGGAGAACAAGGAACTGGAAATCCCCGATATCGATGCTGCCTTGCGCGAGCCCACCGACAAGCGCGTGTTCATCATCTCGAAGGCGATGCACAAGGGGTACACCATCGATCAGATTCATGAACTGACAAAGATCGACAAGTGGTTCCTCCGGAAACTGCAGCACATCATCGACATCGACGAAAAGATGAAGGCGCTGAAGAGCATCAACAACCTTGGCAAGGAACTGTTGCGCGAAGCGAAGGTATACGGATTCACCGATTTCCAGATAGCGCGTGCCGTAGGGCTCGAGGATGAACTGAAGAATATGGCAAAGGCCGCCCTGGTGGTCCGCAGCTTGCGCAAAAGCTACGGTATACTCCCTGTGGTGAAGCAAATCGATACGCTGGCCGCGGAGTATCCGGCGCAAACCAACTATCTGTACCTGACTTATGCCGGGGTAACGCATGATATAAAGTTTGAGAACGACCGCCGTTCAATCGTCGTGCTCGGTTCCGGTGCTTACCGCATCGGCTCGTCGGTAGAGTTCGACTGGTGCGGTGTCCAGGCATTGAACACCATCCGGAAGGAGGGATACCGCTCCGTGATGATTAATTATAACCCCGAGACCGTATCTACCGACTATGACGTGTGCGACCGGCTGTATTTTGATGAACTGACCTTCGAGCGCGTGATGGATATCGTCGACCTTGAGATGCCTCATGGCGTGGTGGTGTCTACGGGCGGACAGATACCAAACAACCTGGCCATGCGTCTCCATGCGCAACATGTGCCTATCCTCGGTACGTCGGCCAAGGACATCGACAATGCGGAAGACAGGGCCAAGTTCTCAATGATGCTCAACCGTAACGGTATCGACCAGCCGGCATGGAGCGCTTTGACAACCATGGACGATATCAACCTGTTCATCGCGAAAGTGGGATTCCCCGTGCTGGTGCGCCCCTCTTACGTCCTGTCGGGGGCAGCGATGAATGTCTGTTCCAATCAGGAGGAGCTGGAGAGATTCCTCCGCTTGGCAGCCAATGTGTCTGAAGACCATCCGGTGGTGGTGAGCCAGTTTATCGAGCATGCCAAGGAGGTGGAGATGGACGCCGTGGCAAAGAATGGTGAAATAATAGCTTATGCCATCTCGGAGCATATCGAGTTCGCCGGCGTGCATTCCGGCGATGCTACAATCCAGTTTCCTCCTCAGAAATTGTATTGCGAAACGGTGCGCCGTATCAAGCGCATCAGTCGTAAGATAGCGGAAGAGCTGCACATCTCGGGCCCGTTTAATATCCAGTTTCTTGCCCGCGAGAATGACATTAAGGTTATCGAGTGCAACCTGCGTGCGTCGCGCTCGTTCCCGTTTGTAAGCAAGGTGTTGAAAATTAATCTGATAGAGCTGGCGACAAAGGTAATGCTCGGGCTGCCTGTGGAGAAACCGCATAAGAGTCTTTTCGATCTCGACTACGTGGGCATTAAAGCCAGCCAGTTCTCGTTCAACCGCTTGCAAAAGGCCGACCCGGTGCTGGGAGTGGACATGGCGTCTACGGGCGAAGTGGGATGCTTGGGCGATGATACCGGGACGGCCTTGCTGAAGGCGATGCTTTCCGTGGGGCACCGCATACCCCGGAAAACCGTATTGCTCTCTACTGGTAGTGCCAAGCAGAAAGCCGAACTGCTTGACGCGGCGAAAATGCTGGTATCTCACGGGTACAAGATTTACGCAACAGGCGGTTCGTCTAAGTACCTCACCGACAACGGTGTGGAAAACACACTGGTGTATTGGCCTTCGGAAGACAGCCACCCACAGGCGCTTGATATGTTGCATAACCACGAGATAGACATGGTGGTGAACATCCCGAAGAACCTTACGGCCGGTGAATTGACCAACGGCTACAAAATCCGCCGTGCAGCCATCGACCTGAATGTTCCGTTGATAACCAACAGCCGTCTTGCCAGTGCGTTCATTAACGTGTTTTGCACTGTGAGGCTCGACGATATCGACATCAAGAGCTGGGCGGAGTATAAGTAAGCGCTCTCGGGGTATGCCGTAGCCATGCTTTGTGCTTGCCACCGGCCGCCGATTGCAACGCAATCGGCGGCATAAAGGAAAGCGGCTCAGATGATTTTTGGCCATTTTTCTGAGATTTTTGGCCAAAAATCTCAGAAAAATGGCCAAAAATCTTTTTAGTGAGATTCGGCTTCCCCGCTTATTCTTTGTAAATTATTTGGTACTTACGGAGAAATAGCGTATATTTGCATGTCTAATAAATTATAACATATTCGCAATGAATCCGGGTGATACTTTAGAGTCGAAAATAAATCGCAGCGATTATAAAATACTTATAGTCGACGATGTGGTCAGCAATGTGCTGCTGCTCAAGATATTGCTTACTAACGAGAAGTTCCAAGTATGTACGGCCAGTAACGGGAACATGTGTGTGGAGCAAGCAAAGAAAGAGCGTCCGGACCTGATATTGCTCGATGTCATGATGCCCGACATCAGCGGTTTCGATACTGCTGTCATCTTGAAGAAAGACCCGGAGACGCAGGATATTCCTATCATCTTCCTGACAGCGCTCAATAACCCGAGCGACCTCGTGCATGGTTTTCAAGTGGGGGCAAGCGACTTTTTGACGAAACCGTTCAACAAGGAAGAGCTGGTTATACGTGTGATGCATCAGATATCGCTGGTGGCAGCAAAGCGCATCATTGTGCAGCAGAACGAGGAACTGAGGCGTACGATATCGAACCGTGACAAAATGTACTCAGTGATTGCACACGACCTCCGTTCGCCCATGGCCAGTATCCGTATGGTGCTGAACCTCGTGGTGAACTCGGTGTCGCCTGAAAGCGTTGGTGCGGAAATTTATGATTTGATTGATAAAGCCAATAAGGAGTCGGAAGATACGCACGACTTGCTGGACAACCTGTTGAAGTGGACGAAAAGCCAGACAGGACGCCTCAATGTAGTATATCAGGATTTCGACATCAACGATGTGGTTCCCGGTATTGTGGACATATTCAAGATGATAGGCGAAACAAAGAAGATAAAACTGAACTATCATCCCTGTGATGCCAAGCTGTTTGTCCATGCCGACAGTGACATGATGAAGACGACGATTCGTAATTTCCTTTCGAATGCAATTAAATTCAGTCCTGAGGGCAGTACAATTGACATAACGGTTAAGCGCGAAGACAATTTCGCGAAGGTAAGCATCCGCGACCACGGGGTGGGCATCGCCCACGACCGCATTGCCGGCTTGTTCCATAAAGGCGAGACTACTTATGGTACGAGCGGTGAGGAGGGCAGCGGGCTTGGCTTGCAGCTCTGCGCCGACTTTGCACGGAAGAATGGCGGCGACGTGTCGGTCGAGTCGGTACTCGGTGAAGGGTCTACGTTTAGTGTGCTTGTTCCTTTGGTGCAGGGGTAGCGGGCTGTTGTCCCTATAGGCCTAAGCTAATACGCCCTATGAATCTGAATAGGGAGGAGTATTTGATTTGAAAAATTTGGATATGTCGCAAAAAGTCAGTACCTTTGCACTCCGAAAACAACATTTTTAAATGAATAGAAAATGAAAGCATTTGTATTTCCCGGCCAGGGAGCACAGTTTGTTGGCATGGGCAAGGACCTTTATGACAACAACCCATTGGCAAAAGAACTTTTTGAAAAAGCAAATGATATCCTCGGATACCGTATTACAGACATCATGTTCGCAGGGACGGATGATGAATTGAAGCAGACAAAGGTGACACAGCCGGCAGTATTCCTGCACAGCGTGATTTCAGCATTCTGCATGGGCGACACCTTCCAGCCGAGCATGACAGCCGGCCACTCATTGGGCGAGTTCTCGGCGCTGGTTGCAGCAGGTGCGCTGAGCTTTGAGGATGGCTTGAAACTGGTATATGCCCGTGCAATGGCAATGCAGAAGGCTTGCGAGGCAGCCCCTTCGACGATGGCTGCCATCATCGGGCTCCCCGACGAGAAAGTAGAGGAGATATGCGCAGAAGTGAGCAAGGCAGGAAAAGGGGTGGTTGTACCGGCTAACTACAACTGTCCGGGACAGTTGGTGATTTCCGGTAACATCGATGCCGTAAACGAGGCTTGCGAACAAATTAAAGCTGCCGGTGCGAAGCGTGCGCTGCCGTTGAAAGTGGGCGGTGCATTCCATTCGCCGTTGATGCAGCCGGCGAAGGACGAACTTCAGGCAGCCATAGAGGCAACGGAAATCAAAGCTCCCAAATGCCCCGTATACCAGAATGTAGACGGAAAGCCGCATACACTGCCTGCCGAGATCAAGGCCAACTTGATAGCGCAGCTTACAAGCAGCGTACGCTGGACGCAGTGTGTGCAGAGCATGATAGCCGACGGTGCCGACGACTTTACGGAGTGTGGGCCCGGAAAGGCATTGCAAGGCATGATCGGGAAAATCAACCCTGGCGTAGCTGCCCACGGTATTGAATAGCGTTTAATCACCGTTTATACCGGCTGAACGGATTTGAGACGAAGTTCTTCTAACCGGTATAAACGGTGGCCTTTTTTGTTTTGAGCCTACTAATGAAACTAATCATCTATCAAATCTTCACGCGCCTTTACGGAAACAGGAATACATCGCGCGTGGAAAACGGGACTTTGGCCGAAAACGGAAGCGGAAAGATGAACGACTTTACGGACAAGGAACTGAAACGAATCAAGGACATGGGCATCAGTCATGTATGGTATACCGGCATTCTGAGGCATGCCACTCAGACTGATTACAGTGCCTATGGTATCCCGAAGAATCATCCTGCCGTTGTGAAGGGGAAAGCCGGATCGCCTTATGCCATTACGGATTACTATGACGTGAACCCCGATCTCGCGGTAAATGTCAGCCGGCGTATGCAAGAATTCGAGGCCTTGGTGACCCGTACGCACAAGGCCGGGATGAAGGTGATTATCGACTTCGTCCCCAATCATGTGGCACGTCAATACCGTTCGGTAGCGAAACCCGCAGGCATTAAAGACATCGGGGAAGGTGACAATACGGAGGACGGGTTTAATCCGCAAAACAATTTCTATTATTGCCCCGGGTGTAAGTTCGCCCCTGACCTTGACCTCTACCAAGGCGAAACAGAGGCTTACGAGGAAATGCCGGCTAAGGCTACGGGTAATGACCACTTCGACCAAAGCCCGGGCAGGGACGACTGGTACGAAACGGTGAAGCTAAACTATGGTGTAGACTACTATGCCGGGAGGGTTGGGCATTTCGACCCGATACCGGATACATGGACAAAGATGGCCGGGATATTGCTGTTTTGGGCCTCGAAGGGAGTCGACGGTTTCCGCTGCGATATGGCAGAGATGGTGCCGGCCGAATTTTGGGGATGGGCCACGGCTCAGGTAAAGGTGCGTTATCCGGAAATCGTTTTCATTGGCGAGGTATATAATCCAGGGGAATACCGCAATTATATAGCCCATGGGTTCGACTATCTATATGATAAGGTGGGCATGTACGACACGATGCGTGCCGTTATTTGCGGGCATCAGAGTACAGCAGCCATAACGGGGGCGTGGCAGGCTGTCGACGATATACGCAACCACATGCTCTATTTCCTGGAGAATCATGATGAACAGCGCATAGGCAGCGATTTCTTTGCCGGAAGCGGCCTGAAAGGTGTTCCGGCTATGGTTGTGTCGCTGCTGATGCAGCAAAACCCGTTCATGCTGTATGCCGGTGAGGAATACGGCGAGAGGGGGATGGACAAGGAGGGGTTCAGCGGAAAAGACGGGCGTACGACAATCTTTGATTATTGGAGTATAGATACGCTTTGCCGTGCTGCATGGAACACTTTAACTGAAGCAGAGCAGCTGGTTTACGACATGCACAGGAAGGCGCTGGCTGTTGCCCGGAAGGAAAAGGCTGTGAGCGAAGGCCTTTTCTTTGACTTGATGTACGTAAATGCCCATCTCTACCGTCAATACGCTTTCTTGCGCAAGGCTGAACAGACGCTTCTGCTTATTGTCGCAAACTTTGACGACAACGATGTGATCGTCGGCGTCAATATTCCTGCCCATGCTTTCGGGTTCCTTGGGTTGGAAAAGGAAACGGTTGCGGCGACCGATTTGCTCTGTCATGAAACCTTGGATATAGACTTGCGGGCAGACGGTTGTGTCGTGATGGAAATAAAAGGCAGGGGAGCAAGGGTTTGGAAAATGGAACTGAAGAAACGGAAGAAGAAAACCTAAGAAAACGGATGATGATGGTGGAAAATCATATTTTAAGCGGACACAATAAGGAGGAGTTCCCCCCGGCGCATACAGCCGAACACTTGCTGAATCAAACGATGATAAGGTTGTTCGGCTGCGGACGGTCGTTCAATGCCCATGTGGAACGTAAGAAAAGCAAGATGAGCTTTCATGTCGACCACAAGCCCACCCGGCAGGAGGAAAAGGAGATAGAGCGGAGGATGAATGCTCTGATAGAGCAGGATTTGCCTGTGACGTATGAGTTTGTTGCCCGGCATGAACTGCCACGCGGCATAGTGATTGACCAACTGCCCGGCGAGGCCGGCGACGTGATACGGCTTGTGCGTATCGGCGATTACGATGTATGTCCGTGTATTGGAAAGCATGTGCGGTCTACATCGCAGATAGGGCGTTTCGAGATGCTCGGCACGAACTGGGATCAGGACGAGTTTTCTTTCCGCGTGCGGTTTAAGGTTATCGTTTGAGTCCTTGTCCCCTTATTGCAACTTGAACTTCATGAAAACCGGCAAGTGATCCGAGTATGTCAATTCCTGCTTGTAGTAATTGACACCTTGCAGCGACTTGTCGTGGAGGATATAGTCAATGCGTACCGACTTCTTGCCGCGGTACGTATACATCCATCCGCTTCCGCACTCCTTGAACCCGTCGACCATGCCTTCCGAGAGCGTATTGTAGACGAAAGAGTAGGGGACATCGTTGAAATCGCCGCAGATGATGGCCGGTATATGGCTCATGCGTTGCTCGTTGGCAACCGTAATGGCTTGTCCGGCACGCACAATCATTCCCAAGGTGTAATTACCGTAGATGGCTTTGATGATGCTGTTGTCTTCTACGCGCCGGCCTTTCATCTCCATCTTTTTTACTCTCGACAGCGTCCTGCTGAAACCTGTTGTCTCCAGATGTACGTTGAATACCTTTATTGCTTTCCCGTTGATGTCGATGTCGGCCCACATGGCGCTGTTATTGGTATCTTCGAAAGGGATGGCCTTACTCTTCTTGATGGGATACCTGCTGTATATCACCATATCATCTTTTCCTACGGCCATATAAGGGAAATACTCCTTATAGCTGTCCGAGTTTTTCTTGTCGCCGGATACATCCAGATACTCCTGCATGCAGAGTATATCCACTTTGTGCTGTTTCATGATCGAAAGGATGTCCTGTGCCATGAATCCCGACGTCTCGCGGCCGAAAGCCGCTACGTTATAGGATGCAAGCTTGAAGCCCGGCAGCGTTTCGTCGTCGGCCGGCAATGCCCGCAGCTGGTATATTGTACCGATATATGGGATGCAGCAAAGCAATGTGACAACAGGTATCGCAGCCCAGTGGTATCTGCGCCTTGCCAGCCAGTAAACGAGTAAAACGGCATTGGCTAAGATGAGAAGGGGCAGTACAAACACGATCATGGCGGTTGCCGTGCTGCTGACGGGGTTGGAACTTCCTCCGAAAAGGCCTACGAACGTGAAGATGGATACAACAATCTGTATCACGAGGAACATCAATGAGGTATATTTGTATACGGCTAATTTACCCATGCGTTTGATTCTGTATTTCGTTATTGCTTTAGTCTTTAACGTATTTGGAGACAATGTCGATCAGGTCTTCCACGCGGAACGGCTTGGCAAGAAACTCGTCGCATCCGGCCTCTTTGGCCTCTTTGATGTTCTCGTCGAAAGCATAAGCACTCAGGGCAACAATCGGCACGTCGTGGTTCACCTCCTTGATGATGCGCGTGGCATCGAGCCCGTTCATGTCCGGCATGCGGATGTCCATCAGTATCAGGTCGGGATGCTCTTCTTCGTTGATGGTGACGGCCTCTATGCCGTTTGTTGCGCGTAGCAGCCGGTAGCGCCTGCTGAGCACGATCTTTACCAGTTCGTAATTGCTGTCCTCGTCTTCGGCGACAAGTATCAGTTTCATGTCCTGTGCATTGGATTTCGTGCTGATGCGCACTGTGCGCGAGTTGGTGACGAATTGCGAGCCTTTCGATTGCCCCCCGATTGTGCCTTCGAACGGTAGTTCGAAAGTAAAGGTTGAGCCCTTGTCCAGAATTGACTTTACCGACATTTTCCCGCCCAGCCTTTCCACGATGATTTTACTTAGCGGCAGCCCCAGTCCGTATCCGTTCTGCTGGTCGGCATCCTTTGATACGTAGGCATTGAAGATATGTTCCAGGTTTTCTTCTGCGATGCCCGACCCGTTGTCTGAAACGAAGAACTCTATGTTCAGACCGTCGTTTATCATGCGGTACCCGTAAGTGATGTTCCCGTTTTTCGTATGTTTCAGGGCGTTGCTTATCAGGTTGGAGAATACTTGTATCAGCCGGTTCTTGTCTGTCTTCATGATGACCGACATGTTTGGCTTCTTCCAAATCAGTTTCACGCCGTCGGGGCATCTGAATTTAAAGATCTGTTTAATGCTTGTGCAGACCTGGTTCAGGTCTGTATCTGATTTCTTGATGGATATTTCCCCTGCCTCTACTCTCGAAAGATCGAGGATTTCATTGATGAGGCTCAGCACGCGGTTGTTGTTGCTTTCAATGATTTCCATGTATTTCATCCGGTCTTCCGGCGAGTCGGTCTCGGCCATGATGCGCGAGAAACCTTCTATGGCGTTGAGGGGCGTGCGTATTTCATGACTCATGTTAGCGAGAAAAAGCGATTTCATGTGGCTTGCCTTTTCCGCTTTCTGGGTCATCTCTTCGTGCTCTTTCAGCTTTTTGTTTGCTTGTTCAAGCGCGTTGTTAACCTCTTCCAGCTTTCTGTTGGCTTCTGTTATTTTCCGCAGCAGGATTTCACGTTCGTCTTGATTCATAATTTAGTCACCCACAAGTAGATTGCAAAGTTACATAAAAAAAATTACAAACAGGTATAAATGGTGCATTTTTTATCCTCGCCTTGCTTTCTCCCATGCCCCATTGTTTTTGTGTCTTATCAGGTAAGCGAATCCCCGGAAGACGTTGACATTCATAAAAATGAAATAATAAGGCACGTAGAGGTATTTGTTTCTCTTGCCTTTTCCGGCGAGCAGATAACCGGAGAATGCCGCTGCATAGAAAAAAATATGCATCCACCAGATGGCTGTATACACAGTTCCGGCTTTTAGCCATACCAGTGCCACGTTAAGAGGTATCAATGCAAAGAGGGCTATCGGGGTAATGCTCCAGCGCAACACACGGTGGGAGATGTACTGGAAGGAGGATAGCGGATGGGGGTAGGGCAGCAGCAGTCTGCTCAGCCGGCGGATGCTTTGCAGGCCTCCGGCGGCGATGCGGCGTTTTCGTTTCGATTCCTCGTTCATGTCGGCAGAGCCGTATTCCATGGCGTAGGCTGCGGGCGAGTAGGCTATGCGGTACCCGTCGGCAACCAGCTGCATCGACAGGATGAAATCGTCGAGCAGCGTGTCTTCGGGCATTTCCCTGTACAATGCCGTGCGGATGGCACACAGCTCGCCGGCAGCGCCCATAGCCGAGTGCAGTTCGCTGTCCCACCGTTTCAGTGTGCTTTCGTATTTCCAGTACAGCCCCTCTCCCTCGGCAACGGCCTGTCCGTCGTGCCGTGCCATTACGCGCTTCTCCCCCGCCACGCATGCCACGTTGGGGTCGTTCAGGAATTCGCCGATAATCTCCCGTATGGCATTGGTATTCAGCATGGTGTTGGCGTCTGTCATGATGGTATATTCGGTGTCCACTTCCTTGAACCCATGGTTCATGGCTGCTGTTTTCCCTTTGCGTTCCGGGCTGAACACGGTTTTTGCCTCGGGATAGTTGGCGAGCCGTTCGTTGGTGCTGTCGCTGCTTCCGTCGGTTACCCACATTACGGTCAGTTTGTCTTTCGGGTAATTCAGTTGTGCGCAGTTTTCCATTTTCATCTCTACCACGTCCTCCTCGTTGTAGGCGCAAATCATGAGCGTTACGCCCGGTAGGTCTTCGTCGGGGGGCAGTGGCGGCCTTTTCCTTTCCCCCCGGGCTATGCGCTTGATGCGTACGGCAAGATATAACACAATTCCATACCCCAGATAAGTATAGAACACAATGAATAAGCAGAGCCAAAACAATATAATGAGTGTTGCCATGAGCATGGTTGATTTTGCATTACTTTACATTCCTGCAAAATAAATAAAAATAATTGAGATGACAAAAAATATGGGGACATTTTTCGTGCCCCCACATTTTTATTTTGTTTCAATCTCCTCTTGCATGTCGAGATACTCACCTTTCTTACCGTAGAATTCGTATTGTAAGAAAGCCAGTTTCTGCGAGGGGATTACGTTCACTCCGAATCCGTATTTCAGCTGCCATTTCCGCTTCAGGGATACGATGCCCTGGTTGATATAGGCAGCAACGTAGGGATGTACGTGCAGGTTGATGCGCTTGATGCCGATCTTGTTTACCAGTCGGTCTATCTTGCTCTCCAGTTGGTCTGTGAACAGGATTGACGATTTAATCTTTCCCTTGCCGAAGCAGGTGGGACAGGTCTCTTCTACGTTTACATCCATTGCCGGGCGTACCCGCTGACGCGTGATTTGCATCAGCCCAAACTTGCTCAGCGGCAGGATGTTATGCCTTGCTCTGTCTTTCTGCATGTTTTTGCACATGCGCTCGTAGAGCATCTGCCGGTCTTCTGCCAGGTTCATGTCGATGAAGTCTACCACGATGATTCCTCCCATGTCCCTCAGTCGCAGTTGGCGTGCCAGTTCATCTGCCGCGCCCAAGTTCACCTCCAGTGCGTTGGCCTCTTGGCCGTTTTCCGATCGGGTCCGGTTGCCGCTGTTTACGTCCACCACGTGCAATGCCTCGGTATGTTCGATGATAAGATAGGCGCCATGCCTATAGTTCACCGTTTTCCCGAAGCCGGATTTAATCTGTTTCGTGACGTTGAAATTATCAAAGATGGGTACCTGCCCTGTATACTGCTTTACGATGCCGGCCTTTTCAGGGGCAATCAGTTCCACATAGTCTTTTACTTGTTGATAGATATCAGCGTCGTTGATATAAATCCCGTCGTATGTCGGGTTGAACAAATCGCGCAGCAAAGCTACGGCCCTCCCTGTTTCTTCGAAAACCAGTTGCGGCCGTGCTGTTGTCTTCTGTACTCTTGTGATGGCGTCCTCCCAGCGCTTCAGCAGAAGTTTCAGCTCCGCGTCCAATTCGGCCACCCGTTTGCCTTCGGCCGATGTGCGGACAATGATTCCGAAGTTTTTAGGCTTAATGCTCTGCAAGAGCTGTTTCAGCCGGGCCCGCTCCTCGCCCTTCTTGATTTTAGATGAAACCGAAACCTTATCGTTGAAAGGAATCAGCACGATAAACCGCCCGGCGAAACTCAGTTCGCATGTCAGCCGCGGCCCTTTCGTGGAGATGGGTTCCTTTACGATTTGCACCATCACCTCTTGTCCAACTTTCAACGATGTCTGCACGCTGCCGTCTTTCTTCAGGTCGGGCAGGCGTGTGGCCTTGGTGATGGGGAATAGTTTCTTTCTGTCGCTCTGTACCTGTTTCAGATACTTTTCGTAAGAATTAAATTGTGACCCTAAGTCCAGATAATGCAAGAATGCATCACGTTCGAACCCCACATCCACGAAACACGCATTCAGTCCGGGCATCAGTTTTTTCACTTTTGCCACATAAATGTTGCCTACGGAGAATGATACCGACCGGTTTTCGTTCTGGTATTCCACCAGACTCTTGTCTTCCAGTAGGGCAATCGAGATTTCCTTCGGCTGGACGTCAATGATAACTTCGCTTGTCATTTTTGATTCGTTAGGTTCTCTCTTTCATCGGATTTTCAATAATGGAAAGGGTGCGCCAAACAATCCTGAAGGGACATCCTTGACACACTCCTTTCATTTTTCCGAAGAATCGGACATCACAGAGCTTTACTTGCTCTTATGGCGATTCTTTCTCAGTCTTTTTTTGCGCTTGTGAGTAGCCATCTTGTGGCCCTTTTTCTTTTTTCCGTTTGGCATAATCGTTAAATTTTTGATTTATATGTTTATTACATTATTTCATCTTCGCAATGAAGCTTTTGGCCGGCTTGAATGCCGGATAGTCGTGCGCGTCGATTACAAGTGTAGTATTCTTGGAGATGTTGCGGGCAGTTTTTTGCGCACGGTGCTTTACGATAAAACTGCCGAAACCACGCAGGTACACATTGTCCTTGTTGGTTGCCAGACTTTGTCTGATTTCCTCCATAAATGCTTCAACAGTGGCAGAAACGTCCTTCTTGGCTATCCCGGTGTCAGCCACTATCTTGTTGATAATATCTGCTTTAGTCATTTCTTTTTATATGTTTATTGTTATAATATTTTATACGCTTGATGTATTTCGGAGTGCAAATATACTGATTTTCAGCGTTAAACGGAAATTTATTTCGACTTTTTTGCAAAAAAAAGCGCATTCCTTTCTTTTTGCTGGTAGAAAAACCATGTGTTTGTGTGATTATACATTATTTTAATATATGGCGCCTGGAGGCAGGGTGTCATGTTTTTTGTAATATGTAAGGAAATGTTCCGTGCGGGGTAATATGATGAGCCCGGATAAAAGCAGGCAGGGTAAACACTTTTCCCGGATAATCCTTTTTCCTTTCATAAAATGTTTGTAACTTTGCGGACGTTAAGAACGTAAAAGCATGAAACAAACAAAGATTGTAGCATCCGTCAGCGACCGCCGCTGTTCCGTTGAGTTCATCCAGCAGCTGTTCAATGCGGGCATGAATGTTATCCGCATGAACACGGCGCATGCCTCACCGGACGGGATCAGGGAAATTATCAGGAACACGCGTCAAGTATCCCACCACATCGGCATCCTCATTGATACCAAGGGGCCAGAGATACGTACCACTGGCTGTAAGGAGCCTATTCAATATAAGGCGGGTGATGTAGTCAAGATTTTCGGGCGCCCGGAAATGGATACGGAGCATGACATCATCAATCTGTCGTATCCCAATTTCGCACAAGATGTGCATGAGGGCGACCATATCCTTTTCGATGACGGTATCTTGGACATGGTGGTAATAGGCATCAACGGGCCGGCCGTCATCGCCCAGGCAACCAACGATGCCGTGCTCGGGGCGAACAAGAGTGTCAACGTGCCGGGGGTGCATATCGATTTGCCGTCGCTTACCGACCGTGACCGCCGCAACATTATGCTTGCCATTGATGAAGACATCGATTTCATCGCCCATTCGTTTGTGCGCTCGGCAGCCGACGTGCAGGCCGTACAAGCCATACTGGATGCCAACAATAGCGATATAAAAATCATCTCGAAGATAGAGAACCAAGAAGGGCTCGACAACATCGACGAAATAATAGAGGCCTCTTACGGCATCATGATTGCCCGCGGCGACCTTGGTATCGAGGTGCCCATTGAGCGCATCCCCGGTATCCAGCGCAGCATCATCCGCAAGTGTGTACAGGCTAAGAAGCCGGTAATCGTAGCTACGCAAATGCTGCATACGATGATAAACAATCCGCGCCCAACCCGTGCGGAGGTGACCGATATTGCCAATGCCATTTATTACCGCACGGACGCTTTGATGCTTTCGGGCGAGACGGCCTCGGGGAAATATCCGGTAGAGGCTGTGGAGACAATGGCGCAGATAGCCGAGCAGGCCGAAAAAGACAAGTTCCGTGAGAACGATATAGAAGTGCCGTTGAGTGCTAATTGCGATGTTCGCGAGTTCATGGCGCACAGTGCTATCGAAGCGACTGAGAAAATGGGCGTAAAGGGCATCATCACTGATTCTACGACAGGCATAACGGCCCGTAACCTGGCTGCTTTCCGCGGCCCCAACCCGGTGCTTGCCATCTGTTATAATGATAAGTTGCAGCGTTTGTTGAACCTTAGTTACGGTGTGATTCCTGTTTATCAGAAAGGGCATATCGACAACGAAGAATTGTTCATGGCTGCCGTTCGCATGTTGCGCCAGAAAGGCTATCTCGACCTGGATGATAATATTGCTTACCTCAGCGGGAACATTGGTACGGGAGGCGGTACGAAGTTCCTTGAAATCAATACCGTGCGCGAGGTGTTCGACAAAACCTACCGTTTCCATCTGCCCGAGGTGTAGGCTCTTGGTATAAAAACATCCGGGCCGCTTTCCCTTATGCCGCCGGATTAGCGCAGGTTTCTTATCCCGAACCGGCGTATTACAATTACCTTCGTAGGGCGGCAGGGGTTCTGAACTTTGCAGTTTTTTTACCTGAGTCCGGGATAAGGATGTCACGTTAATCCGGACGGCGGTGCCCCCTTGTGCTGCGGAGGCACGGCCGTTGCAAGGCGGAGGATATACCCCTATTTTGATT
>DBRC01000023.1:73002-102045 GCA_002305505.1 Prevotella sp. UBA1378 | reverse complement strand
TTGGCCAATTATCTCAGAAAAATGGCCAAAAATCAAAACAGGAGTATATCCTCCGCCTTGCAACGGCCGGCGCTGACCGCGACATTATCTCGGTAGAGGAGCCCCCTTGCCAGCGGGATTGGCCGGCATTATGTCGTAGTCCGTGCCCCACTGCTCACAGAGGCGGCGGGCCTCATCCTCCGTCAGATGCACCACGGCACCGTGCTTGGGCGAGGCGAAGTTGGTAGTCTTCATCACCCCCTCGTTGAAGCGGCCGAGGTAATCAAAATGGTCGAAGTCAGAAGTCTCGATGAACCCGAAGTTGTGAGGCTGAATGCTATAGACATCGTACATCAGCACCCATTTGTCCTCGCCGATGCGTTTCCACACCGCCGGTGCTTCACAAGCCCTTGGCTCGAAGTCTACCCATCGCGGGTCGAACTGCCAGCCGCCAGTCGGCCGGTCGCTATAGGCCAGCTTGATGCCTCCATTCACGTCGTGCCCCACGTAGGAGAGGATGTACTTGTCACCAAACCTCGTGATGTCCCCATCAATGGCCGACTTCCTCTCGTCGGCGTATTGGAAGAGCCCTTGCGGCATGGTCTCTATCGTGTCGTAGTCATCGTTCACGTAGCAATAGTAGAGCTTGTTCGGCTCGTTCTTGTGGCGCATGGTAAGATAAATCATCAGCCGTCCCGTGGTCTCGTCGAGGATGGTCTCTGGGGCCCATGCGCAGCCTATCTCCTGCCAGGCTGCCGACATCTCGTCGAAACGGATGTTGGTGCGCTTCCAGTTCAGCAGGTCGAAACTCTTCATCAGCACCAGGCCACGGTTGTTGCCCCAGCCGTAAGTTTTGCCGTCGCGTTCCCATTCCGTGTCACGCTTGCCGTCGCGCCGGGCAAACACGTGCAGGTCGGTCATCGCCAGATAGAAGGCACCGTCGGGGCCGCGGTAGATGTGCGGGTCGCGGATGCCCTTCTGGTCGGCAATGGTGTCGCCGCCCATCACGGGCTTGTTGTCGTTAAGTGCCGTCCACGAATAGCCGTCGCGGCTCAGGGCCATGTGCAACCCGTGGTCCTCGTCCAAGTGATACACCATCAGGTAGGCCGCCATGTCCTTCTCCTGCGGCACGGCATCGCGGTAGACGAAATCCGAGAACACGGCCTTGCCGCTTCCTGCCGACAGCAAGGCCGGGCGCAGGGCATAGAATCCGTGCAGACGGTTATGATGCAACGGCCCCACGTCAATGCCGCTGGCCAGTGTCGTCCATGCCTTGCCGTCGCGGCTGACACGCATCGTCACTTGGTTGCCCTGATTGTGGATGCTGATGGCGACACCCCTGCCGAGACTGTTCCTCACGGTCTTGATGACCTTGCCGTCATGATAGACATGAAACTTCGCACCGTCGGTGGCCACACCTGTGTAGCCTGCCTCGCTGTAATAGAGTAGCAGGCCGGCGAGGCTCTTGCCCACACACTTCACCTTCACCTTCACCTCGTAGTTCTTGTGCTGAGCCGTTACGAGCATCAGCCGCCCATCGGCGGGTGCCTTGCCTTTGCCCGGAACGGCCAGTTGCCCGTTGCCGGCGACCACCTGCCTGCGGGCGTTCTCTTTCCAGAAACTCCATTGCAGGCCGAGTTGCGGTGAGGTAAAGTCGTCCGACAAGACCAAGGTGTTCGACGGCCCGGAAGGTACACCGGCTCCGCCTTTCGCCTGGCGATACCAGCCGTCACGGCTCCACTCTATCGGTTCTATCAGCGTGGAGCGGCCCAACGAGTGGTAGCCCTTAGCATAGGCATGGTAAATCATCCACCAGCGCCCGTCGGCATCATCAATCAGCGTGCCATGCCCTTTGCTCCACCAATGGTCCTGTTCGCTGTAGGTGTGGATGACGGGGTTATAGGGTGAGTTCTCCCACGGTCCCTCAAGCGAGCGGCTTCGGGCACACACCACCATGTGGCTCGTAGCGGGGCCTGCCGTGCCGCCCTCGGCAGATGTAAGGTAGTAGTAGCCGTCGTGCCATAACAGTTTTGGTGATTCCAAGTAAGTCTCCGGCCAACGCCCCTCTGTTGTCCATTCGCGCGGTATAGGCCATCCGTCATATACCTTCTTCTTCTCGCCGATGGTGCTTAGTCCGTCATCTGCAAGACGAATCATCTCACCTTTGTTCACGAACAGCCAGCGCCTGCCCTCCCGGTCAACGATGTGCCCAGGGTCGATACCCCCTACCTTCAAGTCTGTCGGTTCGCTCCACGGACCACGGATGTCCGTGGCCCAGGTCACGTAGTTCGTCCCGTTGGCAGGAAAATATATATAGTATTTGCCGCCATGCTTCAGCAGGTCGGGTGCCATCGCCGAGCCTTGCCACTGCTCCAGGGCGCGGCACACCGGTTCCCAGTGCATCAGGTCCGTGGAATGCCAGATGAGGAATCCCGGCTCGTAGTAGAATGGCGAGTGAGTCATATAGAAGTCCCTTCCCTCCCGCATCACGCTTGGGTCGGGATAGTCGCCTGCCAGGATGCACTTGGGCCACGTCTGGGCCTGTACTGTCACGTACAGCAAGAGCATCAACACTACCAAAAGTTTTTTCATTATCGCATTGTGTTTAGTTGCATTTGTAAAACGAGCATTACTCCCCTTTATTGCAATGCCGGCCGGGGAATAAGGTGGCTGAGGTTTGGCTCACCTTTGATGATAGGAGTGATACGGAAAGTGTACTGCATATCCTGGGTATGAACCATGTAACGGTCGAGCGGTCGGGCAGACCATGAGTCTATACAAGCTTGCCCCTGCTGCACAAGGTCGATACAGAGGTTCGTACAGTCTGCCTCCTGAAGGAGTTCCGAGTGTGGGTTGGGCAAGATGACCTTTCCCTTGTCGATACCTCCATCCAGTTGGGCATCCTTGATTTCTACCTTGCGGAAACCCACGTTGATGGTAATGTCATCGCCCTTATCGCTCGTGATGTGAAGCGCATAGAGGTTCGGCAGCTCCGCACTCCATAGTTTCGGGTGCTTTACCGTCAAGCCACCCACACCCTCAATCTCCGCTTTCCACTTCACCTTGCCCCGAGTCTTCACGTCAAGCCGAACGGTTCCCTCCGAGAAATCATCATTGAGCAATGCCTCCACTTTCACGTCCTCGATACGCTGCTTGTTGCGAGCGGCAAGATAAGTATCGCGGGCAAAGCCCTTGAAGCGGAAGAAATCCTGATCTTCCAGATAGCTTCCGTCACACCATCGGCGTACCTCCATCTTGATTTCGTTCTCCCTGCCGAACTTAACAAACGGCGTGATATCGAACTCCTGCTCCAGCTTCGAGTCCTCGCCGTAGCCAACATATCTGCCGTTGCACCACACCTCGACACATGGGGTGACCGACCCGATATGAAGAATCACGTCGCGGTTCCTCCACGCCTGTGGAATCTGCCAGCTCCTGGCGTAGGTATAACTGTAATTGCCCGAGTCGGGCAGCTCTGGAGGGTTGCTCTTCCACCATGCCTTCCACTCATAGTTCTGTCCGCAATACATAGGTTCTCCCAAACCATTCAGTTCCCACATCCCGGGTATGGGCATCGTGCCCCACAGTCCATGGAGCGACATGCGCAGCTCGTTCTTGTTCACGAAGTCGGCGTGAGCCTCCATGCGGTTCACCTCATTCACTCCGGGATCCTGCCAGGACATGACTTGTGCTGCCCTAACGCCTATCCCAAATACTATGAGCAGGCTGAGCAGGCCTCGTATTAACCACTGTTTCATCTGATGTATCTCTTTCTGTTAATGATGTAAGTATCCTTCCTGATTATTGACCTTACGGCCTCGTAAGCCTGATTCGTAGCAGTAGTTACAATAGCCCCTCATACCCACTAATTGGCTAATGGATATGCGGGGCGCTTCATTGTTGGCTACCAACCGGGATTCTGGGTCAGGGCCGGATTCAGACGGATCTGCTGCAGAGGTATCGGGTCGAGATAGTCGCGCTGCGAGTAGTTCAGGTTGCCTGACAACACGGATATGGAGCGGCCATAGTCAGGATCGCTGGTGCCTGTCCCCTCGTATACGCCATAGAGCAGCGGGTATTTCTCGGGATAGTAGCACGGCTCGCCGAAGTAGGTGCGGTCGTTGGCCTTCTCCGTCGTGTAGGCGGTGTTTAGCACGTGGCGTCCCAGCTTCTGCCCGCGTAGGTTAATGTGTGCCACGCCCCAACGTTTCAAATCGTCCATGCGGAAGCCCTCGCCATAGAGCTCACAGGCACGCTCGCGACGGATTTCGTCGAGCATTGTCATCTTGTGGCAGACAGTCTTGTTGGTGTTCCAGTCCCACCAGCCGGCATCATAGACATTGGCGATGAGCGCGTTCGACAGATGAGCCACGCGGGCACGGTCGCGGAGCTTGTTGATGGAGATGTCCAGGTCGGAATCGGCAATCTGTCCGTTGCCCAGCTCACAGGTGGCCTCGGCATAGTTCAGATAGACCTCGGCCAGACGAAGGATGGGCCAGTCGGCCGACTCGGTGTTCATCTCGCGGTTCGCACCCTCAATCAAGTACTTGCGACTGCCATAGTAGTAGTGGGTGGAGTTGTTGCGCAGTGTCGGCTTGAAGATGCCGCACGAGCTGGTGTAGGCAGGGTCGTTGGCATCGAACTCATCGTTGTCCTGCGGATAGACGGGAGCGGGATAAGGCTGTCCGAGCACCGTACACTGGCGGTTGTCCTCGGGACGGCTGCTCCACGTGGTGCGGTCGGGCACGTATGTGGCACCGATGAAGCGGTAGTCGCGGTTACGATACTCGCCGTAGAAAGTGCCCCATCCCTCGAACTCCGGGTTGTTCTGGGCATCGCTCATGTTGCCCGTATGGCTGATGCGGATGGGCAGACCGTTGCGGCAGAGGAATGACTCGCCGAATTGGGCACTGATACCCACCGCCTGCCAGGTGATGACCGTATGCGAGAGGTTGATGCCGCCACGCTTCAGGTCGTAGTCGTACTTCTTGCTGATAATGAATTCCTTGTTCGTGGCCTTTCCTGCCCCCATGAAGTTAGGTATATTGCCGCCCTTGTCGTCAATATTGAAGAGATAGTAGTAGCTCAGTGAGTCACACTCGTTCCAGAGTTCGTATGTGCCGTTGGCAGCCTCGTCGATGACGGCCTTCGAGGCCTGCTTCGACTCTGTCAGCATCGACTCGATGGAGGGATAGCCGCCGGGCTTGGCCGTGCCGGCACCTTGATTGCTGCCGTCACCGTCCAGGTCGTAGCTGATGCTGGGCACATACTTCTCCCACGTAGCCTCGTAGAGCAACACCCGGCCGAGGAAGGCCTGTGCGGCCTCCTTGCTGATATGCCCCTTGTCGGCATTGGAGATGGACGCCTCCTTCGGCAGCAGGTCTACCGCCTTGCGTAGGTCATTGAGCAGGAAGGCAAACACCTCATAGCGCGAATTGCGCGGACCGTAGAGAGCCGCGTCGGTCACGTCCATCACGTGGTCGATGATGGGTACGCCACCGAATGCTTTCAATAGGTTGAAGTAGGCATAGCCACGGAAAAAGTAAGCGGCTCCCACGGCTGCCGAGATGTCACCCTGATTGCCCGCATAGGTCGCAGACTTTTCCAATAGGATGTTGTATTGGCGGATGTTCGAATAGTTGTTGTTCCACGTGGCGCTGCTCTCGGGAGCCGAGCCACCACCGTTGCTGCTCAGCCCGCTGATGTCGGTATTACGGTCCATGGAGTCGTAGCTCCATCCCGGCAAGTGGTTGTAGAACTGATTGGCGGCCTGCGCGAAGTGGTCTGCCGTCTTGAACACGATGGCCTCCGTTCCTGCCGACAAGGGTTCCTTGTCGAGGAAGTCACTGCACGATGTCATGGCAAGCACTGCTGCCGACACTGCGAATATGCTCTTATATATTGTTTTCATACCTTTTCGGTTTTTCGTTTTCAATCTTCAATTTCCAGTCATCAGAACGTTACGTCGATACCCATGGTCAGCAGTCGGCTGAACGGGAAGGTGTTGTTCGAGGCCTCGCCGTATTCGGGATCGTAGCCATCCTTCACCTTGGTCCACTCCCAGAGGTCGTCACCTGCGAAGTATGCACGCACCTTCGAGAGTCCGGCCTTCTGTGTCCACTGCTGCGGCAGTGTGTAGCCGATGACAAGCGACTTCAGGCGCACATAGCGGTTGTTCTGCACGCTCACGTCCTTGTTCTCGTAGTTCCACCGGCTGAAGGCATTGTTGCGTGAGGCGATGGCATACTCGGCATCGGGGTTGTCCCATGTCCACATCTTATCCTTGAAGGTCTTGTTCTGCATCACGTAGTTGGTTATCCATGGTGCATAGAAATTGCCACCACGAAGCACCTTTTGCTTCCATACGCCCTGGAAGAACACGGAGAGGTCGATACCCTTCCACTCCAGTCCAAGGTTCAGTCCGAAGTTCAGGCGCGGGGCAGCGTCGCCGGCATAGTAGATGTCGTCGCGGGTGATGACCCCGTTACCATCCAGGTCGACCACCTTGCGGGCCCCGGGGCGCAGGCTTGTCAGGCTCTTCTCGCCCGGAGCGGGCAGTACGTTGCCCGACTTCGGGCCGGTGTGGTCGGTGTTCCAGTAGTACTTCTCATAGTAGGCATCCACCTCTTCCTGAGTCTTGAACAGGCCGTCGGTCTTATAGACATAGATGGCATTGCGGGGCATACCCACCAGACGGTTCCTGTTGACGCCCGGATTGGGTACGGCTTCGTTGTTCGTCAGTTTTTCTATCTTCGACCAGGCATCTGAGAGCTGGAAGCCGAGGTTGTAGTTTACCTGCTCGATGCGATCGCGCCAACTGATGGTGAACTCCCAGCCACGGGCACGGAACTCACCGTCGTTCACCTTCGGAGCCGAGGCTCCGAGCACCGAGGGGTACTCCACACTGATGAACATGCCGTCGTTGCTCTTGACGAAATAGTCGAACGAACCGTTCAGCCGGTTATGGAAGAGCGTGAAGTCGATGCCCACGTCGTGGCTGTTGATGGTCTCCCAAGTGCGTTGGTCGCTTGTCATGGAGCCGAGCCAGAGCGTGGTCTGGGTGGCAGGGTTCAGTCCGAAGAGGGCCGTGCCTGTGCTGACGCTGGCATAGCGTTCATAGTTGTCGATGCCCTCCACACTGCCAGTCTTACCGTAGTTGTATCGTAGTTTCAGGTCGTCGAGCCACTTGGTACCTTTCAGGAACTTCTCCTTAGACAGTCGCCAGTAGCCTGAGATGGAGAAGAAGTTCTTCCAGCGCTGTGCGGTTGAAAGTTTCGACGAGCCGTCTCGGCGTCCCAGGAACTCGATGGCGTAGGTGTCATTGTAGGAATAGTTCAGGCGGGTGAGATAGGAGAGCAGGCTCCATGCATACTGTCCACCGTTGGCGGTGTTGTTCGTCCCTGTGGCAAACATGTTCAGGTCGGTTAGCCCCGACCACTCGTAGAGCGGTCCTTGATTGCGGGCAGCCATAATCTGCTTGTAGCTCTCCTGCTCGCCAGTCATGCCGACCATGGCAGCTACGCGGTGGACATCTGCGAACGTGCGGTTGTAGTTGAGCTGAATCCCCAGGTTCAGGTTGTTGTACTTCGGCGAGATTTCCGTGATGGAGCCGGGACCACGCTTGTTGCCGGTCTTCGTGCCCACCCAGTCGTAGTACTGCACCTTATATTGTACGTTTTGTGCCGATGCCTCCATGCGCTTGTAGGCACCGCTTGCCGAGAGCGACAGGCCCTGTACGAACTGGCTGAAGTCGTAAGTCGCGCCGATGCTTCCGCGCAGAATGGTATAGTCAGTCGTGTTCTGTCCGCCCCGAGTCAGTCCGCCCACGGGATTGCGGTTGCCGCTGAAGGTGTCGTATACATCGCCGTTTTCATTGTAGACAGCCCAGAACCAGGGATCCATCCATCCGGCACCCACGTCGGTGTTGGGGACTTTCATCTTTCGGCGCTCGAATGAGATGTTCGTGTCGAATTTCAGGTATTTCGTGGCTTGATAGTCGGCATTCAGGCGGGCACTCCACTTTGTCTGCCCGTCTTCTGCTACCTTCAGCTGCGACTGGGCTTTCTCATAGCCGAGCGAGAGACGGTAGCCAAACTTTTCGTCCGCCCCGGCTATGCTGAGGCTGTGCTTCTGGGAGTTGGCTTGGCCGTAGAGATAGTCCATGAGGTAGTTGTTGGGTTCCCAGCGTTCCACCTTGTCACCGTTCTGTAGGGTCAGCGTCTTGCCGTCGCGCAGGGCATTGAAGAGGGTCTCTCCCTTATAAATGCGGGGAGCTCCGGTGGCCGGGTCGATGTCGGTCGGGTCGAGCGTGGCACCACCGAAGCTGTTGAACACCCACCAGTTGATGTTGTTGTGTATTTCTGTCGGATCAGTAAGGCCCGTCGTCACGCGGGTGTCGTTATACTGAGCCTCGTAGAACATGTCGAGCCACTCGCGGTTGTTGGTCAGTGGAGCCTGTATGCCGTTGACGGTGCGGCTGAACGACCCGTTGTAGGTAATCTGGGGCTTGCCCGTCTTACCGCGCTTGGTGGTGACGAGCACCACGCCCGATGCAGCGCGTGCTCCGTAAATGGCGGCCGAAGCATCCTTGAGCACGGAGATATTTTCGATGTCGTTGCCGTTCATCGAGTTAAACTCGTCGAGTGAGCCCGTCACGCCATCGATGATAATCAGCGGGGTGGAGCTGCCATTGATGGAGATGTCGCCGCGAATCTGCATCGTGGCCGCCTCATTGCCCGGACGGGTGGAGGTGCGGGTAATGGTCAGTCCGGGCACCTTGCCCTGCAGGGCCACCGTCGTACTGCTGATGCCACGGTCCTTATAGACATCGTCGCCCTTGATTTGGCTGATGGCACTCGTCAGCGAGGCTTTCTTAGTAACGCCATAGCCCGTCACGACCACCTCCTCCAGCAGGCTGTTGTCCTCCTGCATGGTAATCCTGAGGTTGTTCACTGCCTTCACCTCTACGTCCTTATAACCAATGTACGACACCACAAGCGTACCCGTAGCGTTACTGAGCGAGAAGTTACCGTCGAAGTCGGTGATGGTGGCATTACTTGTTCCCTTGACCTTGATGGTGGCGCCGATGATAGGCTCACCATTCTGGTCAACCACCTTGCCCTTGGCGACACCGGTCTGTTGCACGGCCTGGGCTCCTTGTACGCCGGCGGCTTGTGCCGACAGACCGGCCATCGTAAAGGCAGAAGCCAGCAGCATGCCGAATAACCTGCCGCGGGAAAGATTGCTTGCTTTTTCCTTCATAATATTCATGTTTTAGTTATAACGTTAGAAACTGATTTCTTGTATTCCCTTGTTATACGAGTGGCGGCCAGGCCTTATTCAAAGGCCGGCAACTTTCCTGACCTGTGCCCTGACTTCATTGCGGGCGCGATAGAGTCGGGCTTCTACGGCACGCTTCGTCAGTCCTGTCTCCAGCACAATCTCGCCGGCGCTCTTCGCCTCGAAGCGGGTCATGCGGTAGATGCGGGCATCCTGTTCCGCCATCCTCCTGATGACCTTCATCTCCGCCTGAAGGATGTCGCTCACCTCAGCGTCCGTGTTGGTGTAGCTTTGCTCCATCTTCCAGAGGCTGTCGTTCTTCACCTTATTTATATATGCGCGATGGCGCAGGTAGTCTGTGCGTTTCTGGTAGGCAATGGTCACGGTCAGGGCCTTCACCTGTTCCTCGATAATCACATCAAGGCCGAGCATCTTGATGAACACCTCCTGCACGAGGTCTTTGCACGTGTCCTCCGCGATGCATGCCTGACGGAAGATGGAGAATACTTCCTCTATCATTTTCTTGTAAGTCTGACCGATGATGTCTCTATTCCTTGTTTCGGTTGTTGTCATGTATGTTATTGGCTTTTTATTCGTTTTAGGTTGCAAGGACAGTGAAAGCCGGATGCAGAAGTACTTGCCCTTATGCCGAGGCGCAGCCTGTTCCCACATTCACGGATGCAAAAATAGTGCAAAAAAAGGCGGCAAGCAAGTTTTTCCACCCTTGTTTGCCGCCACCTCGTTTAGCAGGTAGGCCAAATCATTCAACTGTCTCATAGCCAGCCGATTCGGTTATAGGACGTCTAATTTAGAAATACCAAGCATGCCTATCCCCAGGGTATCCAAGGCGATATGGGTTTTGGCATTAGCAGGTCGTTTCGCTGAAAGCAGCCTGTCCATCCATCATCGCCAATGGGTCAACACCGCGTGGTCATCTGTCACGATCATCAGCCGGCGCTGAGTGTCGCCTCTGTCCCATCCGTCAGGATTACACTTCAGGCTTTCACGCCCTGCTTCCTCAGATATTCCGCCGGGGTCATGCCCTCCACTTTCCGGAAGGTGGAGAAGAAGTTCGACTTCTTGAAGCCGCAGCGTTCGCTGAGGGCGGTGATGGTGTAGCGCTTGTACTCACCCTCCGCGATGAGCCGCTTGAACTCGTTGAGGCGGTAGCGGTTGATGAAGTCGTAATAGTTCTCGTTGAGGTAGAGCGAGAAGACCTGGCTGAGCTTCGAAGGCGACAGGTGCAGCTCCTCGGCCAAGTCCTTCATCTTCAGGTCAACGTCTGTATAGACCTTGTCGCGCTCAATATATGCTCGCATCCGTTTCACGATGTCTGCGCACTCCTCGTCGTCGATCCTCACTCGCTGGTACTTGGGCAGTTCCTCGCCCTGAACTCTTAACTCCTCGCTTTCAATGAGTGCCTCTTCGATTTCGTCGCGCTCCGAGAGCAACACCTTCGTGTTCTTGCGATAGCGATAGAACACAAAGGCTGCCGAGAGGATGGCTACCAGCAGCATGGCCTCCAGTACAGCCCATAGGGAGGGGACGACCGAGAGGTGATATACCGATGCCGAGCCTTCGACACCGGCCAGGCGCACTTCCAGCTGATGAAGCCCGATGAACAGGTTGCGCACGTCGATCGATTCGCCATCCTGCACCAGCCTCCAACTGCCCCCGTCGAGCCGGTATTCGTAAAGCCGCCCCTGCTGGCGGGCAAAGTCGAGCAGCACGGCCTCGGCCTGCAACACCTCGGAGGTAAAGTTCCAGCTGAGGCGCACGCGCCGCTTCTCGTTGACCGCCATCTCCTCTGTGCTGGTCAGCAGGTCGCTGCCCAAGCGGAGATTGTAGAGTTGCACCTTGTAATGTCCATCGCGTGTCCATTGCTCCAGTTCCTTCAGGTCGGCGGAAAACAACCCGCGCGAGGTGGCAACCCACAGCCGTTTGTTGCCGTCGATACAGACCTCGCTGATTTGGTCGCCTGACAGTCCTTCGCCGTAGCCGAACTGCAACAGATGCTCAAGGCCGTAGTCGAAACGGAGCAGACCCCGTTCCGAACCCAGCCATAGGTGACCTTCCATGTCGTCGGCCATGGCCCGGCACCACTTATCGCTCAGGCGAACGGGCAGCCGCAGCTCTCCATACTCCCGCATGCCCTCCGTTGTATAGAACAGCTGTGGACCGTTTCGCATATAGATGATACCGTCGTGCCCCAGTATTCCGAGCATGTTTGGCTCGTTGTTGAAGAACCCCGCCGGGAACTGGGTATCGACTACTTCCTTGCTCTGGCCGCTATAGAGGGAGACTCCCTGGATGCCCGTCAGCCATGCGTTGTCCCTTTGGTCGAAAGTGATGCTGAGCAGGATCCCGCCAGCGATGTGCGAGTTCTGTTCCGTATAGTGGTTCCTGACCGTCACCTTGCCATCATTCTTCTCAAGAATGAACAGCCCATCGCTGCAGCCTATCCACAACCGCCCGTCAGGACCAACCTTGATGGCCCCAATGGCGGCATCGTCCAGATGGGGCACCTCCGCAAGCCTGTGCAGGTTCATCGTCTGTGGATCCAGCACGCGCAAGCCGCCGTCGAAGGTGCCGATATAGTATTCTCCCTGCCACCAGGCAATACTGTTCACGATGTGGCCGCCGAACTCCTCTGGCGAGAAGAACCGGCTACTCCCTTCAGTGACAAACCAGAAGCCACTCTGGGAACCAATGACACACTCGTCGCCGCGCAGCAAGAAGCTCCGCACGTTCTTCCCCAGGGTTGTGAAGTCGCCCTTCCGATAAGGTTGGAACAACGTACCACTGTGGCTGGCATAGGCAAGGCCATAGCGTACGAAGCCAAACCAGTTGACTCCATTGGCATCCCGGTAGAAGCTGTAGACGGCATTGGCTGGCAACCTCCGAAGCCCCGTCTGCTCCATATTGTAGGATTCCACTATCTCCCGTGTCCCGGGGTCTATCAGATAGGCGCCGGCCCCATCAGTAGCCACGCAGACATACCCGTCTGCACTCAGGCTGACGGACATGACCAAATGGCCCACGCCGGCAACCTGCTCCGCGCGGTTTGTATCGGCGTCGTACACCCAGAGCCCTTTGTTGCGCGTCCCGACGAAGAAGCGGCGACCCACTTTGCACAGCTGGCTCAAGCCCCCCCTTTCAGGTATGACATCTAACAGGGATATGGAGGTTATCTTCCCGTTCCTGGGGTCGTAGCTGTTCAGGGTATACCGCCCCACGAACCAGATCAGCCCGTCGTCGCCTTTCTGGTATTGGTTGACGATGTTGTCATATCCCTTGCGGCTCACCCCCACGTCGATATGCTTCAGCCGTCGGCCATCGTACATCTGGAATCCCTGCTTTCCGCCGATATACACCGTGTCTCCCACGGCTAACAGACAGATGGGCCTCAACACCTCGGGCAGGACCTTCGCAAAGGCCTTGCCGCCCATCGCCAGCCGGTAGAGTCCTTCGTCCGTAGCAGCATAGATGCTCTTGTCTGCCGTCTCACACAGGTCATGTACCGCCACCAGCCGATTCCTTGTGTCAGAAAAGAGAAACGTCGCCAGCCGCTTGCCGTTATACAGGTTCACGCCACTGTTGGTGGCTATCCATACCTGCCCGCTGTGGTCGGTCATCACGCGGTTCACCGTCTCGCCCGCCAGCCCATCGGCAATCGAGAGGCCGACCATCGCATCCTCGCCGATGTTCGACGCCCGCCCCATGGCTGTCAGCAGTAGGGCAATCCCCAAGAATGATATCCTACGATTCAATGACATATACATTAGTATTCTTGTGAGAACCAAATCTTGTAGACAGGATCGACGAACGCGAATTTCCCATTCCTTAGTTCAATGATGTCCTTGGCCTGCAACGCCTTCTTGTTTTTACTGATGGTGTTGGGGTTCCCAAGGTTATACACTCTTTTTGCTTCTATGGACGACAACTGCTGCACATCGTCCTTGATAGCCCGTAGCATCTCTATCTGGCTGGTAGCCAATGCTTCCGTATCGCTCAAGAACATGGGGGAATTGGTATTTATCAGTTGGCGCAATCCATACTGGAAAGCCTGCTCCGTAACCTCTCCCAGGGTTGCGTTCCAGATAAAGTAGCAGAACTGCTGCAAATACCAGGAATGGCACTCCACTATGTCACATACCTGCTCTGCAAAAGACTCATGAATATGCTTCCCCGACCTTTCAAAAGTATCAATGATGAATGGCATCCACTCCGTTTTAGGAATCTTATCCAGAAACACCATCTGCCCAAAACGGTAGAAAGGCGAATTGGAGTCATTGAAGATGTCCATCATCATGTGGCGTTTGCTGCCGTACAGGCAATACGACACATGCTGCTGTTGCTGCCAGGCCGACCGCATCTTGCCCTCCATGTTCTTGTACTCAGGCAGGTTGGCCAGTTGCTGGAACTCATCAATACAAACGATTATCTGAATACCCTTGGCTCTTGCCAGCATCTCCGGCAGACGCAGGATGTCCATTTGGTCCTGCTCCTGGGGCACGAACTTCACGTCGAATGCCATGAAGTTGGTTACGTCATCCCTGATGACCACCTGTGGAACCACTCCCGTCAGGAACCTCTTGGCATCCTGGATGCGTTTCTCCATCTTGCTCGATGCACAAGCAATGACCTGACTGGCGAATGTCCGATAGAACTCTGCCTCAGAACCTATGCTGAAACCATCGATGAAGCATACCCGTACATTCTTGTTTTCATTCTGCAGTTCCTCCATGGCGACCTTTACCAATGAAGACTTCCCCCAGCGGCGCGGTGATACCAGCATCACATTGATGTGCGATGACAGGAAATCCTTCAGTTGTGCCCTGTCCTCCACGCGGTCAACAAAATTCTCCTTGGTTGCCAGCGTTCCGTATTGAAATGGTGCATTCATGAGCATTCTGCGTTATAAGTACGGCGTAAATATACAAAAAGTTACCCAAAGGTAAATTACCTGTCGGTAACTTTTTGTAATGATTAACATTTCCTTCACGGGGACACATGCGCTCTAGACAGAAATGCTTCAAGCAGCGGTAGCCAGAACCATGAAACAGGATCATTATCATAATCCAAAACACCCTTTTGCTGCAAAAATCATCCTTTTTGACGCATTTTTACCCCATTCCATCGGAGAAACACCGTACTTTTGCAACCGGAACTAAAAACTAACCGGAACAATGAAAGCAAAATTACCTGGGATTTCCATCCTCCTTTCGGCACTCATACTGATGAGCGCCACCACCCGCAGACTACATACCTGCGGCGATTCTACCATGGCGCCTTACGACCCGGCTGCCACCGTTACCCGCGGCTGGGGCATGTACCTACAACAGTTTATCGACGGACTGGCCACCGTGAACTACGCACGGGGAGGCCGCGATACACGCGGATTCTACAACGAACTATGGGGCAGCGTGAAAAGCAACATGCAGGAGGGCGACTACGTCATCATACAGTTTGCCCACAACGACGAAAAAAACGGGGGCATGGACGGACAGCAGCTGTATGATTATTACAAGGACAAGGGCGACGAAGCGGCGGCAGCGGCCGTCGACCTGCGCGGCTCTGTCCCTACAACTACTTACAAGGAATACCTGAGGAAATACATCGAGGAAACCCGCGTCAAGGGAGCTTATCCGCTGCTGGTAGGTCCGGCTTGCCGCAGCTACTTCGGGCCGGACGGGAAAATAAAGCGCAACGGCCGGCACGACCTGGGCGACAGTTTCTCCATACTCACCGAACAAGGACCTGCAACAGGGAATAAGGTGGCGGCCGACGACCGCAGCATGGACTATGCCTACCAAATGAAGCTCGTGGCCGAGGAAACGGGCACTCCGTTCATCGACCTGACCACGGCCACGAAAGAGCTGTACGAAAGCTACGGCGACGCTAAATGCCACGAACTGCTCTTCGACGGCCAAGGCTCTACCCACTTCAACGCCACGGGCGCACTGCTCGTGGCAAGGCTCTGCGCCCAACTGATGAAGGAACAGGGCATACTAAGCGGCAACATCATACTGCCGGCCGACCTCAGCGTGAGCCCTGCCGAGGCCGACCTCGGCGAAGCATACCGGGGGCAGACGCTGCAAAAGGAATTCACCATCTCGGGATTCGGGCTGTCGCCAGAATCGGGCAGCATTACCATCGAGGCTACCGAGGGCATCAGCCTCTCTGCCGACCGGCAGGCATGGGGCACCTCGCTCAGCATCGGCTACAACGCCGGCACGCTCGTCGGCACGTTCTACGCGCGGCTCATACTGGAAAACAGCGGCGAGACAACGGGCACTATCACCATACGTCAGGGCAGCAAAGCCATCGACGTGCCGGTAAGGGCGACGGCGCAAGGGACATCCGTGCCCGAAACCGTAGATAACCAAACGGCTACGGTAACCTTCGCCTTCGACCAAGGCACCGAGGGGCAGACGGGAACGTACAGCGAAAACGCCGGGGGATGGTTCAAGAACAACTATACCGAACATGGCAGCACACTGGCCATCAACGGCGTGGCACTGAACCAAACCAAGTTCCAGCCGGCCAGCAGTAATGAGGCGGGAGCCAACGAGGGCAACCAAATCAACTTCTACATCATCCCGAAAGACGGACTGACCTTCACACCTACGCGGATAGCCTTCAACACCACGCGCTACGGAACCAACGGCGGGAAGGTGGACGCCCTGTGGATAAGTGACGACGGCACTGCCACGGCCATCGAAACGGGCATCGTACCGGCTCGCAACAACGAGGTTACGGCCTTCAACAGGGCGGTGAGCGGCATAGCCCCGTCGGCCGGTATGTGCGGCCTGCGCCTCCACCTCTACAGCTTGGGCAACACCAAGCAGGTGGGCTTCGGGGGCATCGTCATCGAAGGCACGGTGAACGGCACAACAAAGGATGTGAAGCAATACACGCTGAATGTCAGCCTTGAAAGCGACGATGCGGGCAAACTGACCGTGAAGCCCGCCGGCAACGTATTCACCGAGGGCGACGAGGTAACGGTGTCAGTGGCCGAGAACTTCGGCTACCACTTCGCCGCATGGACCAACGCCGCAGGCGAAACCGTATCGACCGATAACCCATACACGTTTAACATCACGGCCGACACGGAACTGAAGGCCATGTTCACAAAGAAAAATGTATACCCGCTCCATCTGACGCTTACCGAAGGCGCACGCGCCAACCTCGTGAGCATTGAGCCGGCAGGCTACATCGACGGCGGCATACGCTACTATGAGGAAGGCGACGAGGTGAGGCTCACCGCCGCTAACAACAAGGTGCTTACATTCGTGGGATGGGAGGACAACGCTACCAACCCCGAACGCACCATAAGGATGGACGCCGCGAAAAACATCACGGCTAATTTCTCGGCGGCCGACTACATCGTGGGATGGGATTTCTATTACGACAACCCGGGAACCGAACGGGCGGCCGACTACAAGAGCGACACGGAGAACGCTGGACTGCTGTCGCTGCACAACGCTGCCGGAAACACTACCAGCTGGCTTACGCGTGGCATAGAGCGCGGAGCGGAGAACGGCCGATGGGGCGCCCGTATATGGAAGCTGCGCTCGGAAGGCTATTTCTTCGAAATATCTTTCTCTACCAAGGGCTTCTCTAACATCAAGGTGAGCAACGCCTTGGGAACCAGCTACAACAGCTACAAGATAAACCAAGCCGAATACTCCATCGACGGCAAGAGCTACAGCCCCGTGGAGGGCGGACGCTTCGAACTGGCAAACAGCGGATGGGTAGACAGGGAGTTTGCGCTGCCGGCCGACGCTGACAATCAGGAGAAGGTATACGTGCGCTGGATGCCCGATACAGAAAGCGAACTCGTGGGGGCGGCCACCGACTACGACGGACTGGCCATTACCGACATCTTCGTGACGGCCGAAAGCGACGTGACCAGCGATACGGAAGCACCGAAGCTGCTGGCTACCAACCCCGCTGCGGGGGCTACGGGCATATCGGCCAACGGATCTGTCATCCTTACCTTTGACGAGAAAATCAAGGCGCAGGGACAGGCTACACTGGGAGACGAGACTATAACGCCTATCGTAAGCGGAAAAACGGCCGTATTTAAGTATACCGGACTGAAATACGCTACCGAATATACCTTTACGCTGCCAGCCGGCGTCATCACCGACCGCAACGGCAACGCCTTCGGGGGCACCGTCATCCGCTTCGCCACCATGGAGCGCCAGCAGCCCGAAGCCCGGCTCTACGACGCCATAGTGGCACACGACGGTAGCGGCGACTATACCTCCGTACAGGCGGCCATCGACGCTGCACCGGCAGCACGCGTAAAACCGTGGCTCATCTTCGTGAAAAACGGCGAATACAATGAGCACATCGACGTGCCGGCCAATAAGCCTTTCCTACATTTCATCGGACAGGAACGCGACAAAACCATCATTGCCGACGACAAGCTCTGCGGTGGCGACAATGCCGTGCATGTAAGCGTGGGGGCTACGGTGGTGGTGAAGTCGAACGACTGCTACTTCGACAATATCACGCTCGAAAACTCATGGGGACACCGCAAGCAGGCCGGACCGCAGGCACTGGCACTGAACACCATCGGCGACCGCACCATCCTGAACAACGTGGCATTGCTCAGCTATCAGGATACGTGGATTACACCGTCGGCTCCCAACAACCGGGCATACGTGAAAAACTCGTTCATCGAAGGGGCTGTCGACTTCATCTATAACAGCGGCAATATCTTCATCGACAACACCACGCTCTACATCAACCGCAAGAGCGGGGGATACATCGTGGCACCATCGCACGGGGCCGACACGAAATGGGGATATGTATTCATGAACTGTACCATCACTGCTCCCGCACCGGCCGCCGCAACCGACGTATGGCTCGGGCGACCGTGGCACAACAGTCCTAAAACGGTGTTCATCAACACCAAGGCCGAAGTGACTATCCCGGCCAAGGGCTGGTATAACACGATGGGCGGACTGCCCGTGCTCTGGGCCGACTATAACACGACGGATGCCGAAGGCAATGCGCTCGACCTGAGCCACCGCGAGGACACATACTTTTATATATCGGCCGGCGATACCGTATGGGGCAAGGCTAAAAACTACCTTACGCCCGAAGAGGCGGCACAGTATACCGTAAGAAACGTGCTCACGGGCGATGACAACTGGCAACCGGAACTGAAGACCGAGGCCGTAGGCGCTCCCGCAGCTACTGCCGCCGAGGGGCGGATAACATGGGAACCCGTGCCGTATGCCATCTGCTACGTCGTCACCAAAGACGGCGAGGCCATAGGCTTCACCACCGACTGCGAGTATACCTATACCGAGGGGGCTTCTTACCGCATCCAAGCCGTAAACGAGCAGGGCAGCCTCAGCGCGCCCTCGGTGCCGGCAGTACCCAGCACCATCGCTCCGGCACAGCCCTCGCCCCGGCAACGCATCGCCTCGATACACTCTGCCGCCGGCCACCGGCTGACCGCCGTGCGCAGCGGTCTGAACATCGTGAAGTACGGTAACGGCGAAGCACGTAAGGTTATCAGATAGCACCCAACACGAACCTTTGTTTTAAAAACCGCGCCAGCCAGGGCAAAGTGGTAACTAACGGATAACGTATTGAAATCGTACAAGCATCTTGTAGTCCTGCTACAAGCACCTTGTAGCAAGAGTACAAGCACCTTGTAGCAGGACTACAAGATGCTTGTACGATTTGGATTAAATGCAAGCCGTGCCGGGAACACAGAGGCATGGGCCAGAAGAGTATATCAAAGAAAACAGGAAGCATACCCCTACTGCGCCACGGGCGGTCCGAAATAACTGGGATAACGGTTGTCGGGATGGACAACGATGCGCTCAAGTACCACTTCGGGGTCGACCATTACCACCTTCAGCGTATGCCTCCCGGGCGATACAGCCGGGAAAGTAACGTCGAGCCAGCGCAGGTTGTCGAACACCTCATTGCGCATCGGCTTCCCCACGCCGGCAAGGGCCAGCTGGCTGCGGGGCGGCAGCGGCTTCAACTTAGACGAGCGCGCAAGGTTCGCCGGCGTATACTCGTCGAAGGTATCAACCAGTCCGCGCCGGGCATCAAGCACCACCACGCCCCCATCGTCAAGTGCTATGCCTATGCGCAAGCCGCGTTCCGGCCGTATGTCCTGTGTGGGCAGCAGTCCGAGAGCTATAGTTACATCGCCTGCTTTCCTTATATCGATATCGTACTCTAACCGGGCCCCGTCGCCGTTTTCAGCCGAGCCCGCCGTGACAGGCTGAATACCCATGCAGCCATCGGAACGCCCGAGGTCGGGCAACAGCGTCCACTCCGCTCCGCCAGCCGCCACACTGCGGTCGTAGCGTGGGGCTTCGATGGCATATTCGTCGGAAATCACGTCGGTCAATGGTTGCGCCGGCAGAGCCTCATCTGGCACCACATAAGTCAGCGGGGGCAAAGTGTTCCGGTCGGGCATCGACCATTTTTGGTATCCGATATGCCGGTCGAGCATCATGCCGTCCCATTTCCCACCCGCCAGCTGCTTGTTGTAATACACGGTAAGCAGCGAATCCTTCGCGAACAGCTCCTTGGCACGGTCGGCGAAAGCATTGGCCCTCAGGTCGCGGCGCCCGGCGTAATAGCGGTTCTGCGTGGCGGCAAGGTAGATTCCGGCCACGGCCGCCGAAGCCACGGCCGGATAATAAACCAGCTGGAAATAAGCGTCCTGCGCCGCTTCCGGCACGCGTGCCTTTACACTTTCCGCCTTATCGGCCAGTTCCTGCCACAGCCTCGTGAGCCGTTCGGCCTCGCCATAGTGTTCTACACTGAAAATACCCGGCACCTGCACTTCGGGCTTGCGCCAGAGATTGTATTTAGGGTAGCTGGAAAGAATATCCGCGACATCGTCGGCCAAGGCCTCGCCGAAGATACCCGCAGCCCACCTGCGCACGAAGGCGCGCTCCTCGCCGGGCTTCACAGCATCCGGATTCCATGCATAGCGCAGGATGAAGTCGATGGGCAGTTCCTTGGGTTTCAAGTCGCCTACGTTGACAATCCATATACGGTCGAGCCCGGTGTGGTAGGCCAGTGCGAGCTGTTCGCGCAACTTAGGTATCGGCGAAGTGTTTATCCAGCGGTCGTTCCACGGCCCCCCGTTCATGTCGATATGGTAATACAGCCCCATGCCCCCTTTGCGGTTGCGCTCGGCCGGCGGCCCGGTGCGGCGGATATATCCCCAGTTGTTGTCGCAAAACAGCAGCGTCACGTCGTCGGGCACGGTAAACCCTGCATCGTAATAGCGCTGCACCTCGGTGAAGACAGCCCACAGCTGCGGTATCTCCTGCGGTTTTTTCCCGTATACGTCGCTGATAATGCGGCGCTGCCCCTCGATGACCTTGCCAAGTGTGCGCATGTTTTCCCCGTCGTCGCCACTGCCCATGGCTACGTCGCCGTCGCCGCGCATGCCGATAGTAATCAGGTTCTCGTAACCGCTGTTGCGCCGCAGCCCCTCGCAGAAGAAGCTGTCGATGCGGGCCTTGTTCACGGCATAATCCCATGGCCCTATCCGGTCGCGGCGGGTAGTGTATTCCTTGTGTGCCCGCATCATCGGCTCATGGTGCGATGTCCCCATCACGATGCCGTATTCATCGGCCAGCCGCGGGTTTTCGGGGTCGTCTTCATTAAAGCGCGCATTCCACATGGCCGGCCACAGATAGTTGGCCTTCAGGCGCAGCAGCAACTCGAAGACACGGCAGTATAATTTGGAATTGTACCCGCCGAAGCGGTTACGGCACCACGTACCCAGCGAGGGTTCCTCGTCGTTGATGAAGATACCCCGGTACTTCACTTTCGGCGACGGCTGCACGTAACGGCCTTCACGGACATAAAGCGCCGTGCGGCGCACTACAGGCACATCGGCCCACCAATACCATGGCGACACGCCTATTTTCTCGGATATATCATAGATGCCATAGATAGTGCCCCGCTTATCTGAGCCGGCCACGACCAGGCTGCCGCCGACGGTCTGGATAACGAATGATTCCCACCTGCCGCGGATGCTGTCGACACGGAGCTGCCCGCCAGCGATGAGCCTGTCGATGAGCTGGCTCTTGCCGATAGTGCCCACGATGACGGAACGGGGGCGCAACGCCGTCTGCCTGAGAAGAGCCGGCGTGCGGCCTGTGACACGGCCGATATCGGCCGACAGGTCGGCGGCAGCCCGGACGACGCCGGCCCAGTCGGCGGGATCGACGAGGATACCGGCCGTATGCCCGCCGGCTGAAAGACACACCGAACCGGCAGCCGGCTCGAACGCAACATACTGGCCGTTGCCGGCATACAAGGCTGTTGCCGACACCAAAAAGAAGGAAAGGATGATTATTCTTTTCTTCATCGTTAACACTGCATAGCTTAAAGTTTCACTCTACGGGTGACGATACGCCCATCGGCAGCAGCCTCTTTACAGATATAGACGCCGCGTTGCGGTGAGCTGACGCGCCGGCCGCTGAGGTCATAATACACGGTGGAGGGGCTGCTGCTGGCCGGGATAATATTGCGGACGCCGGTCGTGGCCGATTGGTTGACGAGTTTCAGGCAGTCGAGCCAGATATTAGGCGATGAGGCCGTGCGGCCGAACCCTATGCGGTTGCGCCCCTTGTTCAAGGACACCGTCACCGCATACTCGTTCCAGCTCCCGGTCTCCCCGGTGAAAGCCACGAGCTGCCGCTTGCCGTTGGCGTATACATAGTACATCCCCATTTCCGCCGTGGCCGGCTCATAGCGGAGGATCAGGGTATAGTTGCCGGGCTCCTCTATGTCTATCGAGTCGTTGAGCATCGCCCCGGTAGCCGTGCCCAGCTCTACGAAGCCCAGCCCTTGGCAGCCGTCGTGGTTCCACCCGTAACCGTTCTTCACCACCGATGCCACGTTCTTGTAGTCGGCATGCTCGAACTCCAGCTGCAGCGTGTCGAGATAGGCGGCCGGCGGTGCCGGCTGTTCGAGCACGGCCTGTGTCCACTCCGTCTTCCTGTCCGTGGCCGCGCCCTTACAGGTTACCGTCAGGTCGAGCGGGCCGTTGTGCTTCACGGCAATGGTGAGCACGCCTCCGGCATACGCCGTCTCCACGGTGCTGGCACTGTGGCTGGCACGGTCGGCCCAGGCCACCGCCGGCTCTTCCGTGATGCCGCTGATGCGGATGGTGTCGGTTGTCTGCATGTCTTCCTTGCCGCCGGTCACGCGGTAGTTCGTCAGGTAAAAGGCCACACTGCCGGGGTATTCCTTCATCACCCCCATCGAATAAGGGGCATAACTGAGATAGGCCTCGCCGGCGGTATTATATTGCAAGGGGATGCGGCCCACAGCACGGCGCGTGGCATGGTAATGATGGCGCTTCACGTAGCTGCGCCCGTTATCTATGGTGTCTACCGTCGTCTCGTCGTATTGGTAGGGGTTGTAGGTCATCCACGCATTCTCATGGCGTGCGGCGTAGATATCGCCCGTATACTCTACGGGGAACAGCCCGTCCAGTTCCGCCACCTTCCTGGCCACCGTGCCCCACCGGCTGTCGTACTGCGACCGCTTCACCACCATGAGCCGCCGGGCATCGTCGTCGAGCAGTGCATTGAGCGAGGGGATGGCCGGATAGCGCCCCGTCTTCTTGAACCACCAGCGCTGCGAGAGCCAGGGATTGTCGTATACCGTGCCTTTATAGTCGCAGTCGTGGCGGTAGAGCCCGTCGTAGAGCGTGGCAGGGGTGATGTACGGGTCTTTCTCGTTGTCGTCGGCTTTATCTTTCACGCTCAGGTCGTTTTGTACGGCCACTTTCGTGCGGTCGATTACCTCCCTGCGCGTAGGGATACGCACCGTGCCGTCGAGCAATTTGCGGAACTGGTCTACATTGATGTTCACCATTTGTGGGAACATCTCCCACCTCCGGCTTTTAAAGCCGTTGGCAAGTGCCACGACACTGGTTTCGCGGAAAGAGTCGTACGTAATCAGTTCCGGGCCGTCTATCATCGTCTGGCCTGTGAGCATCATGTGTTCCATGATGGGGATGGCTCCTGATGCGGTCACGAAGCGGCTGTCCTGTTCCTGCCACCCGCAGCGGTCGAAACGGATGCCGTACTGCCCGGCATAGCCGCCGAGATAAGCGCCGAGACAGCTGCTCTCAATATCGTAGAAGCAGCTCGACATGGTGTACTTCTCGAAGCAGAGGAAGTGTTCCTTGTCTTTCATGATGAAGTTGCGCCAGTCGGTATTGCGCTTCATGTACGCCATCGGCATCATGCTGGCCGAGTAGTAGGCCTGTGTAAAACTGATGGCCAGGTAGCCGCCGAACTCGTGGCAGATGGGCAGCAGGTCGGCAAAGAGTTGCAGGCGTTCTGTAAACGTAGGGCAACCGTTCTGCCCGAAGTCCCAGAATTGCTCGGCAAAGTTGTACCCGAGGAAGTTGGGATACTGTTCAAAGTATTTGCGGTAAGCCTCTACGTTGTTGTCGGGCATGCGGTTGTGTGCACCGCTGGAACACTGTATCATCGTCCATACGCGGTTCTGCGCGCACACCTTCATCCACGAGTCGTACACGGCAGGGCCGTCGGGCGATGTAGCGTCGGTAGCCGAAGTGGAGATGTTGAAGATGACATAAGGCCGGATGTCTCCGGGTATCAAGTCGATGATTTTCTGTGGGTCGGCTTGGTTCCACACGTCGATATGGATAATCCACGCCGGCTGTGCAGGCGAGATGGGGCGGCGGAGGGCAGGGCCGTCGTGTGCCGCGGCACCATTCAATATGGCCAGGAGGGCGGCAGAGATGAGCATCAATTTTTTTTTCATGTCGGTAGTTTTTTGTCATTTGCATTAAATCATTGCTGCAAAGATAGCCTTTTCTTCCTTAACCCGCCTTGCTCTGATGTTTCATATAGCTTTTTATTTGTATCATTTAAAGCTGTGCCACCCCGCAGACGGTATGACATGCCTTCCTGCCGGGCAGCAGCAAGCGTCCGGGCAGGAAGGATACAACCTCGGTGCCACTATGTAGCACAACCGCCCATTAACCTAAATTAAGAACAAAAAGCACCCATTGAACTTATTGTGCACGGCAGGGCCGTATCTTTGCATCCATGAAAATGAGAAGGAAACACATTTGTACCCATTTAAAACATAACGCACAATGAACACACAGACCATGAAAACACTACAGTTGAGAGAAGCAAAGGCACGGCTCGCCGAGGAATTCGGGAACTTGCTGAAACAAGCACCTGAAAGCAATGCACGCTGGGAGGGCACCGTGGCCGACCTCGTGGAGGCGGCGCACATAGCGTACATGCAAGGGGCTGTATACGACGCCCAGGGGCGCCTATGCACGTTTACGCAAATCGTGAGCCGTGCCTGCTCCGCTCTGCGCATGCCGGTACCGAAGAACCCGCGGCGCACGGCTTACCAGGCCTGCCGGCGCAAGGGCATAAGGCAGGAGCCGCTCATCGCGCGCTACTGCAGGATGATGTACGAGATGGAGATGGAACGGCCGCTGCTGGCGGCCATCATAAAAAAACAATAAAAACAAAAACCATGGAAAACAAACAGGAAAAGAGGATGCTGAGCGAACACTTCACGCTCAGCGAGATGGTGCGCTCGGGCACAGCCATCAGGTACGGCATCGACAACACACCGGCAGAGGAGGCCATAGAAAACCTCACGCTGCTCTGCCGGAACGTGCTCGAACCGCTGCGCAGGCGCTTCGGCGTGATCCGCATCACCAGCGGCTACCGCTCGCAGGCCCTGAACCGGGCAGTAGGCGGGGCGCGCACCTCGCAGCACCTTACGGGCGAGGCGGCCGACATACACATCGGGTGCGAGGAGGCGGGGCAAAAGATGTACGACTTCATCTGCCGGCATACCGACTTCGACCAGCTGCTGTTCGAACGCCGGCCGAAAACGGGCTGCTGCTGGCTGCACGTGAGCCATACAGCAAGGCGCCCGAACCGCCGGCAGGCATCGCGGCTCACCGTGCGCTGAACACAGATCGTGCGCTGCACGGGAACAAATCAGGCTGAACTCTGCATATCCGGAGTTCAGCCTGATTTTTTATATCCATATATTATTACTCCCCCATCACCTCCTGGCCACTGCCACTGCCGGTTACCGCCCCCCGCACGGCAGTGTATATTATCCGCCGGTGCGTGCCGACAGAAGCCCTTGGTAGCGTTTCGTCTGTTCCCTGTTCTGCCTGATGATGTTCCTGCACGTGGCTTTTGAAAGGCTATCGAGCAGATGCTTGTGGGCCAGCGCATCGAAAGCCACATCGAACGGGCGCAGATATACCACGTAGGCCTGCTGTACCGGCAGGCTGCCGAGCAGCGCACCGATATTTTCGGAAAACCCGATGGTCATGCCGTTGCTTTCTTTTTCCGATATATATACCCAGTACTGCATTTGCATATTGCTATGTTGGATGATTAACGGTACAAAGTTAAATAGAATTATGCTTTGCAGTGTGCCAAATCCGGAAAAACGTGTACTATATACGCAACCGTTTATAAATCAGCGGATTATTCTTTTGCTTTGGCTTTAGATATTCTTCTGTATTCCGTGGGCGACATGCCGTAGCAGTCCCTGAAGAGCCGGAAGAACGTGGAGCGGGAGTTGAAGCCCGACCGGTATTCCACCTCGCCGACGGTAAGGTCGGGACACTCCATGAGCAGCGAAGCAGCCATGCGCAGGCGGTAGCCGTTGATGAACTCGCCGACGGTGGCACCGCCGCCATGGTTGCGCACAGCGTCGGCCACATAATTATAATTGGTGCCAAGCCGCGTGGCGAGCACCTCCCGGTTGAGTTCTGCGTCTTTATAAAGCTGCTCTTCCTGCATCATGGCGCACAGGCGGCGATAAAGCAGGGCCTCATGGTCGAGCTGCTCTTCGGGTACACTGCTGGCCTTAGCCTCCACGCTGCTCCTCAGGCTTTCGTACTGCAAGATGGAATCGTAGAGCACACGGTTTTTCTTGCGCAGGCGGCGTGTATAGAAGACGTTGAGAAAAATCACGGCGAGCAGCAGCACAATGGCTGCCAGGGCGAGGTACAAGCGGCCGGTGGCAATCTGCTTTTCGAGCGTAAGACGGTCTACGTCGAAGATGGTGCGCAGTTCGTTGAGCCGGCGTGCCAGCTCATCATCCTCCAGCTTGTCTTTGTGCCGTATTGCCTGTTGGTACATCGCTACGGCTTCGGGATAACGCCCCGCTGCCGCCATCATACCGGCCTGCTGCAGTTCTACCGTGAGCAGACTAACCGAGTCGCCCACGGCCGTAAGCAGCCGCATATTCTGCGCGTTGCATTCTATTGCCTTGTCATACTGCCCCATGGCGGCATAATAGCGGGCCTCTACCTGCAACAGCTTGTATTGTGCAATCTCCTTGCGCCCCCCGGCATAGCGGCGTGCCTGCTCCATCAGTGCGGTAGCCTGCCGGCTGTGCCCCGTCTCTATCTCGGCAACGGCGGCGGCCAGCGTGCAGTAGAGATAGTACCCGCCCAGCGACGGGGTATACCCCTTGGCCGTGGCTTTACGCTGATAGGCATCGAGCGTAGCTTTCCATTGCGCGGCCAAGGTGCGCAAGCGTTCATACTGGTGCAGCCCGTCGAGCACGCGGCTCATGCCTTCATAGGCTACAAGCAGCAGCGAGATGTCCTCTTCCTCCGAAAGGGCTGCTATACTCTTACCGAACAGTCCGGCAGCTTCGCCCAGCTGCCCCATGCCCTCGTATATACCGCCCATGCAATAGGTGGATACGCCCAGCCCGTAATTGTTGTTCCGCCGGCGCGCATCGGCATACATCCGCTTGGCTTCGCGCAGTGCCGTCTCCATCTTGTCGTGATACTGATAGCTCTCCACCAGTGTGTTCCATGCGTTGTAGTAATAATCCCACGTTTGGTTCTTTTCCATGGCCGCGAGGTGTGCAGGCAGCGTGGCCACGATGCTGTCGCCCATACCATAGTTGTAGTAGCAGTTGAGCAGCATCGAGCGCGCCATGCCCTCGGCCTCGGCATCGCGCTGCCGCCGGGCCTCGGCCAAAAAAGCGTGGATGCAGCCCAACTCATAACCGGCATCCCTGCCAGCACTGGCCAGCCGGCACAGGTTGCTGTGCGCATCGAGCAACTCCTTACCTTGCAGGCGGCTCATCGCGCGGCGTATCGAGTCGGCCGGGCTTGCTGCATGCATCCATCCTGCCGACAGCGCGGCAATGGCTAATAAAGCAAATATACGTTTCATAGGTTTAGCCTTTTTAAGTGTATTCCATTTTGTATTGCAAAGATAGCTTATTCTATCATATAGAATGGTACCGGCAAGCAGACTAAGTGTAAAAAAATCTTTGTTTTGGTGTAAAAAAACGAATGAGCAGATGAACGGATGGACGGATGGACAACATAGGGAATATACGATTAAATGGATGTTTTTTGGGCATGGAGCTCGCGGATTTATGATTCCGGATGCATTTTTTTGACGGATGGCAGTAAAATATGTCAATTTATAATTACCTTTGCCGGCATGATTTAAGTATGGAAATACAATTAAGTGAAGCACAGTTTGCGGGTGTGGTGCTGATGGGGGTGCTTACCATCACGCTCATCCTGTTGCTGCCGCGGCGCACAGTGTCGTGCCGCGTATTCAACCGTGCACGCCTGCTGCTGGCCGCGGGCACGGGGGTGCTCGCCATCCATCTCGCCATGCAGTACATACTGCAGAAACCGGGAGAGATGGAAGCCGAATCGCGCGCGCTCCTCAACCTCCTGTTCCTGATGCCCTGCAGCTACAGCATCAATATGTCGCTGCTCTACCTGCAACGGCGCGGGCGCATCAACCGCTGGGAATGGCTGATGGCCCCCGTAGCATACGGTGTGTCGATACTGCTGGTCGCCGCCGTGAAACAATACGACAAGTCGCCGCTTTTCACGATTACACCGCTCACACGCATGGCGGAATACACCATGTCGGGGCTGTATGCACTGGCACTTATGACGTACAACCTGCTGCAATACCGCGAGTACAAGCGCATACGCCACGCGCTCGACAGCTTCTACGACCACTCCATGGGGGCACTCGTGGCATGGACCAAATGGAGCATGCTGCTGCTCGGCCTGTCGGCCCTGCTCGTGCCGTTCATCCTCTTCAGGAACGGGCAGTTTATCCGGGTATACAGCCTCTTTGTGCTTTGTGCCATCTATTACTACGCGTTCAGCTTCGTATGCTACGGCGTGAGCAGCGACGCCAAGGCCGTGGATATGGCCGACGCTTCGTCGGCCGAGACCGAGGGTGCCACGGGCTGTAGAGGCGGGGACGGCGGCAGCAGCGGGCAGCAGTGCGGCGCCCACGACGAACGCATAGCCGCGGCCGTGGCCGGGTGGCTCGCCTCCAAGCGGTATCTGCAGCCGGGGCTGACGATACATGCCGTGGCTTCCGAGATGGCCGTCTCGCGCACGTCGCTGCGCACATGGCTGCGCACCACCGGCCATGGCCTGTTCAGCCATTGGATAGCGCGCCTGCGCATCGAGGAGGCAAAGCGCCTCTTGCTGGCACACCCCGAATGGTCGAACGAGACGGTGGCCAAGGCATGCGGCTTCAGCGACCGCATATACTTCCACCGGCTGTTCCGCGAGATAACGGGGACCACGCCCATAAAATGGATTGGACAAAACCGGAAACAGTCCGCAAGGCCGTAGATACCTTTCATGGTTGGATGGATGCCTGAGTCCGGGATTAAGGATATCACGTTAATCCGGACGGAGGTGCGCCCCCTTGCGCTGCGGCGGCA
>DBRC01000023.1:61612-72894 GCA_002305505.1 Prevotella sp. UBA1378 | reverse complement strand
CGGATTTATAGCTATAAATCTTTTTGCCCCCTTATCCGCCTGCTGCCCGCGGCTTGCCTTTAGGGCAGCAATCCTTTCTTTACGGCAAAACAGAAATTGCTTATCCCGAACCCGGGTTACCACTTTGCCAGGCTTTCCAAACACAGGATTGTGCAGGTGCGCCGGAAACATCCTGTGTTCTGTTTATATGAAAATTCTTTATGTATAGATTGGCCACACTTTATTCTTGATTAGCCGGCCCCTGCCAACCGGAGTAATCCGCTGACACAAAAAGGGCCTCCCCTGCCCCGCAACTGGCGGAAGGACAAGGGAGACCCCCGGCATCTATAATGCTACGGTGCCCTTACTGCTGCAATGGCGCAGACACAGGCACCGTCTCCTTCTTTTTCCCTTTTATGTAGAAGTTGTCCTCGCCGGGCTGGCTCACGGCATTGGTTATCATGTCGACACCCAAGCCTATGAGTCCGCCGATAATGATATTGCCTAATGTCCAAGGGTTCATCTCTTTTTTCAGGACGATATCCTTGTATGTATAATTCTCCGACTCTATTTTGATATGCTGCCCCGACAGGTGCTTCTTCTTTACCTTCACCACTGTGGGCAACTCTACATTCTCATACGTGCGGTAACTCGTGGTGATGGTAACAGGCTCGAAAACGCTCCCGTCGATAGCGATGTCGGCTTTCGTACCCGTTATAATCGTGGCACACGAACTGAGCAGCAGTGCTGCTGCGGGCATTAATACGCAGACTGTAAGAAGATTTTTCTTTTTCATTTCTATTTTTTTTTGTTAACGGATGCAAAGGTAATAAAAAAGATCCGTGCGGCAAAAAAAATAACACATTTTCCGTATATTATCATTTGTGCTGACATACCCCGGCCCTACAGGCAGCCCCGGAGGTTTACGCGAGGGGACAGTAACAGGGATGGAAGGGCTTGTATGAGGACTATGCAACACCATGGGACACAGCGTATTAGAATTTGTATCGCAATGTGTATCGCGATAATGTTTGACAACGGTTGGAAAATGTTGTATCTTTGCATTGCAAACCGGTTGCAAAAACAAATAAAAAAAGTATTCACCATTTAAAACACAAGAAAGGAAAAAAATCATGGCTGTACATTATCGCATGTATCAAAACAACAACGAAAAGAGTAAGCAATACAAAAAGTGGTATGCCCGCACCGTGGCGCTCGAAACGGTAAGCACCGCACAGCTGGCTGCAAAAATCGAGGAGAAGTGTACCGTGAACCACACCGACACGCTGGCCGTGCTGAGCGCACTGACGAACGTGATGCAGGCAGAGTTGCAAAGCTCCAAGCGCGTGGTGCTGGCGGGGCTCGGGGCATTCAAAATCGGGATGTCGACCTCGCCGTCGGATACCGCAAAAGAGTTTTTGCCGAGCAAGAACGTGAAAAAGCTGCACGTGCTCTTCCAGCCCGAAACGCACATCAGCAAGGAGGGCTACCGCATCAAACCGCTGCTGAACGGCTGCACCGTGGCAGAACTCCCTAAAAACGACGTGGAGAAGGAAGTTGAGCCTTAAAAAACACCGGGGCGGGCCAGCCGCCTGCCCCGGAACCGGACGGGAAAGGACAAACTGTATTTAAATCATTCATTCTAAAAACGACAACACCATGAAAAACAACTGGCAGAAAATAATCAAGGTACTCATCGCCGTAGCATCGGCTTTGCTCGGTGCACTGGGCGCCACGGCCGCACAAATGTAGGAAAAGCCTGATTGCCGGCCTACGCTGCCTCCCTCCACCCGCTCCCACGCAAACGCCCGGCAAACCGGGCCGGGGAGCCGGAGGGAGGCAGCCTGTTAGGGAACGGGGCCGGGCTTTCCGAAATTTCGCAAGCACCATTGGGGCGTAATTACAAATAAAATGCGTAACTTTGCATCCGCACTCACTAAAAAACGCAAGCATGGACGGAGATTTTGACATCAGGCAACAGCAAACGGCATCGGCAGAGAGAGACTTCGAGAACGCCCTGCGCCCGTTGAGGTTCAACGACTTCAGCGGACAACAGAAGGTGGTGGAGAACCTCGGGGTGTTTGTGGAAGCCGCGAAATACCGAGGCGAACCGCTTGACCACACTTTGCTGCACGGACCGCCGGGACTGGGAAAGACTACGCTGAGCAACATCATCGCCAACGAGCTGGGCGTGGGCTTTAAACTGACCAGCGGGCCGGTGCTCGACAAACCGGGCGACTTGGCCGGTATACTGACATCGCTGGAAAGGAACGACGTGCTCTTCATCGACGAAATACACCGCTTGTCGCCCGTAGTGGAGGAGTATCTGTATTCGGCCATGGAAGACTACCGCATCGACATCATGATAGACAAAGGGCCATCGGCACGCTCGATACAGATAGACCTCAACCCGTTTACACTGGTGGGGGCTACCACCCGCAGCGGACTGCTCACAGCGCCGCTGCGCGCACGTTTCGGCATCAACCTGCACCTGGAATACTACGGACCGGAGACGCTGCAACGAATCATACGGCGGTCGGCCGGTATACTGAAAGTGCCTATCGACGACGAGGCGGCCACCGAGATAGCACGCCGCTCGCGCGGGACGCCCCGTATAGCCAATGCACTGCTGCGCCGGGTGAGGGACTTTGCACAGGTGAAAGGCACGGGGCGCATCGACACGGAGATAACAAAGGTGGGGCTGGCGGCACTGAATATCGACCGGTACGGACTGGACGAAATAGACAACAAAATACTGCTCACCATCATCGACAAATTCAAAGGGGGGCCCGTGGGTGTGTCGACCATAGCGACGGCCATTGGCGAAGACTCAGGCACGGTGGAGGAGGTGTACGAACCGTTCCTCATCATGGAGGGATTCATCAAGCGCACCCCGCGCGGGCGGATGGCTACCGAACTGGCGTACCGCCACTTCGGGCGCAACCCGTACACGGGAAACATCATGCAGCCCAACTTGTTCGAATGATTTTTACGGCGCATTTTTCATGAAAAAGCAGGCCGTTTTCAAAATATTTAGTATCTTTGCGCTATAGAACCTGAAGGCAAAGAGAATGAAAACAGGAATATTCGCAGGCAGCTTCGACCCCTATACGAAAGGCCACGACGCCATCGTGCGCCGGGCGCTGCCGCTGTTCGACCGCATCGTGATAGGGGTGGGCGTGAACGAACGAAAGCAATGCATGTCAAGCCCGGAAGAGCGGCTGGAGAGGATACGGGCCGTGTACAGCGGGGAACCGAAGATTGAGGTGAAGGCTTACAGCGACCTGACCGTAGACTTTGCGCACCGCGAACAGGCGGGATTCATCATCAAAGGGATACGCAGCGTGAAAGACTTTGAATACGAACGGGAACAGGCCGACATCAACCGCCGGATAGGGGGGGTGGAGACGGTGCTGCTGTATGCCGAGCCGCAGCTGGAAAGCATCAGCTCGAGCCTTGTACGCGAGCTGGCGCACTTCGGGAAGGATGTTGCACAGTTCCTGCCTTAAAAGGGCTGCAAACGGGCTTATTTTCGATGTAAACCATAAAAGACAGGAGGGAATTATGATAACATACAACACCGACGGCGTGAAGATGCCGCCAATCAAGAAGCGGGCCACCACGGCATGGATTAAGGCCGTCATCGCGGGCTACGGGCGCAAAGCGGGCGATATAGGATACTTGTTCGTGGACGACGAGAGGATACTGGAAGTGAACAACGAGTATCTGGGGCACGACTATTACACGGACATCATCACCTTCGATTACGACGAAGAGGACACCGTGAGCGGTGACTTGATTATCAGTGTTGACACCGTGCGCACCAATGCCGAGAAATACGGCAGGGCCTACGACGAAGAGCTGCACCGCGTGATTATACACGGCATACTGCATCTTTGCGGCATCAACGACAAAGGGCCGGGCGAGCGCGAAATAATGGAAGCGGCGGAGAACAGGGCACTGGCCATGCGCCCCTGAAGCCCCCGCGCCACCGACTTATTTATTCGGCCACGCCGCTGTCTATCAGCTGCAATGCTTTCTGCACGATGTCGTTGTTCTCGTTAATAATAGCAAAATACTGGCTTATATCCCATAGGTCGCGGGCTACGAGTGCTTTTATCTGTAGCTTGAGATAAGGCAGCGTCTTGTTCAGCTCGTCCTCGTCCTTAGGCTTTACATTCTGCTTTCCCGCCTCCTTCAATATATCGTCTATTACGGTTTGGGGCAGTTCGAAACTGCGCTTAAACAGTTCGAAGTCGGCAAAGCGTTTCTTCAGCTCCTTCCGGTGGCTGTCCACGTAGCGCAGATTGGCATTGATGATGATGCTCTTGGCAGCCAACTCGCGGTGGAACTTGGTATACTTCGTGGTGTCGAGCGGCACGAAATAGTCGGGCATGATGCCTCCGCCACCATATACCACGCGCTGCTTGCGCAGGGTATAGCACTTGAGCGAGTCGGCAAAATGGATGCTGTCCTGATTGGTCAGCTCGCCGTTTTTCAGGCGGTTGAGCATATCCATGGCGTAATCCTTGTTACCGCCCTTTGTATAAGGCTTCTGGATGCAACGCCCTGATGGGGTGTAATAATGGGCTACGGTGAGCCGTATCATCGAGCCGTCGGGCAGGTCGATAGGCCGCTGCACAAGGCCCTTGCCGAACGAGCGCCTGCCTACGACAATGCCGCGGTCCTGGTCCTGTATGGCCCCCGTAACAATTTCGGCAGCCGATGCAGTATACCCGTCAACCAGTACAATCACCTTCCCGCCGAGCATCCGCCCGTTGCCTTTAGCACGGTACTCCATGCGCGGCACACGGCGGCCTTGGGTGTAGACAATAAGGTCGTTATGCTGCAGGAACTCGTTGGAGATATTGACCGCAGCCTGCAGGTATCCGCCGCCGTTCTCCTGCAGGTCGAGGATGAGGTCGCGCATGCCTTGCTGCTGCAATGCTTGCAGGCTGGCCTTAAATTCATCGTAAGTAGTGGCGCCGAAATTACCGATACGGATGTACCCCACTTGAGGACGAATCATATAGGTGGCGTCTATCGACTTAACCGGTATCTTATCGCGTATGACGGTGAATGTCAGCTGGTCATCGATGCCCTGGCGCACAATACCGAGCCTCACCTTAGTGCCCTTAGGGCCACGCAGCCGGCGCATGATTTCCTCTTTCGACATCTTCACCCCGGCAATGGCTGTATCGTTGACCGTAACGATGCGGTCGCCGGCCACGATGCCGACACGTTCCGACGGGCCGTCGTTGACCGGCTGGATGACGAGCAGGGTGTCGGCCACCATATTAAACTGCACACCGATGCCTTCAAAAGAGCCTTGCAGGGGCTCGTTCATTTGTTTCACCTCCTTCGGGGTGGAATAACTGGAATGGGGGTCGAGGTTTTCGAGCATTCCCCGGATGCCGTCCTCCACGAGTTTCTTTTCGTCGACACTGTCGACATAGAGATTGGTGACGGCGAGTTCGGCAATATTGAGCTTGCGCAGGGCCTCGTCGGACCGCTGCTGGGCGCTGGCCGCAGCGAATGCCGCCAGCGCGAGGGATGTTATTATAATCTGTCGTTTCATTGTTCGCATATTCTCTTCATACGGATAGTCATTCATAAACATCCTCCTCGGGCAGGTCTTCCTCTATCACCAGATTCTCGATGATGAAGTTCTGCCGTTCCAGCGTGTTCTTGCCCATGTAATACTCAAGCAGCTTCTGCACTTGGTCGGTCTTGTGCAACGTTACCTGCTCGAGGCGCATGTCGGGGCCGATGAAGTTGGCAAACTCGTCGGGCGAAATCTCCCCAAGCCCCTTGAAGCGGGTGATTTCCGGATCGGGCCCCAGCTCGGCAATGGCCTTCTGCCGTTCTTCCTCGCTGTAGCAATAGCGCGTGATAAAGTCGCTCTTCTTGTTGTCTTCAAGCGCTTTCTTGTTCTTTATTTTTGTACGGCGGTTGCGGACACGGAAGAGCGGCGTTTGCAGCACATACACATGTCCTTTCTTTACGAGCTCGGGGAAAAACTGGAGGAAGAAGGTGATGATGAGCAAGCGGATGTGCATGCCGTCGACATCGGCATCGGTGGCTACAATCACCTTATTGTACCGCAGCGTCTCGAGGCCTTCCTCAATGTCGAGGGCGGCCTGCAGGAGATTGAATTCTTCGTTCTCGTACACCACCTTCTTGGTGAGCCCGAACGAGTTGAGCGGTTTGCCCCGGAGGGAGAAGACGGCCTGCGTGTTCACATCACGGCTTTTGGTGATGGAGCCGCTGGCCGAGTCGCCTTCGGTGATGAATATCGAACTTTGCTCCTTGCGGTCGTTCTTCACATCGCTGAAGTGGATACGGCAGTCGCGCAACTTGCGGTTGTGCAAGTTGGCCTTCTTGGCCCGCTCGCGCGCCAATTTCGTGACGCCGGCCATGGCTTTCCGTTCGCGTTCGCTCTCCTGTATCTTCTGTAGCATCACCTCGGCTACATCGCTGTTTTTGTGCAAGTAGTTGTCGACCTCCGTCTTAACGAAGTCGCCTACGTACTTGTTGATGGACACGCCGCCATTTGGCGTCATGGTAAGCGAGCCGAGCTTGATTTTTGTCTGGCTCTCGAACATCGGCTCCTCCACGTTGAGGGCGATGGCGGCCACCAGCCCGTTACGGATGTCGCCGTATTCGAAGTTTTTCCCATAGAAGTCTTTTATCGTCTTGGCGATGTGCTCCTTGAATGCGCTCTGGTGGGTTCCGCCCTGTGTGGTGTGCTGGCCGTTTACGAAGGAATGGTATTCCTCTCCGTACTGGTTGGCATGGGTGAATGCTATTTCGATGTCTTCGCCCTTCAGGTGGATGATGGGGTAGATGCCGTCGTTGGTCATCGTATCATTCAGCAGGTCCTTCAGCCCGTGGCGGCTCAAGATACGCCGGCCGTTATACATGATGGCCAAGCCTGTGTTCAGGTAAGTGTAATTGCGCAGCATCGTCTCCACGATATCGCTGTGGAAGCGGTAGTTGAGGAACAGCGTCGGATCGGGTTCGAAGAAGATGTACGTGCCGTTTTCGTCTTGTGTATCTTCCGTCACGTCGCTGGTCAGTATGCCGCACTCGAACGTAGCCTTGCGCACTACGCCGTCGCGGAACGACTGCACCTCGAAATGCCGGCTCAGGGCATTTACCGCCTTGATGCCGACGCCATTCAGCCCGACGCTCTTTTTGAATGCCTTCGAATCGTATTTGCCGCCTGTATTGAGTACCGACACGGCCTCGATGAGCTTTCCCTGAGGGATGCCGCGCCCATAATCGCGCACGGAGACACACAGGCTGTCCTTCACCTGGATTTCGATGCGTTCGCCGGCTTTCATCTTAAATTCGTCGATGGAGTTGTCGATGACTTCTTTCAGCAATACGTAGATGCCGTCTTCGGGCAGCGCCCCGTCGCCCAAACGGCCGATGTACATTCCCGGGCGGGTACGTACGTGCTCCATATCCGAAAGGTGGCGGATATTGTCATCGGTATATTGTACTTGTTCTGGTTCGTTGTTTTCTGTGATGATATTCTCTTCGCTCATAATTGTTTGGTTGTTTCTGTTCTGGCTTACCGCTGCCGGCCGGATGCCCGCCGCCCGCTTTCATCAAAGCGGCTTGACATAACAGCGCCGCCGCTTGTGGTTTATCGGGTTCAAGGCGCCCCACTGGCTCTGCACGTTCTGGTTGCTCTCCATCTCCACTTGGCTCTCACCCCACTTGTAGCCGTATTCCCGGTAGCGCGGGATGAGGTCGGAGAAAATCAAGGCATTGGCTCCTTTCGACCTGTATTCGGGCAGGATGCCCATCAACAGCAAGTCGACTCCCTCGGTATGCTTGAATTTCAACGCACGGATAATGTGCCACCACCCGAAAGGCAGCAGGCGGCCGTTGTTGCACTTCTGCAAGGCATGCGAGAGGGAGGGGACGGTTATGCCTACGCCTACAATCTTGTGTCCGGGCGTGTTCCAGTCTTCGATGGCCGTCACCAGGTTAAGGTCTAACACGGGGAAATACATCCGGATATAGTCGTGTATCTGGCGGGGCGTCATCTCCGAATAGCCGTACAGGTCCTTGAACGTTTCGTTGATGACGTCGAACACCTTCTGCCCGTAACCTTCTTTCAATATCTCGCGCTTCGTGAACTTGCGCACGTGCAGGTTATAGCGCGTTTCTATCATCTGCGCTATCTTTGCGTATTTCTCGGGCACCTCGCCGGGCACCATGAGCTTGTACTCCACATAATCGTTGTCTTTCTCCCATCCGCCCATGCGCTCTATATGCTCGGGATAATAGGGATAATTATAGATGGTGAACTGGGTGCCAAGCTGGTCGAATCCCCAGATGAGCATCCCCTCGGGATCCATGTCGGTAAATCCCAGCGGACCGACTATCTCGGCCATACCCTTCGACCTGCCCCAATCTTCCACCGCCTTGAAAAGGGCCTTCGACACTTCAATGTCATCAACGAAGTCGAGCCATCCGAACCGTACGCTTTTGCGCCCCCACCGCTCATTGGCCCTGCGGTTGATGATACCCGCCACGCGGCCGGCCACCTTCCCGTCTTTGTAAGCCAGGAAATATTCGGCCTCGCAGAAATCAAAGGCGGCGTTCTTTTCCTTGCTCAGCGTATTGATTTCGTCGGCATGCAGATTGGGGACATCAAAAGCATTCCCACGATACAAATCGTAGTGGAACTGTATGAACGCCTCAAGACTCTTCTTTCCGGCTACTTTTCTTATTTCGATTGATGCCATGTACAATGATAAATTATATTTATTCGTACAAAGATAGGTATTTTTAATCAGAAAGTCGAAAAAATATTTGTATTTTTAAAGAAGATAGTATAATTTTGCAACATTGATAATCCTGGGACAAAGAAATAATTATTTAACTATCATTCAATATGAATATCAAGAATCTGATTCTCACAACAACTTTAGCCGTATCGCTGAATGCTTCGGCGCAGCAAGACAACCGCGGTGCGCTGCAATCGTTCAACTTTATCGAGCTGCAGGGCGGAGGAATGATGACGGTTACCAACGGCAACGTGGGCACCGGCCTTATCCGGCCTGTGGCGGCATTCTCCGTAGGCCGCTATTTCACTCCGGAGTTCGGGATGCGGCTGCATGTAGACGGATGGCAGGCCAAGAACAAATTTGAAGGCGAAACTTACAAATGGAAATATGCTACGGGCAACATCGACTGCCTATTTAACATGACCCAGCTGCTGGACAACAGCAAGAAAGGCCATCCGCTCAACTTCATCCTCCTGTGCGGTATCGGAGCGGCCAAGATATGGGATGCCGAAGAGGTGAAGACCTATACCGACTTTAACAAGCAGAAACTGGTACACAACCTGCGGGCCGGCATGAGGCTGGAAACGAACATGGCCAAGCCCGTGGGCTTATCGCTGGAAATCGACGCCAACAATATCGGCACGCATTTCCAGTCGCAGCACAACAACTTCAGCGACTGGATGTTCTCTGCCATGCTGGGGGTAAGCGTGCGCTTCGGGCATAAGTTCAGCACGGTAAAGCCCGCCGCCGTTGCGGTTGCCCCGAGGGTGGCAGAGCCGCAACCGGTTAAGGAGACACCGGTTCAGCCCGAAGTAAAGAAAGAGACACCGGCACCGGCCGTGGCCTTCCACGAGGAGATTTTCTATAAGATACGCGGTTCGCAGCCGTCGGAGGCCGATATGGAGAAACTGCAAAGGGCGGCTGACTACCTGAAACAGCACCCCACGGCAACCATCATCGTGGTGGGCTATGCCGACAAAGGTACCGGTACGCCGGCCGTCAACATGAAATACTCGGAGAAACGCGCTGCCACGGTGAAGGATATCCTCGTGAATAAGTACGGGGCTGACGCCGGCCGCATCTCTATAGCAGCGAAAGGCGACACCGTGCAACCGTTCCCGGAGAACGACCTCAACCGCGTTTCGATTATCGACGGAACGACGAAAAAATAAGTGTCAGGCTTTCTGGCAAATTATCAGGACATGTTCCTTGTTTGCGAGGGTGGTAGCAAAGATATAAGTGCTGCCGCCCTCGCCTATTTTCAGCCGGTGCCGCAGTTCGGCTACAGACAAGGGGAAATTACGGACGGCGATATTGGCCTTGCCTATTCCCGACAGGGCTTTCCGCAGCTCTTTTTTGTTCATCGTGGCCACATGCCCGACAAGGAACTTACGCCCCGGGAAATCATGGAGCAAATGCCCGGAAACAAAAAGATGGCTGTTGCGCTCCAGCTGACTTACCCCGTAACGCTCAGCTATTTGCCCGAAACAGCCGGCTTTCATAATCGAAGCATTGGGTTCGTAGAGGTAAACAGGGGTGCCGGTAGCTTTAATATCCATTGGGCCTATTGGACTTATATGACTTACAGGGCTTACGGCTTCCACAAAAGCAAAAACATCATCATTATTCACACACTTAACGCTCAGCTGCCCGGCATCGGAGCGCATCACAAGCAGCAGCTCCTTGCATTCATTATCTACCGATACGATATGCACCTCGCTGACGCGGTGTTTAAGGTCGCTCACGGCCTTTTTCCAGTCGAGCATGGGCGAGAGCTTAACAACCACCCTTTCGGCCTTCAGGAGCAGCGTATCGGCGATTTCCAATAGGTTCGGTGTACAATCGGCGATGCCGTATGTCCGGCCGCCGTGGCCGTCGCGCCGGGCGGGATCGAGATAGATGGCGTCTACAGGCTCCATCTGCCGCAAATAATCAATGCCGTCGGCACACACCACATGGGCATGCTCCAACCCCAGCAGCCGGAAGTTATGGCGGGCAATGTCGCATAGGCACTCCTGCCGTTCCACATAAACGGCAGTACCGAAACGGCGGGCCATGAACGAGAAATCGACACCGAAACCGCCGGTGAGGTCGACAAACGTGGGAGATGGAACACGGGAGCAGGAAGGCGGAAGAGAGCTATCAGGGGACGATGGTTTCGGGGTGAACGACTCCCATACCACTGTTTCTTTGTACCTTGCAGTCTGCTCGCCCGAACATTGCTCCATCGAGATATGGGGCGGATAGAGAATCCCTTCGATGGCAGCCCACGAAGGGAGTTTCCGGCGTGCAGCCTGCCGGCCGGCTATCTGCTGCAAAGCATAAGTCATGTCTACGCCAGCCGGCGCCCCTTTGAGGGCCAGCGAACGCACATCGCCGCCGGCATGAAGGCGGATAAACTCGATTGTCTGTTCATTCATCGTCTATAAACCTGATTTGGGGATAAGGATATCACGTTAATCCGGACGGTGATGCCCCCCCTTGCGCTGCGGCGGC
>DBRC01000023.1:0-61589 GCA_002305505.1 Prevotella sp. UBA1378 | reverse complement strand
TGGCCAAAAATCATCCGGGCCGCTTCCACTTATGCCGCCGGATTAGCGCGGGTTTCTTATCCCGAACTGGCGTCCTGTAAAGGTAAATCCCCGTAATCAGCAAATGACCACGGGGATTATTATTGATAAAAGCCTTGTATTAATCGGCCAACTTCGCCTTGATAAATTCGCGGTTCAGACGGGCAATATTGGCAATGCTCTCATTCTTAGGACAAACGGCCTCGCAAGCACGGGTATTCGTACAGTTGCCGAAACCGAGCTCTTCCATCTTCATCACCATCGCCTTGGCGCGGCGTGCAGCCTCGGGCAGACCTTGTGGAAGCAGGGCGAGCTGGGATACCTTCGACGACACGAAGAGCATGGCCGAAGCGTTCTTGCAAGCTGCCACGCAGGCACCGCAGCCGATGCAGCTGGCACAGTCCATAGCTTCGTCGGCATCCTGCTTGGGTATGAGGATGGCATTGGCATCCTGTGCCTGTCCGGTACGTACGGTGGTGTAACCGCCGGCCTGGATGATTTTGTCGAACGCACCGCGGTCCACCATACAGTCCTTAATCACGGGGAAGGCAGCCGAGCGCCACGGCTCCACGGTGATGATGTCGCCGTCGTTGAAGCGGCGCATGTAGAGCTGGCAGGTAGTGGCCCCGCGCTCTGTTCTGCCGTGCGGTGTGCCGTTGATATAGAGCGAGCACATGCCGCAGATGCCCTCGCGGCAGTCGTGGTCGAATACGAACGGCTCCTGCCCTGCCTCGATCAGTTCTTCGTTGAGGATGTCCAACATTTCGAGGAATGAGGTGTCATCGGGGATGTCTTTCATCTCGTGCGTATCAAAATGACCTTTATCCTTTGGGCCGTTCTGACGCCAATATTTTAATGTGAAACTTATATTCTTCGCCATAGTTGTATCATTAATTTAATTAGTTCTTGTAATTACGGGTCTGAACCTTGATGGCCTCGTACTCGAGCGGCTCCTTGATAAGCTCGGGGGCAACGTCGTCGCTACCTTGGTACTCCCAGCAGCCCACGTAGAAGTAGTTCTCGTCGTCGCGCTTGGCCTCGCCTTCCTCTGTCTGGTACTCCTCCCGGAAATGGCCGCCACAGCTCTCGTTGCGCGAGAGTGCATCGTAAGCCACGAGCTGTCCCATGGTGAAGAAGTCGCGCAGGTGGATGGCTTTGTCGAGCTCGATGTTGAGCCCTTCCTTTGAGCCCGGGATGAAAAGGTTGGTATCAAACTCCTTGCGCAGTTCTTTCATCAGCTTCAACCCTTCCTCAAGGCCTTCCTTGGTACGGCCCATGCCCACATGCTCCCACATGATGTGGCCCAGCTCCTTGTGGATGGAATCAACAGAGCGCTTGCCCTTGATGCTCATCATGCGGTCGATTTCGGCCTGTACGCCTTTCTCGGCTTCCTCGAACTCGGGCAGGTCGGTAGATACCTTCGGCCATACGGCTTGGTCGGCCAGATAGTTCTGTATGGTGTACGGCAGCACGAAGTAGCCGTCGGCCAATCCCTGCATCAGTGCGGAGGCGCCGAGGCGGTTGGCACCGTGGTCGGAGAAGTTGCACTCGCCGATGGCGAACAGGCCCCGGATACTAGTTTGCAGTTCATAGTCAACCCAGATACCGCCCATCGTATAGTGGATGGCAGGGTAAATCATCATCGGGTGGTAGTATTTCACGCCGCCGATTTCCTGGGCCAGCTTGCCGGGGAACACGTCGGTAATCTCTTCGTACATCTCGAAGAGGTTCCCGTAACGCTGCATGATGACGTCGATACCCAGACGGTTGATCGACTCGGAAAAGTCGAGGAATACCGCCAAGCCAGTGTTGTTCACGCCGAAGCCCTTGTCGCAACGCTCCTTGGCAGCACGCGAGGCGACGTCGCGCGGAACAAGGTTGCCGAATGCCGGATAACGGCGCTCCAAGTAGTAGTCGCGGTCTTCCTCCGGAATCTCATAACCCTGCTTGGTGCCTGCCTGCAGCGCCTTGGCATCTTCGATTTTCTTTGGCACCCAGATGCGGCCGTCGTTACGCAACGACTCCGACATCAGCGTCAGTTTCGACTGCTTGTCGCCGTGGACGGGGATGCAAGTGGGGTGAATCTGCACATACGACGGGTTAGCAAAATAGGCACCCTTGCGGTAGCACTGGATGGCAGCCGTACAGTTGCAGCCCATGGCATTGGTGGAGAGGAAGTAGGTATTACCGTAGCCGCCGGTGGCGATGACTACGGCATTGGCGGAGAAACGCTCCAGCTTGCCGCTGACGAGGTTCTTGGCGATGATGCCGCGGGCACGGCCGTCGACGATAACCACGTCTTCCATCTCATAGCGGGTATAGAGCTTCACCTTTCCGGCCTTCACCTGGCAGCTCAGCGAAGAATAAGCACCGAGGAGCAGCTGCTGGCCCGTCTGGCCTTTCGCATAGAACGTACGCGACACTTGGGCACCGCCGAACGAACGGTTGGCCAGCATGCCGCCGTATTCGCGGGCAAAAGGCACGCCTTGGGCCACGCACTGGTCGATGATATTATTAGACACCTCGGCCAGACGGTAAACATTGGCCTCACGGGCGCGGTAGTCGCCGCCTTTCACGGTGTCATAGAACAGACGGTACACGGAGTCGCCGTCGTTCTGATAGCACTTAGCTGCATTGATACCGCCCTGTGCGGCAATGGAGTGAGCACGGCGCGGGGAGTCCTGAATGCAGAGATTGATGACATTGAAGCCCATCTCGCCGAGCGAGGCGGCAGCACTGGCACCGGCCAGCCCCGTACCTACCACGATGACGTCGAGCTTCAGCTTGTTCTTGGGGTTCACCAGGCGCTGGTGAGCTTTATAGTTGGTCCATTTCTCGGCCACTGAGCCTTCTGGAATTCTTGAATCTATTTGCTTAGCCATAACTAAATCTTAAATATTATTTTTTGTCTTAATCCCTAATCCCTAATCTACATAAAGGCTCGGCGCACAGCCGAAGGCAAATGCCAATACTACTATGAGGAAACCGAGCATCAGCAGCGTGGTGTAAACCAAGCCGATGAGCTTCCAGCGACAGAACCATGTCTTACCGCTCCAGCCCAGCGTCTGGAGGGCGCTCCAGAAACCATGGCTCAGATGGAACCAGAGGGCTGCGAGCCATACGATGTAAAGCACTACGTAAACAGGATTGCCGAAAGTTGTAATCATCTTACCGAAACCATCGGCCGGAGCCGGGTCGTAATGGATGGAAGGGAACAACTCGGAGAACATCATGTTGTACCAGAAATTGAACAAGTGGAGCAACAGGCCGAGCACGATAATCAGCCCGAGCACAAGCATGTTCTGCGACGCCCACTCTACCTTCTCCGGCTTGGCAGACACCTCGTAACGCCCGTTGCCACGGGCTGTACGGTTCTGAGCTGTCAGGATGAAAGCAAAAACAATGTGAACGACAGCTAAGCCGGCCAGGCCAAGGGTTGCCAGAACGGCATACCAGTTGGCGCCAAGCAATTCGCAGATCGTGTTGTAGGCCTCACCCGAGAACAGCGCCACAATGTTCATACAACAATGGAATGTCAAGAACAAAATGAGCGCCATACCCGTAACGGACATGACAACTTTTCGACCAATAGATGAATTAATTAACCACATAATTGATTGAAATTTAATTATTTAACTGTTAAACTAAAATTATTTGCATTAACATGACTAGCCGCAAAGCGTCTTTCGGGAAATGAGTATCGCTACTTGATAATAGGTATAAAACCGCTACTTTTGAGCGCAAAATTACTATAAAATAATGATAATTCAAAGTATTTTAGAGTAAAATTCAATATTTATGCTTAATTTTGCGACGGAATTCCAATGTTTCATCAAAACGATTATGATTTTAAATTACGATGTTCTCGTCATAGGCGGCGGGCACGCCGGTTGTGAGGCTGCCGTGGCGGCTGCCAATATGGGGGCACAAACCTGCCTCATGACGATGGATATGAACAAAATCGCGCAGATGTCGTGCAATCCCGCCGTGGGCGGAATCGCCAAAGGGCAGATCGTGCGCGAAATCGATGCGCTCGGCGGACAAATGGCACACGTGACGGATGCCACGGCCATACAGTTCCGCATGCTGAACAGGTCGAAAGGGCCGGCAGTATGGAGCCCAAGGGCGCAGTGCGACCGCGAAAAGTTTATATGGAAATGGCGCGGGATACTCGACAGTACCGACCGTCTCGACATCTGGCAGGACCAGGCAGATGAACTGCTCGTTGAAGGCGGTCAGGCAACGGGCGCGCGGACAATATGGGGGGTGGAGCTCAGGGCAAAGAGCATCATCATCACTGCCGGGACATTCCTCAACGGACTGATGCATATCGGGAGGGCAATGGTGCCGGGCGGGCGGATAGCCGAACCGGCCGTGACCCGCTTCACCGAAAGCATCACGCGGCACGGCATCCGCAGTTACCGCATGAAGACAGGGACACCCGTACGCATCGATAAGCGCAGCGTACACTTCGAGGACACGGAGATACAGCAGGGAGAGCACGACTTCCACCAGTTCAGCTACATGGGGCCGCACCGCTTGCTCAAGCAACTGCCGTGCTGGACGTGCAACACCAACAGCGAGGTGCACGAAACACTGAAAGGCGGACTGGCTGACTCGCCCCTTTTCAACGGGCAAATACAGTCCATCGGGCCACGCTATTGCCCCAGCATCGAAACAAAGCTCACCACCTTCCCCGACAAAGAGCAGCACCCGCTCTTCCTCGAGCCGGAAGGCGAAACAACCAACGAGATGTACTTGAACGGCTTTTCCTCATCGCTGCCCATGGAAATACAGGTTGCAGCACTAAGGAAAATACCGGCCCTGCGCGATGTAAAAGTCTACCGACCGGGCTATGCCATCGAGTACGATTACTTCGACCCAACCCAACTGAAACAGTCGTTGGAATCGAAAATAATCGGCGGACTGTTCTTCGCCGGACAGGTGAACGGCACTACCGGGTATGAGGAGGCCGGCGGACAGGGATGCGTGGCCGGCATCAACGCAGCCATACACTGTTCGGGCGGCGAACCGTTCGTAATGCGCCGCGACGAAAGCTATATCGGCGTATTAATCGACGACCTTACCACCAAAGGTGTCGACGAACCTTACCGCATGTTCACCTCAAGAGCAGAATACCGCATACTGCTGCGCCAAGATGATGCCGACGCACGCCTGACAGAAAAGGCATACGCCATAGGCATCGCCAAGCGCGACCGCTACGACTGGTGGATGGAAAAGAAAAAACATATCGAAGAAATCGAGAATTTTTGCAATACAACGCTCATAAAAAAAGATTTTATCAATCCCGCTCTCGAACACCTCGGCACAACCACACTGCGCGAAAGCTGTAAATTAACCGACCTTATAAGCCGCCCACAGCTCAACCTAAAGATTCTTTCCGAACTTATCCCATCCTTAAAGGAGATATTAAACCGGCCGATTAATCGAAAAGAAGAAATTGCCGAAACTGCTGAAATCCGAATGAAATACAAAGGATACATCGACCGCGAACGGATAATTGCCGAAAAGATGCACCGCTTAGAGAACATCAAGATAAAAGGGCGCTTCGACTATTCCCAAATACGCCAGTTATCAACCGAAGCCCGGCAAAAACTTGAAGCCATCGCCCCCGAAACTCTTGCACAAGCAAGCAGAATACCCGGCGTATCACCAAGCGATATTAATGTTATGTTGGTGTTGTTAGGGCGCTAACCCCTGCCTACCACACCCACCTGCCTTCCCTACGACCCCACAAAAAACAACCACCGTTCCACGTGAAACAAAACGATTAAAATAAAACGATAACTCACTGATTATGAACAACAAAACATTAATGGCCAACCTGCGGTGCATACCGGATTTCCCGCAAAAGGGCATCAACTTCCGCGACGTAACAACCCTCTTTAAAAATCCGGCCTGTCTGCAGATCATGGTCGACGAGCTGTACGAAATGTACAAAAGCAAAGGCATCACAAAGATTGTAGGCATTGAAAGCCGCGGATTCGTGATGGCCTCCGCCCTCGCCGTAAAACTGGGTGCAGGCATCGTACTGTGCCGCAAACCCGGAAAACTGCCCGCAGTCACCATCCAAGAAAGCTACACGAAGGAGTACGGCGAAGACACCATCGAAATACACGAAGATGCCATCAACGAAAAAGACATCGTACTGCTGCACGACGACCTTTTAGCCACAGGAGGAACAATGAAAGCTGCATACAACCTCGTGAAGAAGTTTAACCCGCGAAAGATTTACATGAACTTCATCATTGAAATAACGGACGAAGGCTTACAGGGCCGGAAATTATTCGATGTGGATACCGAAATAACTACCTTGTTAACAGTATAAGGAAGGAAGTTCCACGTGAAACAAAAAACATAACAAAGCATGACAAAGGAAGAGAACGAAAGGCGGCTGGCCCACCTGAAAGGCATTGTAAGCTCGCTGCCCGAGAAACCGGGCAGCTACCAGTATTACGATGCCGACGGAACCATTATCTATGTAGGCAAAGCAAAAAACCTCAAAAGCCGTGTCTCTTCCTATTTCCATGCCGAGGTAGACCGCTTCAAGACCAAAGTACTGGTATCCAAGATACACAACATCACGTATACCGTGGTGAATACGGAAGAAGACGCCCTACTGCTCGAAAACTCGCTCATCAAGAAGTATAACCCGCGGTATAATGTCCTGCTCAAGGACGGCAAGACGTATCCCAGCATCTGCATCACCAACGAACTGTACCCGCGTATCTTCAAGACACGTACCATAAATAAGAAGTGGGGCACGTACTACGGCCCCTATTCCCACATCAGTTCGATGTACGCTGTCCTCGACCTGATAAAAAAACTCTACCATCCCCGCACATGCCGCTTCCCCATCACCGAGGAGGGTATCAGGAAGAAGAAATACAGCGTCTGCCTGGAATACCACATAAAGAACTGCGGCGCTCCCTGCGTGGCAAAGCAAACCTACGACGACTATCAAAGGAACATCGCCCAGGCACGCGAGATACTCAAGGGGAACACACGCGAGATACTGCGCAGCCTGCACGAAGAGATGGGGTGGCTGGCCGAAGAGCTGAGATTCGAGGAAGCGGAGGAGGTGAAGCGGAAATACCTGCTCATCGACTCGTTCGTAACAAAGAGCGAGGTGGTGAGCCACACCATCAACAACGTGGATGTATTCAGCATCACCAACGACGATAAAACGGCATTTATCAACTATATACACGTGTCTAACGGCTCTATCAACCAGAGCTTCACCTTCGAATACAAGAAAAAACTGGCCGAAACCGACGAGGAGCTACTGGCCCTGGGCATCGTGGAGATGCGCGGACGCTTTAAAAGCCGTGCCAGGGAGATTATCCTCCCAAAGGAAATCGACCTCGCCATGGACGGCGTCACCATCACCGTGCCGCAGCGGGGCGACAAGAAAACATTGCTCGACCTCTCTGTCATGAACGGGAAACAGTACAAATTCGACCGCCTGAAACAGGCAGAGAAGCTGAATCCGGAACAAAAAGCGGTGCGACTGATGAAAGAAATACAAGACTACCTGCACTTGCCGGAAATGCCTTACCAAATAGAGTGTTTCGACAACTCCAACATATCCGGCACCGATGCCGTGGCCGCCTGCGTGGTGTTCAAGCGGCTGAAGCCGTCGAAGAAGGACTACAGGAAGTACAACATCAAAACCATAGAGGGCCCCGACGACTACGCTTCAATGAAAGAGGTGGTGCGCCGCCGGTACATGCGCCTCGTGGAGGAGCAGCAGCCCCTACCCGACCTCATCATTGCCGACGGCGGAAAAGGCCAGATGGAGGTTATCAGGGAGGTGGTGCAAGACGAGCTGAACCTCGATATTCCCATTGCCGGACTGGCTAAGGACAGCCGCCACCGCACCAACGAACTGCTTTACGGATTCCCACCACGCGTCATCGGTATGAAGACCGACTCGGAGCTCTTCCGCCTGCTTACGCAGATCCAAGACGAGGTGCACCGGTTTGCCGTCACCTTTCATCGCGATAAGCGTTCTAAACATCAGTTACACAGCGAGTTAGACGAAATAAAAGGTATCGGTATCAAAACCAGGGAGACACTGTTATCCAAGCTGAAAAGCGTAAAAAGAATAAAGGAAGCCGAGGCTGCCGAACTCGAGGAAATCATCGGCCGTGCCAAAGGCAAGCTCGTTTATACCCACTTCCACCCTCCCGGCGATACAGCAGCACAATAGTCTAATTCATTTATTGCAATAAATCTCAGAAATTTTGCAATAAATCTCAGAAATTTTGCAATATTTCTTTTTGTTCAACAAAAAAATACTACCTTTGCGATATGAGAACAGTCATCCAGCGCGTAGCTAAAGCCAGCGTAACCATCGGCGGCGAAGTGAAATCAAAGATAGGAAAGGGATACCTCATCCTCGTAGGCATCGAAGAAGCCGACACGGCAGAGGACGTAGGCTGGCTGGTGCGCAAAATCGTCGGACTACGCGTTTTCGACGACGAAGCGGGCGTAATGAACCGCTCCATCATGGATGTTGGCGGCGATATCATCGCCGTGAGCCAGTTTACGCTGTTTGCAAGCTACAAGAAGGGCAATCGGCCCTCGTGGCTAAGGGCAGCCCGCCATGAGATTTCCGTGCCGCTGTACGAGCTTTTCTGCAGCCGTCTGGGCGAAGCGATGGGTAAACCCATAGGCACCGGCGAATTCGGAGCTGATATGAAGGTGGAACTGCTGAACGACGGGCCCGTAACCATCTGTATGGATACCAAGGGGAAGGAATGATTTTAGATTAAGGATTAGGGATGGATACTATTCCGGGTTAAGGACTAGGGATCAAAGATTATTTTAATGCAAGGATATATACTGCTATGACGATAAAGGAAGCGCAAGAGGCTGTAGACCAATGGGTAAAGACATATGGCGTACGCTATTTCTCCGAACTGACGAACCTGGCGGTGCTCACCGAGGAAGTGGGCGAACTGGCACGGGTAATGGCGCGTAAATACGGCGAACAGAGCTTTAAACCGGGCGAACAGGAGAACATGGGCGAAGAGATGGCGGACGTACTGTGGGTGCTGCTCTGCCTGGCCAACCAAACGGGTGTCGACCTGACGGAAGAACTGCGCAAAAGCATCGATAAAAAGACGAACAGGGATAAAACAAGACATATTAGTAACCCAAAACTAAAATAAAAAGAACTATGGCAGAACATCAAGGACAAAAGAGTAAGTACGAAGAGGCACTGGCCAAGTACAACACGGATATCTCGGACGAGGAAGTGCGCAAAGCCATCAAGCAACTGATTGCCACGAAAGTGCACCAGAACGATACACCGGAGGTGAAGAAGTTCCTGCTCGGCTCGGTAGAGCTCACCACCCTGCAGACCACCGACTCGGAGGAAAGCGTAATGGCCTTTACCGAGCGCGTGAACCAGTACGACGAGGCCTACCCCGACCTACCCCACCTGGCCACCATCTGCGTATATCCGTGCTTCGCCAAGACGGTAAGCCAGACACTGGAGGTAGACGGTGTGGAAATAGCCTGCGTATCGGGCAGTTTCCCCAGCTCGCAGGCCCTCATAGAGGTGAAGGTGGCCGAAACGGCACTGGCCGTAAAAGACGGTGCCACGGAGATTGACATCGTGATGCCGGTGGGCAAGTTCCTCAGCGGCGATTACGAGGGCGTATGCGACGAGATTCAAGAGCTGAAGCAGGCATGCGGCGACAAGAAGATGAAGGTGATACTGGAAACCGGCTGCCTCAAAACGGCCGAGAACATCAAGAAAGCCTCTATCCTCGCCATGTATGCAGGCGCCGATTACATCAAGACCTCTACAGGCAAACTGGAGCCTGCGGCCACGCCCGAGGCGGCCTACGTAATGTGCCAGGCCATCAAGGAATACTACGACGAAACGGGCATCCAAATCGGCTTCAAGCCTGCCGGCGGGCTGAACACCATTACCGATGCACTGATCTACTACACCATCGTAAAAGAGGTGCTGGGCGAGAAATGGCTCACCAACCAGTGGCTCCGCTTAGGCACCAGCCGGTTGGCCAACATGTTGCTCAGCGAGGTCATCGGCGTGGAAACGAAGCACTTTTAATGGCATTCTGGATTAATGAATAAGGATTAGGGATTAAGGATTGATAGTTTTGTCGATAGGAAAGGTACATTCCGAACCAACTTGCAATCAATCCTTAATCCCTAATCCTTAATCATTAATCCAGAAAATCCGTAATCCAGAAAATCATTTATTCCTTTCTATCACAAAATCGACGTATGCCCGCAGAGCCGATTTTATCGGTGCGTCCTTCACCTCGCTGTCGAGGAAATCAAGGCATAGCGAACGGAACTCGTTCATGCGCCTCTCGGCATAGTCGATACCGCCGTTCGCCTTAGCAAACTCTACTAAAACGGCTATTTCATCGGTATTTATCGTACCGTTCTTCACTTTCATCGCCAACTTGTTCATCGACTCGTAGCGCGTGTTCCTCAAGGCATAGATAATGGGAAGCGTCAGTTTACCCTCCGCCATGTCGTTCCCCGTAGGCTTACCTATTTCCTTCGATTCGTAATAGTCGAAGATATCATCGCGTATCTGGAAGATAATACCCAGATTCTGCCCGAACAGCTTTGCCGCTTCCACCTGTGCCGGCGTAGCTCCGGCCGAGAGCGCACCGATACCGGCACAAGCCTCGAAGAGAGCCGCTGTCTTCTGCTTAATCACCTGGTAATAAACATCTTCCGAAACCTCCTGATTCTGTATGTTTGAAAGCTGGAGTATCTCCCCGCTCGCCAGCGTACGCCCCAGCTCCGAGAGATATTGTATAATCGTCTGGTTGTCCGTATACGATACGTGGAGCAGCGCCGTAGACAATAGGTAATCACCCGTCAGCACGGCTACCTTATTATTATACGTGGCATTCACCGATGCCTGCCCGCGCCGCTCGCTGCTCTCGTCCACCACGTCGTCGTGTACCAGGCTGGCCGTATGCAGCAGCTCGAGCCCCACACCGGCATTCTGCGTTACGGACGATATCCGGCCGTAACACTTGGCCATCAGCAGAATAAGCATCGGACGCATCCGCTTGCCGCCCCGCTGGCGGATATGCTCGAGCACCTGCGAAAGAAGCCCTTCGGTATGCGTAAGCGACCGCTCGAACAATGCGATGAAATCGTTCAAATCTTTTTCTATCGGTTGTGTTATGAGAGATAAATAGTCCATTGCACAAGAAATTTGTTGCAAAAGTAGTGAAAAGTTCGGGATATTGAATAATTTTTTAGTAATTTTACACGGAAAATTAATAGAATCATGGATAAACTGTTTCTTATAGATGCATACGCACTGATATACCGGGCATATTACGCGTTCATCAAAAACCCGCGGGTCAATTCGAAAGGACTCAACACATCGGCCATCATGGGCTTCGTAAATACGCTCAACGAGGTGCTCACCAAGGAAAAACCCACACACATCGGCGTGGCCTTCGACCCCCACGGCCCCACCTTCCGCAGCGAAGCCTACCCCGCCTATAAGGCACAGCGCGAGGAAACACCCGAAGACATCAGAACCTCGGTGCCCATCATCAAGCAGCTGCTCGAGGCCTACCGCATCCCCATCCTGCAAGCCGACGGATACGAGGCCGACGACATCATCGGCACGCTGGCCACGGAGGCCGGACGGCAAGGCATCGAAACCTATATGCTCACGCCCGATAAGGACTACGGACAGCTGGTGGGCCCCTCGGTGTTCATCTACCGCCCAAGGCATGGGGGCGGATACGAAGTGATGGGGCCGGAAGAGGTGACCAGAAAATACGGCATCGCCTCTACAGAGCAGGTAATTGACCTGCTGGCCCTGATGGGTGACTCGGCCGACAACTTCCCCGGATGCCCGGGCATCGGCGAGAAAACCGCCGTGAAGCTGATAGGCCAGTTCGGCAGCATAGACGGACTGCTCGGGCGCACCGGCGAACTGAAGGGGGCGCTCCAGAAAAAAGTGATCGAACATACCGACGACATCAAGATGTCGCGCTTCCTCGCCACCATCAAAACCGATGTGCCCATCGAACTCGACATGGATGCACTGAAACTGACCAACCCCGACGAGGAGGCACTGGGCAAATTGTTCGACGAACTGGAGTTTAAACGCTTCGCAGATAAAATTCTAAAAAAAACAGAACAAAAGTTAAAATCCAATAACCAACAGCTCGATTTATTTGCCAATTTTCCGGCCAACGCCCCGGAAATTTCCGAAAACGCCCTCTATTCGACGCTTAAAACCACCCCTCATGACTATAAACTCATTGATAATGAGCGGGATTTAATCAAAATCTTTGATTATTTTAGGACAAAAAAAAATCTCAGTATAGATACGGAAACTACGTCAACGAACGCCATCGACGCCGAACTGGTAGGATTGAGCTTCGCCGTCGAGGAAAATGAAGCATTTTATGTGCCCGTTCCCGAAGACCGTGAACAAGCGCAAAGAATTGTTAACATCTTTAAACCGCTGTACGAAGACGAGAACATCCTTAAAATCGGACAGAACCTCAAGTACGACTTAGAGGTGCTCCGCCGCTATGGTGTGCGGTTGGCCGGCCCCATGTGGGACACGATGATTGCCCACTACCTCATCCAACCCGAACTGCGCCACAACATGGACTACATGGCGGAAATCTATCTGCACTACCGCACCATACACATCGAAGAGCTTATCGGACCCAAAGGCAAGAACCAACGGTCCATGCGCTCGCTCGCCCCGGAGATGGTATACGAGTATGCCGCCGAAGACGCCGACGTCACCCTGAAGCTGAAAAACAAACTGGAACCGGAACTGAAGAGGTTCGGTGCCGAAGAACTCTTTTACAACATAGAGATGCCGCTGATGCCCATACTGGCCGAAATGGAAATGAACGGAATCAGAATCGACACCGCCTCACTGGCTGAAACGTCAAAGGAATTGACAGCAAGAATGGCTGAAGTGGAGAAACAAATCTATGCACTGGCAGGCGAACAATTCAACATCGCCTCGCCCAAGCAAGTGGGCGACATCCTCTTCGGTAAACTGAAGATTGTAGACAAGCCGAAAAAGACGAAGACGGGGCAGTATATCACAAACGAGGAGGTGCTGCAGGCACTGAAAGGCAAAAACGAGATAGTGGCCCACATCCTGGAATACAGGGGAATAAAAAAGCTTCTCGGCACCTATGTCGACAACCTGCCCCAGCTCATCAACCCGCGCACCGGCCACATACACACCTCGTTCAACCAAACGGTTACGGCCACGGGCCGCCTCTCCTCGAGCGACCCCAACCTGCAGAACATCCCCGTGCGCGGAGAAGACGGAAAGGAGATACGCAAGGCCTTCATCCCCGAAGAAGGGTGTCTGTTTTTTTCAGCTGACTACAGTCAGATAGAACTGCGCGTGATGGCCCACCTCAGCGGCGACGAGAACATGCTCGAGGCCTTCCGCGAGAGCCATGATATCCATACCGCCACGGCCGCCAAAATCTATAAGGCGGGCATCGGCGACGTCAGCCGCGACCAGCGCACCAAAGCCAAGCGCGCCAACTTCGGCATCATCTATGGCATCACCGTCTTCGGCCTTGCCGAACGCCTCGAAATCAGCCGCGACGAAGCCCGGCAGCTCATCGACGGCTACTTCGACAGCTTCCCCAAGGTGAAGCAGTACATGGAGCAATCCAAAGAGGTGGCCCGCCGGCAGGGCTACGTGGCCACGCTCTTCGGCCGCCGCCGCTACCTGCCCGACATCAACAGCGCCAACGCCACCGTGCGCGGCTTCGCCGAGCGCAACGCCATCAACGCACCCATACAGGGCACGGCGGCCGACATCATCAAGGTGGCCATGATACGCATTGCGCGCCGCTTCGAGGCCGAACACATCCGCTCAAAGATGATACTGCAAGTGCACGACGAACTCAACTTCTCGGTATATCCCGACGAGAAAGAGCGCGTGGAGCGCATCGTGGTGGAAGAGATGCAGGCCGCCTTCCCCATGCAAGTGCCTCTCGTGGCCGACAGCGGATGGGGCGCCAACTGGCTCGAGGCGCATTGAAATGGCAGGCCGCGAGAACCTATTCCGCCGCCTCCCCCCACAGCTCGCGCTCCACCTCCTCTGCCACGTCAGCAAGGAAGTTATACCCCAAAACCTTTGAAAAGCGTATGAGCAGCCTCACATCTATGTTGTCGCGGCGGAATATGTCATAGATGTTGCTCCGCTCGTAATGCATCTGTTCAGCCAGCCAGATGACTGACAGATTCTTCTCGGCAGCTATCTCCTTGATTCTTTGTCCTAATAGCATTTTTGTCTCTCTTTACCTGTAAATGCTTATTTCGTGTTTATCTGTATTGTGCCCAGCGAATCGCCCCGGCGTATGATTTGCAGCAGTTCCATGCAGTCGTAGCTCAGGATGCTCTCCACGAGCCGCAGGATGTAAGCATCGATGAAGGTGCGGTTTCCGTTAGTATGATTTACCGAATAAGCCCGCTTCACAGCGCCGTGCTCCCACTCTTCGTAATCCGTCTTCGAGCGCGAGTCGCCCGTCTTCCACTCTATCTTCCACCTGCCGTCGGGATATCCCCCCTCGTCGCAATGACCGTGGAACGCTCCTCCGTCGATGATGCCATCGATGTCGCCCGTCACCACGTTTGCCCTCACCTTGAAAAACAAGGCCAAACTGCACTTGCTTTTGCTGAAACTCCTTGTCTGCACGTCATAACGCAGGTCACCGTCTACAGCGCCGTTATTGAAAAACGTCTCCAGTCGTTTGGCGATAAACTGGTCCTTCCTCAGGAAGGTCCACCGGCCGTTCTTCCTGTTATCCTTAAACTCTCCCTTCACTTTGTCGTACCCCTCCTTGTCCATCATCGCCCCATAACAAATCCTACTCTTGTAGCGGAAAATCCCGTCGAACAGTCTGCCCCCGTCCGACGGAATATACGTGTAAACCGCTTTACCTCCATGGTAAGGGCCACTATAGAACTGGTAACCGTCAGGTAAATGCCTTGTTAATGACAGCCAAAGCCGATAAAACTTATCCATCATATTCTAAAACGGCCACCAGACACCAAGTAGCCCAAAATCAGTTAAACAAGAGAAAGCGTGGCACTGTATACAAAACTCTCCATCCAGAGGCCCTAGGAAAACCCACACGCAAAGATGTAATGATAGCAGCCCACGCTAAACGTGAGAACCACTATACTATCTCCTGCGTGATATAGAAATTTCCTAGGTTTCTGAATGCAAGATAAGCATAACGCTTCTTATTCCATAAAGTTCCGGGAAGAGGCAGCGAGCCCAATCCCACTGCAAAGATAAAGGGAATATCCCGAAAAGCCAAACTTTTTCAGCAAATAATCCACTTTTTCCGCCCGCCGGCTGTATATTTCCCGATTGTTTTATTACCTTTGCACCAAAGATATATAAACGTTTATAACAAGATGTCATTAAAATGTGGTATCGTGGGATTGCCGAATGTGGGTAAGTCCACGCTTTTCAACTGCTTGTCGAGCGCCAAGGCGCAGGCAGCTAATTTTCCGTTCTGCACCATCGAACCCAACGTGGGCGTAATCACCGTTCCGGATGAACGCCTGACAAAGCTGGCCGAAATCGTACACCCGGGGCGCATCGTGCCCGCCACGTGCGAGATTGTGGACATCGCCGGACTCGTAAAAGGAGCCTCGAAAGGCGAAGGACTGGGCAATAAATTCCTCGGGAACATACGCGAGACGGATGCCATCATCCATGTGCTGCGCTGTTTCGAGGATGAAAACATTACGCACGTAGACGGCACCATCGACCCGATACGCGACAAGGAAATCATCGACACCGAGCTACAGCTGAAGGACCTCGAGACCATCGAGGCACAGCTGGCAAAGCAACAGAAGGCTGCCGCCGCCGGCAATAAAGAGGCTAAGTTGGCCGTAACGGTACTCGAGGCATACAAGGAGGTTCTGGAACAAGGGAAAAACGCCCGCATCGTAACGTTCGAAAGCAAGGATGAACAGGACGCTGCCCGCAATCTGTTCCTGCTGACGGCCAAACCCGTGCTCTATGTATGCAACGTAGACGAGGCCTGCGCTAAGACCGGCAATGCTTACACGCAACAAATAGAGGCACTGGCCAAGGAAGAAGGCGCCGAGGCGATGGTCATCGCGGCCAAGACGGAGGAGGACATCGCCGAACTCGAATCGTACGAAGACAAGCAGCTGTTTCTCGAAGAGCTGGGACTGGAGGAAAGCGGCGTCAACCGGCTGATAAAGAAGGCCTACTCGCTGCTCCGCCTCGAGACATTCATCACCGCCGGCGAGATGGAGGTGAAAGCCTGGACGTATCACAAGGGTTGGAAGGCTCCGCAGTGTGCCGGCGTCATCCATACCGACTTCGAGAAAGGGTTCATCCGGGCCGAAGTCATCAAGTACGATGACTACATCCGCTACGGCTCCGAGGCCGCCGTGCGCGAAGCCGGGAAGCTGGGCATCGAGGGCAAGGACTACGTGGTGCAGGACGGCGACATCATGCACTTCCGGTTTAATGTGTAGCTTCAACGCCCGCTGGCGTTGAAGCGGATTACGGATTAAGGATTAAGGATTGATTGTTAAAGCATAGAGACATATTTCAAAGATGGATTTGTTTTATTTTCGAAAACTCGATGTATATCAGAACGCAAAAGAGCTTACCAAATATATCTATCAGCTTTTAAAGAAATTCCCCGCTGAAGAACGCTTTGCCCTGAGCAGTCAGATACGGAGAGCAGCAACTTCAATCCCTATTAATATCGCCGAAGGGTTCGGCCGGTTTTCTTCAAAGGAGAAAGCACGGTTTATAGAAATAGCATTCGGCTCCTTAACCGAGGTGTCATGCGAATTGGAGTTAGCTTTAGAACAAGGTTTTATCGAAGAAAAAGAACTGAAAGAAATAGAGAAAAGGATTCTGATTATAGGGAAACAGCTTTCCGTGCTTCACTCAGCAGTGATAAAGAACGGCGATTACAATGCTTCCCGTACTATTAATCCTTAATCAATAATCATTAATCATTAATCCAAAAAAATGCTTTCCATCTTATCCTACATCATCTGGAACCCGGACCTGAACATCGGCCCGTTCCGCTGGTATTCCATCTGCTGGCTCATCGGACTAGTACTGGCCTACATCATCGTGCAAAAGCTGTATAAGGAACAGAAAATAAAGGCCGAACTGTTCGAGCCGCTCTGGATCTACTGCTTCTTCGGTATACTCATCGGGGCACGCCTCGGCCACTGCATCTTCTACCAGCCCGACTATTACCTCACCTCGTTCACGCACATGGTGGAGATGGTGCTGCCCATCCACTTCGTGGACGGCAACGCGCATTTCGCCGACAACTGGCTCTTCAAGCTCACCGGAGGGAGCGCAGCCTATACCGGATTCGAAGGACTGGCCTCGCACGGAGGCACCATCGGACTGATGCTCGCACTATGGCTTTACATCAGGCGCACACGGCTGAACCTGTGGCACGTGCTCGACAACATCGCCATCGCAACGCCCGTAACGGCCTGTTTCATAAGACTGGGCAACCTGATGAACTCGGAAATCATCGGTAAGGTGACCGACGTGCCGTGGGCCTTCATCTTCGAACGCGTCGATGCCATGCCACGCCATCCCGGACAGCTCTACGAGGCCATCGCCTACGGGCTGCTCTTCTTCATCGGGTGGGCTCTTTACCGTAAGTATCCGCAAAAGGTGGGAACGGGATTCTTCTTCGGGCTTTGCCTCACTTATATCTTTACCTTCCGCTTCTTCATTGAATACACAAAGGAGATACAGGAAGATTTCGAGGCCTCACTCCCGCTCGACATGGGACAGATACTGAGCATACCGTTCATCATACTCGGTATCGCATGCATGGCAGGCGGGCGGTGGATGAAAAGAAAAGCATAAAAATACATAATGCGTATCCGGAACAAAAATAATTATGAATAAATTTTTAAATACCAAACTTTCTTATTAAATTTGCGTTACAATTTGAAAACGGTTCAAGCATGAAACCATACTAAAGAATATTTATGTTGAATATCCGGAGATATAGCACTCTGTTGGCTGTCTTATTAATATTGTCTGCATCGGGAGCCACTGCAGCCTCTATGTCGGATACGGTTTTCGCCCGCCTATATCAAAGGTATCTGAAATACTACCACGAAACTGATTCGGAAAAACAATTCTTCAGCGCTTCTAAAGAATTGCTCAAATACTACAAAGAGCAAAAAGACGTGGAGTCGTACTACAAGATAATACTCAACGAGGTGCTCTACGACGTGGATCACGAAAAACCCTACAGCGCCCTGAAAAAAGCCAACGCCATGCTGAAGGAAATGAAAGCGAAAAAGAACGAACGGTATAACTACATCTACTCGGCGCTGGGCACCATATACGAATCGCGCGGAAATTACCGCATGGCAGACTACTACTATTCGGAAGCACTGAAAAACACGGCTCCGGAAGACAGCGGATCGCTCGTCAGTATCTATTCGCGGCTGGCTTACTTGAAAATCACACGATACCCGGAAATCGCATGGATGTGGAACGAGAAAATGGGGGAGCTCAGCCGGAAAATACCGGTATATTGGCAACAATACTTGGTGCTGAAAGCCGAAATAGCCTTCTTCATGAACCGGCCCGACGAGTTTGAAAAGGCATACAACGAATATTGGAAATACAAGGCGGAACACCCCGGACTCGATGAATACGGAAAAGGCTCATTGACCATCATCAAACTGGTGACGGAAAAGAAATACAATGAAGCCTTAACCCTTATCGATAAGGAAATGACCGACTTCAACAACATCGACAAATTCGATATGCGCATAAAAATCTACAACCTTATGGGCAACCATGAACAGTCGATGAAAGAGGTGGAAAAGAAAACCGACTATATCGACTCGCTCAACAGCGACATGATGTTCAACAACCTGAACGAAGTGAATGCTAAAATAGGCATCTTCAAGATGGAAAAGCAAAGCATAAGGGATCGCGAACAGTGGCTTTACATCACCATCACGCTGCTTACCGCCTTCGTATTGTTCCTGCTCTACTGGCTTATCACACGCCACCGCACAAGAAAGGAGCTGATAAAGAAAAACCAAGAACTGGTGGTAGCCCTTGAGCGCGCCGAGGAATCGGACCTTATGAAAATGGCTTTCATAAAGCATGTAAGCCACGAAATGCGTACACCGCTGAACGTTATCACGGGCTTTGCACAGATCATAACCAACCCCGATTATGACCTTGACAACAAAGAACGCAACGAAATGCTCAACGCCATCAGCAAAAATACCAACGAAATCACCAACATCATTAACGAACTGCTTGAGATGGCACAGGAAGAAAGCAAAAGCCGTTACCCGAAAACCGACGACATCAACTGCAACGAACTTTGCAGCAGGCTGATTTCAACATATGAAAAGAAAATCAACAGAGGGCGGCTGTCACTCACGTACACTGCCGGCGTACCGGACACTTTCGTCTTTAAAAGCAACGAGGAGGGCATAAAGAAGATACTTGGGCATCTGCTGAAAAACGCACTGAAGTTTACCGAACAAGGCAGCGTATCGATGCACTCCGCTTTCGACGAAAAGCGCCGCCTGCTCACCATCAACATCACGGACACGGGCATCGGCATTGCCGAAGAGAACCGCAGCCATGTGTTTGAAAGTTTCTATAAGGTGGACACTTTCAAGCAGGGTATGGGCCTCGGCCTTACGATGTGCAAGAAGATTTCCCATCTCATAGACGGCGATATCCTGCTCGACAACAGTTACAACAACGGCTGCCGCTTTATTTTTGAACTGAGAATAGAAAAATAAGGCCTACCGCCAGCATTGTAAGCGGCGGGAAAGGGGAAAGCAACTGAAAATCAAAATAGAATCTTCTTTATATCATTTAGTTTATTGAGCGCTTCAACAGGCGTAAGGTTATTAACATCGAGCCCCAGAATCTCATCGCGCACCTGGCAAAGCACAGGGTCGTCCAGCTGGAAGAACGACAGCTGCATGCCCTCGCGCGAACCGGCGATTTCGGCCGTCGGCTTACCCACCGTGCCTACCGATGCATTATCGGCCTCCAACTGCTTTAAAATCACGTTGGCACGCTTCACAATCGAACGCGGCATACCCGCAATCTCGGCCACATGTATACCGAACGAATGCTCGCTCCCACCCTTCTCGAGCCTCCGCAGGAAAATCACCTTCCCGTCTACCTCTTTCACGCTCACGTTGTAGTTCTTGATGCGCTTGAAGTTCTTCTCCATCTCGTTCAGCTCATGGTAATGAGTGGCAAAGAGCGTGCGCGCCTTGGCCTTAGCGTTCTCGTGCAGGTATTCCACGATAGCCCACGCAATGGAAATACCATCGTAAGTAGACGTGCCCCTGCCCAGCTCGTCGAAAAGAACCAACGAGCGGGGCGATACGTTGTTCAGTATGTTCGAAGCCTCGGTCATCTCTACCATAAAGGTAGATTCGCCAAGCGATATATTGTCCGACGCACCCACACGGGTGAACACCTTATCCACCAAACCTATTCTCGCGGCTTCTGCCGGCACGAAACTGCCTATTTGAGCCAACAGCACGATGAGTGCCGTTTGGCGCAACAGCGCCGACTTACCGGCCATATTCGGCCCCGTTATGATGATGATTTGCTGGCGTTCCGAATCGAGGTAGATGTCGTTGGGCACATACCTCTCCCCTACCGGCAACTGGGTTTCGATGACAGGATGGCGCCCTTGCTTGATGTCGAGCACGTCGCTTGAGTCGATTTGCGGCCGGATATAATGGTTTTCCTCCGCCGTCTTGGCCGCACTGAGCAGACAGTCGAGCTGGGCTATAAGGTTAGCGTCGGCCTGTATCTCCGGAATAAACTCCTGCACCGCCAGTACGAGTTCGCCGAAAAGTCGGTTCTCGAGTGCCAGTATCTTATCCTCCGCCCCCAGGATTTTCTCCTCATATTCCTTCAGTTCCTGCGTGATATAACGCTCGGCCTGTGCCAGCGTCTGCTTGCGCACCCAGTCGGCCGGCACTTTGTCCTTGTATGTGTTACGCACCTCAAGGTAATAGCCGAACACGTTGTTATAACCTATCTTGAGCGACGAGATACCCGTCTGTTCCGTCTCTCGCTCCTGAATCTTCATCAGGTAGTCCTTGCCCGAGTAAGCGATGTGGCGCAGCTCGTCAAGTTCGGCGTTTACCCCGTCTTTCACCACCCCACCCTTGTTCAGGAGCTGCGGCGGGTCGTTCTTAATCTCGCGCTCAATGCGGTCCCTGATCGATTCGCAGAGATTCAGCTGCCCACCTATCTGCTTCAGCACCCCGTTTCCGGCCTGCAGGCAAGCCTCCTTGACGGGCTGTACGGCCTGCAGCGCCACCTTCAACTGTACCACCTCGCGGGGCGACACACGCCCTACGGCCACTTTCGATATGATGCGTTCCAAGTCGCCGATGCGGTGCAGCTGTTCATCGACACATTGGCGGAATCCGGGCTCGCGGAAGAAGTATTCCACCACGTCCAGCCGCTCGTTGATAGGTTTTTCGTCTTTCAATGGGAACACCAGCCAGCGGCGCAACAGCCTCCCGCCCATGGGCGACACCGTGCGGTCGATGACATTGAGCAACGACGAACCATCGTCCTGCATCGGATTGATGAGCTCGAGCGAACGGATGGTAAACTTATCGAGCCTCACATAGCGTTCCTCTTCGATACGTGCCAGCGACGTAACGTGCCCTATCTGTGTATGCTGTGTCAGTTCAAGGTATTGCAATATGGCCCCGCTGGCAACGACGCCGCTCTTCAGATGGTCTACGCCGAACCCTTTGAGCGTTTTCACACCGAAGTGTTTCAACAGCTTTTGGTGGGCACTCTGCTCGGTAAACACCCAGTCGTCGAGTTCAAAAATGCAATAGCGCGTACCGAAGTAACGTTCGAAGTCGTGCTTGCGCTGCCGGTCGTAGAGCACCTCCTTGGGCTGGAAGTTGCCCAGCAGCTTCTCCACATAGTCGTAAGTGCCCTCGCCTGTGAGGAATTCGCCCGTTGATATGTCGAGGAAAGCCACCCCACACGCCGCTTTCCCGAAGTGCACCGCTGCCAGGAAGTTGTTTTCTTTGTAATTCAGCACATTATCGTTCATGGCCACGCCCGGTGTCACGAGTTCGGTGATGCCCCGTTTTACGAGCTTCTTGGTCAGTTTCGGGTCTTCCAGTTGGTCGCAGATGGCCACGCGCTTACCTGCCCTTACGAGTTTCGGCAGGTAAGTGTCCAGTGCATGATAGGGGAATCCCGCCATCTCCGAGCCTTTCACGTTGGCACCGTTGTTCCGCCGTGTGAGCGTGATACCGAGGATGCGCGCGGCTATCACGGCGTCTTCGCAGTAAGTTTCGTAAAAATCGCCGCAACGGAAGAGCAGCACTGCATCGGGGTGTTTCGCCTTCAGTTCGAAAAACTGCTTCATCATCGGGGTCAGTTCGTCTTTCTTCGTAGCCATTTATTTCGATTTTATTGGATTGCAAAGGTACTGTAATTTAGAGAGAATACAAAATAATCCGTTCTTTTTTAAGTATGTAAAACCATCGAGAGGGAGCTTCCTGCTTCCGGAAGTTCCCTCTCGACTGTTATTCTAAGCCTGCCGTTCAGTTCTTAATCACCTTCTTACCGTTGACGATGTTCAGGCCACGCTGCATCTGCGGCAGGCGCTGTCCGGCGAGGTTGTAGATTACATCCTTACCCCTCATGGCTTCGCCCTTCACTTCCCCGATGGCATTGACCGTATCATCATAAAGCGTCACCTCTATCGGCATGAACTCGGGAAGCTTGTTGTATATGGCATTAAAGATACCCACCACGTTGTAAGCCTTTCCGTTGTCGGCATACTCTTTCACGTCGATGCCCTTGTAGAACAGCACCGAGTCGCTTGCCGCATTCACATTGTTTTTCACAACATAGTACTTTTCGCCCTTGCTTACGATGTTCACGTTCTTTATCACTGCGTATTCACAAGGATATTTCTTTTCCTTAATGTCGGCCACCGTAATCTCTACCGGCTCTGCCAGCGCTGCAGACCCCTCTATCTCGAGGTCTTCGTTGGAAGTGAATCCGGCCACGGCGATGATTTCAGGTATACTGTTGAATATCTTGACAGCTCCCTTTATGCTGCCGTTCAGCATAGAGCCAATAGGTAACTCCAGGCCTATATCGTAAATCATTATACTGTTTTCACCTTCGCGTACATATACGGTCTTATCGTCCACATAGGTTACCTGGGCATTTTTAAAGCTGGCCGTGATGTAATTCTTACCCGAAGTCATCTTGCTGATGGCAGCCACATCGAACGGTTCGAACACCACCTTCTCGATTTTCTTCGTCGTGGCGTTGCTCGCTGAGCCACCCAATACGGCGATGGCCTTCACATTGGCGCTTTCCGAAAGCGTTACCACGAGCGGGGAAGCACCGTGATTCGGCGAACTTACCGTCGGGGTCGTATCGTCTGTAGTATAATAAATCATGCTGCCCTCAACACCCGTAATGGTAAGCGTTGTGCTCTCTTCGAATATTGACTCGCCACTGATGACAGGTGCTTCGACATTAGATTTCTTATAAATTATGATTTTTGCTATCTGCGTATTGTGCGCACTTGTCACTTTCAACGTATATACATTCCCGGCAGCCTGATAGGCAGCGCCGATAGCATACACGTTGGTTACGTCCTTAGCGCCCTTCGTCTCCGTACTCACAGCTTCATCGCCCACGAAGATATTCTGCGTTACGGCAGTCGATGCAGTCGATGTACCCACTATTTCGATTTTCTCCACTGCAAAGCCGAATACCGGTAGCTTGAGCGTGGCACCGCTCTTTCCCAGCATAAGGTATTTACCGGTAGAGTTGTAGTAATAACCGTTACCCGAAGAACCTGTAAGCTCAACGGCATAGGTTCCGTTCGAGAAAGTTTTTGTATCAACGGTCTTGTTCTTGCTGTCTACCGGAAAATTCCATACTGTATTGTCCGTAAAGTCGAGCGTCACTTCCTGTGCAGCCAACGTTCCGCAGAACATTGCCACCAAACTAAGTAATGAAAAGCGTAAAATTCTGTTCATAGTCAATAATGGTTTAATAATTAAATCAATGTTGCAAAGATAGCAAAAAATATGTATTACCCAAATAAAAAGCGTATTAATTTTCAGTTACGGTTTTATTTTTAGGTTTTCCCTCTTCACTTTTCACTTTCAATATTTTGCCGTTACGCCAAAAAAGCGTATCTTTGCCCGTTAAATATACTTTGTTTGACATAAAACATCAATTATATATATGGAATACAATTTCAGAGAAATCGAAAAGAAATGGCACCGGCAGTGGGTAGAACAGAATACCTACAAAGTGGTGGAAAACAAGCAGAAGAAGAAATTCTATGTGCTCAACATGTTCCCGTACCCTTCGGGAGCAGGCCTGCACGTAGGCCATCCGCTGGGATACATCGCCAGTGATATCTATGCACGCTATAAACGGCTGAAAGGGTTCAACGTGCTCAATCCCATGGGATACGACGCCTACGGCCTGCCGGCCGAGCAATATGCTATACAAACCGGCCAGCACCCGGAAATCACAACCAACGAGAACATCAGCCACTACCGCGAACAGCTCGACAAGATTGGGTTCTCGTTCGACTGGAGCCGAGAGGTGCGCACCTGCGACCCGGGATATTATAAATGGACGCAATGGGCTTTCCAGCGCATGTTCAAGTCGTATTACAGCCTGGCCTCACATAAAGCACAGCCGATGATTAAACTCATCGAGCATTTCGAACTGATGGGCACCAAGGATATTTCGGCTGCCTGCACGGAAGAACTCCACTTCACAGCCAGCGAATGGAAAGCTTTCCCAGAAAAAAAGAAGCAGGAGGTGCTGATGAACTACCGCATCGCTTATTTGGGCGAAACAATGGTGAACTGGTGCGCTGGGCTGGGCACAGTGCTGGCCAACGACGAGGTGGTGGACGGCGTGAGCGTACGCGGAGGCTACCCCGTGGTGCAGAAGAAGATGCGCCAATGGTGCCTGCGCGTATCGGCCTACGCACAACGGTTGCTCGACGGACTGGAAGATATCGACTGGAGCGACTCGCTGAAAGACACGCAGCGCAACTGGATAGGCCGCTCGGAAGGAGCTGAAGTGGAGTTCCAGGTGAAGCGCGGGGAACCGGGAGAGGGGAGCGGAGGCGAAACAGCCCCCCAATCGATAACCGTCTTCACGACACGTGCCGACACGATGTTCGGCGTAACGTTCATGGTACTGGCACCCGAAAGCGAATACGTACATCAGGTCACTGCCGCCGACAAGAAAGCAGAGGTGGACACTTACATCGAGCGCACCAAGAAGCGCACCGAGCGCGACCGCATCTCCGACCGCAAGATGACGGGCGTTTTTACGGGCAGCTATGCCATCAACCCGTTTACCGGGGAGGAGATACCCATCTACGTAAGCGATTATGTGCTGGCAGGATACGGTACGGGTGCCATCATGGCCGTGCCGGGTCACGACTCGCGCGACTATGCCTTTGCCAAGGAAATGGGGCTGCCCATCATACCGCTGATTGAAGGGGCCGACATCAGCGAACAGAGCTACGACGCCAAGGAAGGCGTCATGATGAATTCGCCGATGGAAGGCAAAACGGCGGTTGCAGGGTTCTCGCTCAATGGCCTCAGCGTAAAAGAGGCTATCGCCAAGACAAAGAAATTTGTGGAGAGCCAACGATTGGGCCGCATCAAGGTAAACTACCGCCTGCGCGATGCCATCTTCTCGCGCCAACGTTACTGGGGCGAACCGTTCCCCTTATATTACAAAGACGACATGCCCTACATGATACCGAAAGACAAGCTGCCGCTGCTGCTGCCCGAAATCGACGAGTACAAGCCTACGGAAACGGGCGAACCGCCGCTGGGAAGAGCCACGAAATGGGCATGGGACACGGTGAAGGAAGAGGTGGTGGACAAGTCGCTGATTGACAACAAAACCGTTTTTCCGCTCGAACTCAACACCATGCCGGGCTTTGCCGGCTCGTCGGCCTATTACCTGCGCTACATGGACCCACACAACGGGAAAGCACTCGTGGCAAAGGATATAAACGAATACTGGCAGAACGTCGACCTCTACGTGGGCGGAACTGAGCATGCCACGGGCCATTTGATTTATTCGCGCTTCTGGAACAAGTTCCTTTACGACAGCGGCTATGCATACGCTGACGAACCGTTTAAGAAACTGGTGAACCAAGGCATGATTCAGGGTCGCAGCAACTTTGTATACCGTGTAAACGACGAAGGGCAGGACAAGGGCAAGTTTGTATCGCTAAACCTGCGCGCCAACTATAAGGACGTAACGCCGATACACGTCGACGTGAACATCGTGAGCAACGACGTTCTCGACATCGAGGCCTTCAAGGCATGGCGCCCTGAATACAGCGACGCGCAGCTGATTCTCGAAAACGGAAAATATATTTGCGGATGGGCTATCGAGAAAATGTCGAAGTCGATGTTCAACGTGGTCAACCCCGACATGATAATTGAGAAATATGGTGCCGACACGCTGCGCCTATACGAGATGTTCCTCGGCCCGGTAGAACAGTCGAAGCCATGGGACACAAACGGTATCGACGGTTGCCACCGTTTCCTGAAGAAGTTCTGGAACCTCTGTACCGTATCGGCCGAAGATAGCGGGCCGGCGCCGGAAGAACTGAAATCGGTACATAAGCTGATTAAAAAGGTATCACAAGACGTTGAAACGTTCTCGTACAACACTTCGATTTCGGCTTTCATGATCTGTGTAAACGAGCTGAACCAGCTGAAATGCCGTAACAAGGAGATGCTGAAAACCCTCGTGGTGCTGATTGCCCCGTTTGCCCCGCATATCGCCGAGGAGCTATGGGAGCAGTTGGGAGGCGAGGGGAGCGTATGCGATGCCCAATGGCCGGCATGGAACGAAGAATACCTTGCGGAGAGCACCGTAAAACTGGGTGTAGCCTTCAACGGAAAGACCCGCTTCGACATGGACTTTCCTGCCGATGCCGACAACGCTGCCATAGAACAAGCCGTGCTTTCCGATGGGCGTGCCGCGAAATATACCGACGGTAAGCAAATCATAAAGGTTATCATCGTCCCTAAGCGTATGGTGAATATCGTTGTAAAATAATATATGACCATTGATCACAGAATGATATGGAACGAGGTCAAGGACTATTTATTCATAGTTCTTGGCCTCCTTATTTACACTGTGGGGTTCACGCTCTTCCTTATGCCTTACCAGATTGTGACAGGAGGCGTAACGGGCCTGTCGGCCATTATTTTCTATGCCACGGGATTTAAAATAGCAAACACTTACCTCATCATCAACGCTTCGCTGCTGATTGTGGCATTGAAGATTCTGGGATTCAGGTTCATGATGAAAACCATCTTCGCCATCTTCGTGCTCTATTTCATGCTGATGGTGGCACAGATGGTTATGCCGGTAGACGCGGAAGGGCGGTACATCAAGATTTTAGGAGAGAACCAAGAGTTTATGTCGCTCATCCTCGGGTGCTGTTCTACGGGAATCTCCCTTGCCATCGTTTTCCTGAACAACGGCTCTACGGGCGGAACGGATATTATCGCCGCTTCCATCAACAAGTACCACAACGTGTCGCTCGGCACAGTACTCATCTTCGTCGATTTATTCATCATCGGCACCTGTATGTTTTTTCCGCAGTTCGGTACATACATCGAACGAACGCACAAAGTGATGTTCGGCTTGTGCACGATGGCTATCGAAAATTTTGTGCTCGACTATGTGATGAACGCCCGCCGCGAGTCGGTGCAGTTCATGATTTTCTCCAAGAAATGGCAGGAGATAGCCAATGCCATCGGCACACAAATGGATCACGGCGTGACGATTCTTGACGGGCACGGCTGGTATACGGGACAGGAGATGAAGGTGTTGTGTATCCTGGCTAAGAAGCGCGAGAGCGTTTACATCTTCCGCCTGATTAAGATGATCGACCCCAATGCGTTTGTCAGTCAGAGCAGCGTTATCGGCGTTTACGGCGAAGGGTTCGACGAAATGAAAGTAAAGGTTAAGTCTGATGATAAGGATTAGGGATTAGGGATTAAGGATTAAGGATTAGGGATTAGGGATTAGGGATTAAGGATTAAGGATTAGGGATTGATAGTAATTTTTTGGATTACGGATTAGGGATGTTATTTTGAAATTAAGGGATTATATGAAAATAGTGTTTGCAACTAACAACCGCCATAAGCTCGAGGAGATACGGCAGATAGTAGGCGGAAGCATCGAAGTGCTTTCGCTGGGCGACATAGGATGCGAAGCGGATATTCCTGAAACGGGAACGACGCTCGAAGCAAATGCCACGCAGAAAGCACGGTATGTCTATGAGCATTACGGCATGAGCGCATTTGCCGACGATACGGGACTTGAAGTGGAAGCCTTGGGCGGCGCACCGGGCGTCTACAGTGCACGCTACGCCGGAGGCGAAGGCCATGACAGCGAAGCCAATATGAAAAAACTGCTGCACGAATTAGGAGAAAATAACAATCGCAAGGCACGATTCCGCACCGTTATTGCGTTAATATTGAAAGAAGAAGAAAGGCCCGGTTCCCGGCTTCAGGCTTCAGGCCCGCAGAACATATGTTTTGAAGGCATCGTTGAAGGCGAAATCATCCGCGAGAAGAGGGGAGGGGAGGGCTTCGGTTACGACCCGGTGTTCAAACCCGACGGATACGACCGTACGTTCGCCGAACTGGGCACCGGCGTTAAGAACAGCATCAGTCACCGGGCAAGAGCCGTTAAAAAGCTGGCAGACTATCTTTTAAACAGATGAAAGCCGCGTTTCAGTCAAACCCATCAGAACCAAGTAAACGTATGAAAAGAACCGTCATCGCATTATTAGCAGTTGCCTGTTGCCAGTTGGCAGTAGCACAAATAGGTACATGGAAAACCTACATGGCTTATCATGACATCCAGCAGATACAGGCTGCAGGCGATGACATCTTCGTGCTGGCCAGCAACAACGTGTATATGTATAACAAGAACGACCGGTCGATTACTACCTTCGACCGGGTAAACGGACTGAACGATACTTACATCACCCTCATCAAATGGTGTAAAAGCGCCAAGCGGCTGATAGCCGTATACAGCAACAGCAACATCGACTTGATTGAAACCAACTCGGACATCATCAACGTATCGGATATATACAGCAAGGCCATCATCGGCGACAAAACCATCAACAACATCATCGTAAGCGGAAAGTTTGCCTACCTGTGTGCCGGGTTCGGCATCATCAAGATGAATGTTCCCGATGCTGAAATCAGCGAGACGTACAATCTGGGGCAAAGCATCAAGAGCGTCGGTTTCAGCGGCAACAATATCTATGCGCGCACAGCGTCGGGAACCGTGCTCACCGCAACGCTCGCGAGCAACCTCATCGATGCCGGCAACTGGACAGCTACGACGGATTATAACAGCAGCATCTTCGCTGAAGACAATTCCGACTATACGGAATACCTGCCCCTTGTAGAGACACTGAATCCCGGAGGGCCGAAGTATAACAACTTCTATGAAATGAAGTTACTCAACAATACGCTCTATACCGTAGGCGGAGCTTTCACGTCAAAGGCCGACATGAACTATCCGGGTACGGTACAGCTGCTGAAAGACAACCAATGGGTCATCTATCAAGACCGCCTCGATACCATAACCAAGCAACGCTACCTGGACACCGACTGTATCGACATCGACCCCTACGACAGCCGCCGCGTATTCGTAGGAGCGCGCACCGGGCTTTACGAATTCTACGACGGCCTCTTTAAACGGTTCTACTCCGTAGCCGACGGACTGCTTTCGGCTTACGACAAGAAAGTGCTGAGCGCCAACTATGTCATCATCAACGGCATTAAATTCGATAAGGACGGTAATCTATGGATATTCGACAGCCAGTCAAAGGGTGCCAACCTCTTCGTGATAGAGAAAGGAAGCACCACGCTGCAGAGCCGCTTTTCGCCCTTGCTCGTACATGAAGAAAATGTAGGCTTGCCTAATATGCGCGGATGCTACCTCGATTCAAACGGACTGATATGGACCGTAAGCGACCACTGGTTCCGCCCGGCGCTCATCTGCCTGCAACCGTCGGACACGACCATCGTAAGGTATACGACATTCACCAATCAGGACGGACTGTCGTACACGCTCGATGTGCTGCACTGCGTCACCGAAGACATCGAGGGGAATATATGGATAGGCACCAACCACGGTCCGTTCTACGTGGCTGCCAACGAGATAGGACAGCCGAGCGTAACGTTCCAGCAATTCAAGGTGCCGCGCAACGACGGAACCAACTATGCCGACTACCTGCTGAGCGGCGTCGAAATAAGCTGCATCGCCATCGACGGTGCCGGGCGAAAATGGTTCGGCACCAACGGCCAAGGCATCTACGTTATCAGTGCCGATAATATGACACAAATAGAGCATTTCCTCGTTACCAACAGCAAACTGCTGTCGAACAACATCAACGCCATATCCATCAACCAACAGACGGGCGAGGTGTACATCGCCACCGACGCCGGCCTCTGCTCTTATTCGAGCGATGCCACCGAGCCGTCGGCCGTGATGGACAAGAACAGCGTGTATGCTTATCCCAACCCCGTTTCGCCCGATTATAACGGCATGATAACAATAATGGGGCTCACGTTCAATGCCGATGTTAAAATAACCACCGCCACCGGTTATCTCGTGGCAGAAGGAACAAGCAACGGCGGTACCTTTACATGGGACGGAACCGACCGTAAAGGCCGCCGCGTGGCGTCGGGCGTGTACAACGTGATAACGGCAACGGCCGACGGTAATAAGGGTACGGTATGCAAGATAGCCATCATCAAATAGGCCGGCGCAAGCTGTGGGTCGACACCCTGCGCGGCATCTGCATGCTCGCCGTATTGCTCGACCATACCGAACTGTATTATACCGGCAACAATATCATCAACTATAACCTGTACGTGCCTAACGCCATGATAGCGTTCTTCTGTGTATCGGGCTACCTTTTCTTTCGGTATGAACCTTTTTCCCTGTCCCATAAGCTGCGTTCCGTTGCGCGCGGCATCATCATGCCTTACTTTATCTTCACGCTGCTCATGGCCGTGCCTAAAGCCATTGCCCACCATCAGTATACCACCGTGGCAGAACAGCTCATGGCCATACCCGTGGGCAGGGCCTCGTGGTTTGTTACCGCATTAGCGGTATCCGAGATAATCTTTGCATTACTGTTGTGGATATCAAAAGATAAATGGCAGCTTATAACCGTTGCCTGTACCGTAGCGTTCATAACCGCCATTTTATTAACAAGCCATCCACAATTCGAACCGTATAATGCATGGAATATCCACAACGCACTGCTAGCACTACCATTTATTTATACAGGATATTTATACCATAAACACGAATCGCTTTTCGAACGTATCAACACCCCATTATACACTGTATTGCTATTAATTATTCTTATTATCATAAAAATAACTGAACAAGGATACGGTGTGAATAACTGTATATATCCTATCAACATCAGCCATTTCAGCGTCTTCACCCTCGACACACTGATAAGCACCCTTTTCCTTGTGTATGTAAGCAAGCGGCTGCCCGATGTGTTTATGCTGTCGTGGACAGGCAGCCACTCCATCGTATATTACTTCCTGGCAGGGGGTATACCGCTGCTGCTTAGCCGGCTGGCCATTAGCGCAGGCTTCGGATACGAGGGCCGCTACCACCAGGTGGTCATACTCTTTGCGGCGGTGTACGTCGCTGCCACTGCCGCTACGTGGATTATCTACCGCTACGTGCCTTTTATCACAGGAAAGAAGATGTAACCCAGAGCCGGAGTACCCCCGCTGTCTTTCCTGTATCAGCTCAGCTCCAGCATCCGCTCGATGGGCTTCACGGCCTCTGCCGCTACGCCGGGCTCTACCTCTACCGTAGGCCACTCATATTTCAGCGCATTGTAAATCTTCTCCAGCGAATTCATTTTCATATAGTCGCATTCGTTGCACGAGCAGCCTGCTCCTCCTTCGCTTATTTCTGGCGGAACGGGATAAAACTTCGTCTGTGGGCAGTGGCGCTGCATCTCATGGAGTATTCCGGCCTCTGTAGCCACGATAAACTCATACTCCGGGTTCTCTACCGCATGCTTCAGTAATACAGCCGTAGAGCCAACTATATCGGCCACAGCCAGCACCGGCCCCTTGCATTCGGGATGAGCCAGCACCTTTGCATCGGGATGTTCCTCCTTCAGCTTCACAATCTCGTCTACCGAGAACCTTTCGTGCACGTGGCATCCGCCGTTCCATAGCAGCATCTTCCTGCCCGTTATTTCGTTGATATACGAACCCAAGTTATAGTCGGGCCCGAATATCAGCTTTTCATCTTCCGGGAACGTATCCACTATCTTCTTAGCGTTTCCGCTCGTCACCACCACGTCGGTAAGCGCTTTCACCGCAGCCGTCGTATTCACGTAGCTTACCACCTTATATCCCGGATGCTCTTCCTTGAATTTCTTCAAGTCGTCGGCCTTGCACGAGTCGGCCAGCGAGCAGCCAGCGTTCAGGTCGGGACAAAGCACCAGCTTTTCCGGGCTCAGTATCTTGCACGTCTCGGCCATGAAGTGCACGCCACACATCACGATAACCTTAGCGTCCGTCTCGGCCGCCTTGCGTGCCAAAGCCAGCGAGTCGCCTATAAAGTCAGCTATCTCCTGTATTTCGCCCTTCGTATAGTAATGTGCCAATATCACGGCATTCTTTTCCTTGCACATCCGCCGGATTTCAGCTTTCAATACATTGACGTCTGATTTGCAATCCGCTGGTACAGGCTCATTAATGAACCCTTTTTCAATCCATTCCTTTTTCAACATCGCAACAATATTATATTCTTTTTCTTTTTAAACTTTAAAAAACGGAATGATAGTAGATGATATGCCGTTGATAAGTTGAAAACTTTCGGTGCTTTTTCTTGCCTGTTTCGTTTTCCACCCGTGGTTTCTGTTTACCCACATTGCCTGTTAATTATTTCTTACTGATAATGAGCATGGTCGGTAAGTTATCCACAATTCCGCTTTTCGGTGCAAAATTAATAAGTTTATATCTTTTTTCGTTTAAAATGTGTGGAAAACTTCTTTAAAATGCTTGAATAAACCTGTTGATATCCTCAAAACTTACTTCCGTTTTCGGAGAGTGTGAATAATATATGCGTTATCCCAACGTTTTCCACAGGGTTTTCCACATAGTTATCAACGTAACCCGAGTTCGGGAATAAACAATTTCTGTCTTTACAGTAAAAAAGAAAGGGCGCGGATTCAACAAGCAAGTGCATATTCAGCTTATTTCCTGTATAAAGCACTCTTTTCACGGTTGAACTTGCGTTTAATCCAAATCCTACAGGCATCTTGTACTACTGCTACAAGGTGCTTGTACTCTTGCNNAGTCCTGCTACAAGATGCTTGTAGGATTTCAATCCGTTAGTTGTCACTTTGCCAGGCTTTCCAAACACAAAGTTATGCAGGTGCTCCGAAAAATGATATATTTTTTTGTATATTTGTAAAGTCTTTCGTAGGCCGCATGTATTTATGAAATAGCCGTGAGAACAAGATGGCATTAAGCATACCGGTCTGGGATACCTTATTTACCGTATATATTATGCGCGAGTTCGGGATAAGCTTATTATGCAAACAGTTCCAATTGCCTTGTCTTTTCTATATGCACAGGCAATGCCTCTGGCTTGTTGTCAAAGAAGCAGTATGCTGTGAGTGCCGAGCATATGTTCATCATAAAATTGTGTATGGAACGGTGGCGTGAATGCACAAGGTTTGCTTTGTTCTTGAGCAGTTCGTTAATACACTCGATGATGTACCTTTTTCTGATCAGGATTTTGTCCCACATGGGCATGAGCTTATTCTTCATTTTGGCTTTCAGTCCGTGTACGAGATGTATTCCCTGGCCAAAGAGATGCTCGAAGAGTTCCTTCTTGATATAGCCTCTGTCTGCAAACACTTTTCCATAGAGTACCCTGGTGAAGACAGACCACACCCGCTCGTTCCTGTCATCGACATTCGCCCCTGTAAGACAGAATGTTATCACCTCTCCGCAATCGTTGCACAGCAAGTGTAGCTTGAAGCCGTGGCACCATCCCATGGTACCTTTGCCGTCCTTTGCCAGTCCTTTGAATACCTTGTTGAAATATCGTCTGACGTTGTGGCATACGGGAATCATTGTGCTATCGACAAACGAAATACCCGAGCATCTGCCAAAGGCATAGAGTTTCATGAACATCATCATCTTGAAGAAAACACGTGGCATGAGTTCCACGAAACGATTGTAGGAAACGGCGTCAGGAAACTCCTGCCTGAGTTGTCCACGGATACAGTTGAGATAGTACTCCTTGAAGTTTCTGTACGTGCCGAAATGATAGCATACAAGGATGGTCATTATCTCGCTTTCCGACAGTCTGCCCTTGCGGTTGCGATAGTGCTTTCCTTTACCGTCATGGGAAGGTAATTGTAGGTTTTTTGCCAGTTCGGCATGCAAATTCTTGTCAAACTCATCGATAATACAGAAAATTTCTATAACTTTGTCCTTGGTAATCATCACTTAATTGTTTTGTAACTTGTTGATTTTCACCTATAAAGATACAAAATATTAGTGAGATTACCAACTTTTACAAGGATTTTCTTATCCCGAACTCACGTATATTATAAGCTTAAATTATGAACAAGCAGATCATCATCACTATTCTACTTACCCTCGTCGCAATAATGGGGCAGTCAAGAAAAACCGTCGTATGGGAAAATCCTACAGCTTTTATAGGAGAATCCAGAATTAAGTTTGAAATCACCAAGGTTGAGTTGAAGGAGACCGAGACCGTGATGCATATCACGGTCAACTTCATACCTAACTACTGGATTCGTTTTGCCAAAACGTCGTTCTTGCAAACACCCGATGGCAAGAAATACTCCATAACAAGTGGTGCAAAGACCGGTGAGCAGGAGAAAGACCTGACACCCGATTCACTCTTCTGGATGCCTGCAAGCGGAACGGCCCAACTGGCCCTGCACTTCAAACCTGTGCCACTCAATACCCAAGAGATGGACTTCATGGAGGGATATTCAGATGACGACTTCAAGTTCTGGAACATCAGCAACGGCATGACTAAAAAGAAAGTTGTACTGCCTGATGAATGGAAAAACGTGAAGTACGCCAAGGACGAGACTCTGCCCGATGCCAAAATCAACAAGGGTGTTGCCACCATCAAAGTGAAGATGCTGGGCTATAAGCCTAACATGAAGTTGAAGTTATACGTGGGTGGATTCACGCCTTTAGGTATTAGGGAGCATTGGTATAAATTGTTTGAGTTTGCAGACGATGGCACCGTGACGGCGGAAGTGCCCCTATGGCTCACTCGCGAGGTGCATATAGGTGTTCAGGGATTGGCCAATGCCAACATCGTCATCGCCCCGGAACAGGAGACTCACATCCTGATGAAGGTCACCACCGATAATCGTCCATTCGTAGCTTTCAAGGGCTACTTCGCTAAGACCAACATGGACCTTTCGACTGCTAAAAACCGATTTGATACCTACAGGGATGACGAAAAGACCTACCTCAAAGTCAAGGATTGTGAGACTCCGGCAGAGCGTATACAGTGCCTGACAGACCTTTTCCATGAACGCGTTGCCGCTTACAGAAAATCAAAATACACCACTGCCACCAAGGATTTGCTCTGTATGACCGCAGAAGCAGACTTCGTGCAGTGGTCACGCAATTTTGCATTCATGTTCGGCCAATTTCATCAGGATGATGATGGAACAATTTGGCGCAGCTATGATAATATCAATAAGAATCAGGAGCAAACCCGCTATATGCTTCCTCTTTCTGACGAAGAGAATACTTACACTTGGAAGTACCTGAATGAGCCCAACTCTCCTTGCAGTTTAGCGTTTTGGGAGACCGATATAAGCGTATATGACATGAAAGCCTTTGAGAAGAATGCCCATAATACGGATCTCCATTGGATACCAGTCCTCTTAAAGGAAGCTAACCAAGACACTGTGAAAGCACGACTTGAGTTGATGACCTCAGAGGATTGCAAGGCTATTGTCCGTGAGTATCAGGCTGAGCAGGAGCGTATCGTCCGGCAGTTGGCCAGTCAAGAGAATATCTTCTATCAGAAGTACGATGACGTGACCCCTGAAAATATCCTTCAGACTATCCTCGATAAGTACAAGGGCAAAGCAGTGCTCATCGACATCTGGGCTACATGGTGCGGTCCTTGTCGTGCCGGTCACGAGGCTATGAAGCCGATGAAGGGTCAGATGAAGGGTCAGAATGTCCAATTTGTATACATCACCTCGCCCACATCGCCTCTGGCTACCTGGCAGAAGATGATCACGGACATCGATGGAGATCACTACTATCTCACGAAGGAGCAATACGGATACATCCTCGACAAGTACGAGTCGAATGGTATCCCGACCTATACCATCTATGATACAAAGGGAGAACAGACCTATAAGCATATCGGGTACCCTAACATTGATAAAGTCAGGGAAGAAATAGGAAAGGCGATGAGATAACGTTGTAATTCATGTAAATTTACTATCCAATTTTGAACAAAATATAATCCTTTTAAATATTCCATATTCGTTATGGAAAAGTAAAAAATATCGGATAAATGTCAGGAATATAATTCGGCTGTTATGTGAAAAAGTTCGCATCTTTGCACTCATAAATGTTGAAAGTTGAGTGCAATGAAAAGAATTATTTTATTTTTAATGGTTTGCTTAGTGGTTATAGTTGCACAGGCACAGGCGGATACTACAGCGGAAAATGACTCCGTGGCATGGAACAAGATGCTCAGCGAAATCTCCGTGAAAGGACACCGCTACATTGTCAGAATGAAGGGCAGCACGCTTGTTGCTCAGGTGGCTGGCACAGAACTGGCTAACCTCGGCACGGCCAACGATGTACTCTCACGTCTGCCGTTCATCAATATGGACGGCGCCGGCATCAGCATCGTGGGCAAGGGTAAGCCTGCGGTGTTTATCGACAACCGCCCCGTGCGTGATGAGTCGGAACTGCAGATGCTCAGCAGCGAAAGCATCAAGAATATCCATATTATCATTTCGCCCGGCGCAAAGTATAGTTCGGACATGAAGGCTGTTATTAAGATTCATATACGCCAACCGTTCGTTAAGGGTATGAGCGGGAAACTGACCTCGCAAACCTCGTCTAAGCGTATATGGGAAGAGATGGTTATGGCCGATATGAGTTATAATTGGACGGACTGGCAGGTGTTCGGACAGGTATTTTATAATAATGGGGGGCAAAAAAAATACGACGTAAGTACTACCGATTTTCTTTTGAATAATCATCAGAACCGGCTTGTAAACACCGCCACGAAGCGCAATAAATTCGAAACCGCAACCGTCAAGGGAGGTTTCAACTGGAACAGTAGTAGTCAGTCGCTCGGAGCCTACTACCAGTATACCAGCCAGTCCGCGCATTTCAATAGTTGCGGTACTGAGGACGACGATGTGCTTGGCATCAAGGAGCAGAATATCGGCAAACTCATCGACATCGATTCCAAGCAGGAGAAACATCTTGCATCGGTCTACTATGACAACTCTTTTAAAAACGAGGCGCATCTGCACTTCGACGGTAATTATATTCATACATCTTACACCGACGATAATCTTACGCAGACCGTATCGTCCGCTATCAGCGAGATTGTTCCTTCTCAGCTGGGCACGACCTCTGAACTCTGGGCAGGCAAACTATATTACGAGCTCCCCTTTGCCACAGGCAAACTGAATATCGGTACTGAGAACAGCTATACCTACAACCATCAGCAGTACACGATGCACAATACAACCGTCGCCACCTATATATCCTCGACCCAGAATGAGAGCCGCCAGACAGACTGTGCCGTTTTCGGCACGTGGAAGAGGGATTGGGATGCTCTGTCACTCCAGTTGGGCTTGCGCTACGAATACGTGAAGTTTGATTACAAGTGCGACGGTATCCGTGACAACGAGGTAAGCCGCACCGACAACAGCTTGTTGCCTAATCTCTCGCTGTCTTATAATTTTAACGAGTTCACTTTCATGTCGCTCAACTATTCGCACTCCATTATCCGCCCGCCATACAAACAGTTGCGCAGTTCTTTATTATACGTCGGCCCCTACGAGGTGGAGGGCGGAAATCCTACGTTAGCCAATTGCAAGACCGACGAATTGATTTATATGCTTGGCTGGAAAAACCTGACGTTAGAACTTATCTACAGCCATCTGTCCGACACCTACGTATATACTAAGGAGCATTATTCCAACGCGACGCCGCTACTGGTGTTCATTCCTCGTCAGGCCGACATCAACACAATGAACGCCTACCTGTCATACGCCCCTGTGGTAAAATTATGGAAACCCAACTTCACCGTCGGCTTCGACCAGCAGTGGCTCACGTTCTACGGTGAGAAGTACAACAAGCCTATCTTCCGATATATGCTGAAGAATATCTTCACACCCTCGAAAAACTGGATGCTGACTTTCGACCTGACAGGTTCCACACGTGGCCATACAATGACCAACGAAATGCGTTCTCAGTGGGGCATCGATTTCTCCGTGCGTCGCTATTTCATGCAGAAGCGCTTGCAGATAACCCTTGCTGGCAACGACATTTTACATACCCGCAACCAAAGCTGGTGGATGAATATCAAGGATGTACACCTCTATAAAGATTCCGACGCCGATAACCGTCGCGTGATGCTCACCTTCTCCTGCACCTTCAATCCCAAGAAAAGCAGATATAAGGGTGAGGGAGCCGCAAAAGATGAAATGAAGCGACTCTGAATGAATACTTTATTTTTCACTGTTTTCTGGCGCAGGGGTGATTTTCCGTGGATAGCCCCCTGCGCCAAAATCACTTCTTTTTTACCGAATTACAACGTGATAAAAGGCATCAAACGTTAAAAAACCAGTCAAATGTGTATTTTCTTTATACTAATATTTGTTTTATTCATTGTTTATCTTTATTTTTGCAGAAAAATTTAGTTATAACTAAAAAATAACATAAGTTCGTTTTCAACGGAATTAATGGATATAGTAAACAATAATAACGGTTTTACGTTCTATAAATTGTTGATTGATGACGTATGTTATTTTGATTGTTTCGTAGATGGACTTAAAAAATTTCCTCAAGACTTAAAAAGCTTGAACTCTATATATGCCTACATGGATATGTTTTCTAAGACAATGCTCCCTAAGAGCAAATTTCGGAATATAAAAAATGCAAACCGGGATGATATTTTTGAATTCAAAAAGGATAATATCCGTGTTTATGTCATATTGCAAAGCCCTTCAGTGTATGTTATAACAGGAGGGTTTAAAAAAGAACAAGACAAGGATGTGAGGAGAATAACAAAACAAGTGAAGGATTTTAAACGTTAACATTATGACACGAGCAGAATTACTAAAATCGCCCGAATATTGGAAGGCGAGAATTCAGATTGCATTGTATAACTGTGCAGAATCTTTTATGAAAAAGACGCATAAGAACAGGAAACAACTGGCTGAGCATTTGGGAGTGTCAAATGGTTATGTCACACAACTTCTAAATGGTGATTATGATCATAAGCTTAGTAAAATTGCAGAATTATCTTTAGCCTTTGGTTTTATTCCATATTTGGAGTTTATTCCCGTTGAGCAGTATATTACCAGCGAACAGAATAATTTGTCTTTTAAATGCTGTACAGAAAAAAGTCTCTATTATACATATAAGGAGAAATTTAAAGGGAAAACAAATTTTGGGGAGAGGGATGAAAACTGGTGTATTACAATAAAACAGAAGGAGGTGGCATAATGGTTCGTTTCAGGATGATTAAAATTAATACAGAACAGTTTGCAATTCTTTCAGAAGAAATACCTTCGGAATTGAAAAATGTTTCAATGGAGACACGTTTACAGTTCAAGGTATCTAAAGAACACAGGATTGCTCCTGTGGCGAAGTTCTCTTTTGAAAAGGATGGTTTACCATTATTAATTATTGAAGTATGCTGTGAGTTTTATATTCATCCGGAAGATTGGTCCGGAATGATTCACGGAGATGATATTGTGATTCCGCAGGAGGCATTGGAATATTTCTCGGCTCAAACAGTAGGTACGGCAAGAGGTATTTTGCATTGTAAAACAGAGGGAACACCTTTTAACATGCTTATAATTCCCCCTGTTAATGTTTCGTCTATGATAAATGAAGATTTAAAAATGACTTTGTAATAAAAGCGTTTCTATTCATGCATTTCGTCTTGCTAAGCTCGTAGCTTATTAATATAAGCGGCATCCCGTAAATTGGAGATTGCCGCTTATTTAAGTAGAAAAACAGGCGCATTTTATTCGGCATAATCAAAATTTTACACTATCTTTGCATAAGATAAGCTGCGCTGGGGTATCAAGGGCAAACTCTTGTGCCGCTCGCTTGCATTATCTTTGTATACAAACAGATAAACAAAAGCCATAACTATGGGAAAAAAGAAAGGTGGGAAACGGCTTTCGAAGAAACAGGTAAGCGAAATGCTGCAAAGCTTCTTCGGGCAAAACCCGAACGAGACTTACTCGTTCAAGCAAATCTTCAAAGCGCTCAAGTTGGATACCCATCCGCTCAAGATGCTGGCCATCGACACAATGGAGGAAATGGCATGGGACGACTATCTTACGAAAGTGAGCGACAGCTCGTATAAGCTCAACCTCAAGACACAGGTACAGGAAGGCGTATTCAGGCGCAAGGCCAACGGCAAGAACTCGTTCATACCCAGCGACGGGTCGCTGCCCGTGTTCGTGGCGGAACGCAACTCGATGTCGGCACTCGACGGCGACCACGTGCAGGTAACTTATCTGGCACGCCGCGAAAAACATATCAAGGAGGCTATGGTGACGGCCATACTGAAGCGTGCACGCGACCAGTTCGTGGGCAAGCTGCGCGTGGAGAAAGACCTCGCCTTCCTCATCACCGAGAGCAACCTCTTTGTGCGCGACATCATCATACCTAAGAAAAAGCTGAAAGGCGGGAAGAGCGGCGACAAGGCAGTGGTGAAAATCGTACAATGGCCTGATGCCGACCACAAGAACCTGATGGGCGAAGTGGTGGACATCCTCGGGAAACAAGGCGAGAACAATGCCGAGATGCATGCCATACTGGCACAGTACGGACTGCCCTATAAGTACCCGAAGGCCGTGGAGGACGCTGCGGAGAAAATCGACCCCGGCATCACGCCCGAGGAAATCGCACGGCGCGAAGACTTCCGCGACGTGTTCACCTGTACCATCGACCCCTATGATGCCAAAGACTTCGACGACGCACTCTCGGTACGCGAACTGCAAAAGGGGCTATGGGAAGTGGGGGTGCACATCGCCGACGTAAGCCATTATGTGAAGGAGGGGACGGTCATCGACAAGGAGGCCGTGAAGCGGGCTACCAGCGTGTACCTCGTCGACCGCACCATCCCGATGCTGCCCGAGCGCCTGTGCAACTTCATCTGCTCGCTGCGCCCCGATGAGGAAAAGCTCTGCTACAGTGCCATCTTCGAACTCGACGCCGAAGCCAACATCAGGCATTGGCACTTGGCACATACCGTCATCAGGAGCAACCGCCGGTTTGCTTATGAGGAGGTGCAGAAGATTCTGGAAGACAACGGCGTGAAAGACGGTACGGGGCAACCGGCGCCGGCTGCCACGAAGGCACACCCTTACAAGGGCGAGCATGCCGCCGAACTGATACTGCTCGACACGCTTGCCAAGAAGCTGCGCGAGAAGCGCTTCAGGAACGGCGCCGTGAAGTTCGACCGCGAGGAGCTGCATTTCGATGTCGACGAAACAGGGAAGCCCGTGCGCTGCTACTTCAAGAAATCGAAGGATGCCAACAAGCTGATAGAAGAATTCATGCTGCTTGCCAACCGCTCGGTGGCTGAGTGGGTAGGGAAGGTGAAGAAGGGGCAGAAGGCAAAGACGCTGCCTTACCGCATACACGACCAGCCCGACCCGACGAAGCTGGAGGCGCTGCGCGAGTTTATCGTGAAATTCGGGTATAAGTTGAAGACGGCCGGCACGAAAGGCGCCATATCTAAAAGCCTGAACGCCCTGATGGACGACGTGCAGGGCAAACGCGAACAAAGCCTGATTGAAACCATCGCCCTGCGCTCTATGATGAAGGCGAAATACAGCGTGCACAACATCGGCCACTACGGTTTGGCGTTCGACTACTACACCCACTTCACGTCGCCCATCCGCCGTTATCCCGACACGATGGTGCACCGCCTGCTCACCCGCTATCAGCAGGGCGGACGCTCGGCCAATAAAGACTATTACGAGGAGCTGTGCGAACATTGCTCGGACATGGAGACAATGGCGCAGAACGCCGAGCGCGAATCCATCAAGTACAAGATGGTGGAGTTTATGTCCGACAAGATAGGGAACGTATACGACGCACATATCAGCGGCATACAGAGCTATGGCATCTACTGCGAGATAGACGAGAACCATTGCGAAGGCATGGTGCCGATGCGCGACCTGGACGACGACTATTACGACTTCGACGAGCGCAACTACCGCCTCGTGGGGCGCCGCCACCACCATAAGTACCAGTTGGGCGACCCTATACGCATACAGGTGGCCAAGGCCAATATCGAAAAGCGGCAGCTCGACTTCACGATTGCCGACGAGTGAACATGGGCCGGCCGGTTGTTTCCCTGCCCGGTGGCTGCTGTATATAAAAACATGAAGTGATGAGTATACGGTATACAAGGAAGGAAGAGATATGGAACACATGGTCGCATGCCGGCGGCATTGTGCTCGGCGTGGCAGTGGGCATTGTTTTCCTGGTGTGGTGTTTCCGGAGCGACAACAGCTGGGCGCGCGTGGGTGTCATCCTCTACCTTTTCGGCATGCTGGGTTCCTACATCGCCTCAACCGCCTACCATGCCCTGCCCCGCAGGAGTAAGTGGAAAGAGCGCCTGCGCCGTTGGGACCACGCCGCCATCTATTGGCACATCGCCGGCAGCTACTCTCCGCTCACGCTCATAGCCTTGCGCGGACAAGGCTATTGGGGCTGGAGCCTCTTCTCGTTCGTGTGGCTCTGTGCCATCGCCGGCACCATCACCAGCTTTTGGAAGCTCAAGGACCACAGCAACCTCGAAACCGTTTGTTTCGTGGGCATGGGCCTTTCGGTGCTGGTAGCCTTTAAGCCGCTTATCGACAGCGTATCCACTGCCGCCGTTATCTGGATCATAGCCGAGGGTGTATGCTATATTACGGGTGCCGCCTTTTACAGCCTTAATAAGAAGAGGTATATGCACAGCGTCTTCCATTTCTTTGTACTGGCCGGCAGCGTCTGCCATATCGTGGCCGTATGGGATGTGCTGATGGAGTATATTTAGGGTGGCGTGCCCTGCGGGTGCCAGGCATTGCTTTCGATTGCACGCCCCTGCAGCTCATCATGGCTTAATGTGCGCCTGCCGTCAGTTGGTTCTTCGTCATGCGCGTCATGTATTGCTGGATGATGGCTTTCAGTTCGCGTTCCATCTGTGCCTGTTCGGGCACGTGTCCGGCGAGGTTCTGCTTCAGCAGCAAGTCGGTACGGAAGCGGTATACGGCCTTGGTCTGTCGGCCGTCGAACTGCAGCAGGTAGTTGCCTTTCACGTATTGGTAAATGCCGTTGGTATAGTTTACCGCCCAGGTGTCTCCGGGCGGGGTGTTGAATAGGTCGACACCGAAGGCCACGTAAGGCCGCTTATATCCCAGATAGCCCAACACCGTGGGCATGATGTCTATTTGCTGTGCAATGGCATCGCGCATGCCCGGTTGCAGTTCGCCGCTGGGATCGAAGAAAATCACCGGCGAACAGAAACCGCCCAGGTCGGTTTGGTAATAGGCATGGTCGGACAGGTTGGTATGGTCGCTCGTGATGACGAACAGCGTGTTCTTATACCACGGCTGCTGCTTGGCCGTGGCGAAGAAGCGGCGCAGCGCGTTGTCGGTATAGCGTATGCACTTGTGTATTACGAGCCCCTCTTCCGGATAGCGGTCTTTGTATTGTTCGGGCACGGTGTAAGGGTGGTGCGACGAGGCCGTGAAGACGGCGGTCATGAACGGTTGCTTAAACTCGCCCATCTTCGTGGCATAGAACTGTAGGAAGGGTTCGTCCCATATCGCCCATGTGCCGTCGAAATCCTTGTCGCCGCCGAAACGCTTGTCGGCATTATACTCCGTACGCCCGAAATAGCTGGTGAATCCAGTTGTGCGGGCATAAGCCTGGAATCCCATCGACCCGTTTTCGGCCCCGTGGAAAAAGGCGGAATAATACCCTTCGTGCTTCAGTTCGCCGGCTATTCCGCTCACGTCGTTCATTGATGCCGGCGTAAGGAAGAAAGGCTCTATGAACATCGGTATGCCCGAGAGGATGCTCGGCATGCCGTCGATGCTCTTGCGCCCGTTGCAGTAGGAGTAGCGGTAGCTTACGCTGTGCTGCATCAGCGAATCCACAAAGGGCGTATATCCTTTGTACTTGCCGCCGTCGAGCCAGTGGTTGTAACCGCCTATATACTCGCGCCCGAAGCTCTCGATGATGAACACTACCACATTCTTGCGGCGCACGGCGGCCGTATCTGCCGGCAGGTGCACGGGTGTATAGATGCGCGCAAGCTCGGCTTCCGCGTAATAGTCGGGCACTGTGAATACCGGCTTATCGAACGTGCGGATCAGCGAAAACGGCGTATTGAGCACCACGGCAGCCTCCTGCGGGCGGTCTGCATACTGGTTGGCATTACTGATGGTGATGGGGCGCACGGCTGTAGTGGCTCCGCCGCGCATGCCGAAGACGCAAAGGGGCACGGCGGCGAGCAGCAGCAGGGTATGGGCGCCGTAATAGCGCAGGCTGGGGGCAGGGCGCTTTCCTCCCGGCTGCGGGCGGAAATAAAGCCGCCATAAACCGTAGATGAGCACAATACCTATAAAGAAGAGGTACCAATGGCGCAGCACCTCCACGCCGAAGATTCCCAGCAGATTGCCTTCGTTGGAAAACTCGGAGAACACCGTCACCGTTGTGCGCCGCCCTGTATATTGGAAGTAGACGGCATCCGCAAGGTTCATTGCCACGCAAAGCCCGTTTACCACCACGAATACCCCCCGGGCTGTCCGCTGCCACCAGTCGGTTTCCTTGTAATGTATGGGGAACATCATCAGCAGTATGTACAACGCGTTGGTATACAGGATGGCCGAGGTGTCGAACATCCATCCACCCTTGAGCATCTCTGCCAGCGTGCCCCATGTGAGCGCCCCCGAGAACGTGCTCCAGTTTTCGAACAAATACACGAAGCGGCATATCTCATACACCGCATACACCAGTGCCAGATTGAGCACCGTGCACAAGGGCACTGCCCACAAACTCCTCTTCACGTTCATGCTGTTTCCTCCTTGTCGCTAATTTCCCGGTAGTCTCTCCGCATCATTTCGTACACCAGTTTCAGCCATATCAGCACGCATGGGAGCGCTTTCAGGGCATAGGGTTGCACGAACTCCTTGCGCAGATAGGCCGGAAACAAGTCGCTGGGCGACATGCTCGTAAGGATAAAGGCAAATACCATCAGGGCTATATCCCAACGGCTGCGCTTCCACGGCGCCGTGACGTACCAGATGGCTGCTCCCGTAAGGGCTATGATATACGTGCTCGACTCGCTGCCCGTGCTGAACAGCACGATGAACAGCAGTACAGATGCCAGCAGCGCATAGCGGAAAGCGATGTGCTTGTACTGGCCGAAACGCAGGTAGGGCAGCGCAAAAGCCGCCATCCCCGGGATGAGCAGCCACAGGTCGGAATAGGCGGCTGCGCCCGATATCTTGCGCACCAGTCCTAACAGCGACTGGTTCTGCCCCCCGCTGAACATGTTCGCCGCATTCTTTTCCGTAAGGCTCATATACCATTCCTTATACTGCTCTATTATATACTCCGGACTGCTGATGAGCATGGGCAGCACGAACATCAGCACCGCCCATCCCGCGAACGAGAGCACGAACCGCGCCTTGTGGCGCGAGAAGAAGAAGAAGGCCAGTCCCACGATGCCGTAGAGCTTCACGAAAGTGCCCAACAGGATGAAGAACGTGGCCCAGACGTCTTTTTCTTTCTGCACGCACACGAAAGCAGCCACCACGATGGCCGCTATCGCTATGTTGAACTGGCTCATGAAGAGCGCCGTGAGCAGCTCGTGGGCGCAGAACCAGTAGATGAATATCTGCTGCCACTGCGGCATGGGCATCCGCCTTACGGCTACATAGAGGCAAAGCGCCAACAGTACGTGCCACAGTACCAGTCCTAACGGATGGGGCACCACCGCGAAAGGGGCAATCACCAGCGAGAACAAAGGGCCGTAATGATTGCTGTCGTTGTATTCCGCCGGGTAGAGTGCATAGAGCGGCTTACCGTCCCATGCGTGCCAGAAGGTATACTTGAAAATAAGGAAATTGTTGCAACGGTTGATTTTCGTAAGGGCCGAAACCAGCCCCAGCAGGAGCCACAGACCGAGCAATGTGCGCGGGTCACGGAAGAAAGGTTTCGAGAAGAAGTTCTTGACTGCCGCGGCCGTACTGTTCATATCACATTTCATTAGCGGGTGCAAAAGTAATCATTAACGGGTGCAAAAGTAATGAAAAGGCGGCGAAAACCCAAATATATACCGTTAATTCCGCGCTTCAGCCACTTTTTTCGGGCGGACCGGCCCGAATATACGGGCCGAACATTCGCTTTTTACGCTGATTCTTCGTATATTTGCAAGCGTATTGATAATTACGGTAACCTTGTAAACTTACAGATTATGGCAAACGACAGGATAAAGCACGATTTGGGCGGTGCATGGCAAATAGTGAAGGGATATTTCAATATCATGGCCGATAAGGAAGACGAGCAGGCAACGGTGGAGAGCATCAGCAGTGGCGTTTCTTTCCGTGGCGCCACGCTGTGGGTGCTCATCTTTGCCATCTTCATCGCCTCGCTGGGGCTGAACGTCAACTCCACGGCGGTCATCATCGGCGCCATGCTCATATCGCCTCTCATGGGCCCTATCATCGGCATGGGCCTTGCCATCGGCATCAACGACCTCGACCTACTGAAGCGTTCGCTGAAGAACTATGCCGTGGCCACGGTCATCAGCGTCATCACTTCTACCGTCTATTTCCTGCTCTCGCCTTTCGACGAGGTGCAGTCGGAACTGCTGGCACGCACGGCCCCTACGCTCTACGACGTGCTCATCGCCTTCTGCGGCGGCGCCGCCGGCATCATCGCCATTGCCACCAAGGGCAAGGGCAACGTCATCCCGGGCGTAGCCATCGCCACGGCCCTCATGCCGCCGCTGTGCACGGCCGGTTACGGCATCGCCACGGGCAACTTCTTTTATTTCCTCGGTGCGTTCTACCTGTTCTTCATCAACACCGTGTTCATCTGCCTTGCCACCTTCTTGGGCGTAAGGAGAATGAGGTTCAGCCATAAGCAGTTCGTCAACTACGACAGATACCGCAAAGTGCAGCGCTACATCGTCGGACTGGTAATCATCACCATGCTGCCGGCCGGTTATATGACGGTGAACATCCTGCACGGCAGTTTGCTGAAAGCCAACCTGCGTAAGTTCGTAGATGCCGAGTTTGCCATCAAGGGTACGAGCATAATAGATAAGGAGCTCGACAACTCGAAGAAGACCATCCGCCTGGTAGCGGTGGGCAAGGAGATAAGCAAGGCCGTGATAGAAAACGCGCAAGGCCGGCTGGAACAGTACCGGCTGGGCGGATATACGCTGAGGGTTATCCAAGGCACACAGTCGGACAGCTTACTGGTGCTGAACAATAAGCTGACCGACATGAAAACCGACAACATCCAAACCATGCAAATGCAGTACCGCAGAATCAGCGAACTGGAGAAGCAGCTCGGCGCCTATACACGATACGGGAAACTGAGCCGCGAGATGACCGGCGAGCTGAAGGCACTTTACCCCAAGGTGCAGACGCTGAGCCTGTCGCCTGCCACGCAGGTGAGCACGGACACGGCCGCCGTGCGCAGCTATGTGATAGCCCTGATGGGGATAAGGCGCGGCGAACGGCTTTCGGAAAACGAACGCCCGGTACTGGAGAAGTGGCTCAAGGCGCGTGTAAAGACCGACAGCCTGAGGCTCGTAACGGTAGCGGCCGAATGAAGGGGAAAGCCTATCTGTAAGTTTTCACACATAGCAATATATCAACGGCGAGCATGATAAGAGTAGGATTTGACGCAAAGCGCATCGTGCGCAACAGCACAGGACTGGGAGCCTACGGGCGCACATTGGTGAACGACATCGTGCACCATGCCCCGGAAGACATCGAACTGAGCCTCTATGCCCCCGACCGGGGAAAGGAGAGCCTGCGCAGCCAGATAGCAGCCTGCGGGCGCGTAGGGTTTGTATATCCCGACTTGCCGTTCGGTTTCCAGCGCAGTCTGTGGCGCATCGGCAGCATCACGGCCGACCTGCGGCGCGACAAGATAGATGTTTACCACGGGCTTACCGGCGAGTTGCCCCGCGGGCTCCGCAAGGCCGGCATACGCGGCGTGGCTACCATCCACGACCTCATCTTCATGCGCCATCCCGAATATTACCATTGGATAGACACGAAGATTTATACATGGAAGTTCCGTAACGCTTGCCGCGAGGCCGACCGCATCATCGCCATCAGCGAGTGTACCAAGCGCGACATCATGCAACTGGGCGGCGTAAGCGCCGACCGCATCGACGTGATTTACCAGAGCTGCAACCCGCGCTATGCCCGGCCGCTTGCCCAGCCACAGCTCGACGCCGCCCGCAGCAGCTGCCGCCTGCCCGGCCGCTTCATCCTGAGCGTGGGCACCATCGAGGAGCGCAAGAACATACTCCTTGCCGCTCAGGCGCTCCACAGCCTGCCGCCCGACGTCCATCTCGTGGTCGTAGGCAGGCAGACGGGCTACGCCGCCCGCGTGCTGGCCTATGCCGCGAAGACTGGCATCAGCGAGCGCATCCATTTCCTGAGCGGCGTGACCGACGAGGAGCTGCAAGCCATATACCAGCTGGCCGAAGCCTTTGTTTACCCTTCGCGTTACGAAGGGTTCGGCATCCCCATCATCGAGGCCATCCATAGCGGCTTGCCCGTGGTGGCCTGCACCGGCTCCTGCCTTGAAGAGGCGGGCGGTCCCGACAGTCTCTATGTATCGCCCGACGATGCTGCGGGCATGGCCGATGCAGTGGGCAAGGTATTGCGTGGCGCTGCCGGTCGCGAGGAGCGCATCCGTAACAGTCGCGAGTACGTAAAGCGCTTTGCCGGTGGCGACGTGGCCGGCCAAGTAATCAGCATTTACCGCGAACTGGCACAAAAGTAGCCCCCGGGTTCGGGATAAGCACCTCCATCCGGGACAAAAACTCCATCTGGACATATAGACTGGTGGGATGGTACGAACTGGTGTTCCGATTACAAACAGAGCAATAACTTGGTGCACTCGTAAAACCCTGTGTTTGGAAATCCTGGCAAAGTGGTAACTAACGGGTTAACGGATAACGTATAACGTATTGAAATCGTACAAGCACCTTGTAGCAGGACTACAAGCATCTTGTAGCAAGACTACAAGCACCTTGTAGCAGGAGTACAAGATGCTTGTACTGCCAACATAAATTATTTATTTCCTCAATCTAAGTACACATGGCAAAAAGAGGATAAGTGGAATCACACTGAACATTAATCCACCAATAGTGCCTACAGCAAGTGAATACCAGAAAGGTTGATCATCTGAACCATCTATCAAAAATGGTATCATACCCAGTATGGTTGAAAGAATGGTAAGAAGTATTGGGATAATCTTATGATTAAATGCCTTCACATAACTTCCAGAACCTCTTCTTAATGCAACCTTTTTATCATAATTAACTGGCGGCCTCATAAGTTCCCGCTGATTATTGTCCTGACAAATAATATATATGCCAGCATTTACAGTTAGTCCCGCAAGCATCACCATTGCTGCAAATCCTCCGGTTCCAAAAGGTACACCTGTTATATAATAGGTTAAAAAGAGCCCTATAAATGAAGCAGGAATAAGTAATATTATAGCGAAAGCTTGCATTAGACTTTCAAACATAATTGAAATTATGAAGAAAATCACAATGGCAACAATACCAATGAGCCAGTATTGGGTACTGTCATCTTTATAATCTTCGATTTCTGGATCTATACATCTGAATCCTTCAGGAAATAAATCATTATACTTTGCTAACGTTTTCTTTACTACCTTTTCGGTATAATTCCATGTGTTCATGACATCAAAAGCAATCCCAAGTGAATATTCCTGATTGTCACGCTGAATAATATTTTTGGCATTTCTCTCTTTTAGGTCCATAAATGCATCTGTTTTGATATTGCGCCCTCCAATATTAATGTAAGAATTATGCATCTTCCAAGAATCGTATGTGTCCTGTGTGCTTGGTCTTGTTATTACAGGAATGAACACTTCTCCATCTTTGGTATTCTTTGTATCTTTAGAGGAGAGAATCATTTCTCCTCCGTCATTATCTCGAAGTTGGTTATATAATCCAGAATAGACATTTAACTGGTTTACCTTATGAATCGCAAGAGCATCATGCTTATATTCCATATAGTATTCTTTTTCTAGCTCTTCATGACCTGGTGTCAAAATAGCAAGATCTTCTATATATTTATCTTTTTTAAGGTCGTCACACATATCTTCGGCAAAACGATATAGTCTAAGATAGTCATAACCCGTAATCCTTATTACAGTATTACGTATCTGTAATGATGGTGAATTACTAAATCCATTCTCACTAACTCCTGATACTGACCAGTCTGCACCACCTATAGTAATTACCTTTGCAATTACTTTTCTTTCAAGGCTAACGGGGAAAGCTGATTCTTCCCATTTCTTTTTAAATTCTACTATGATTGATGCGCCTTGGCCATTTATAGTTGTAGCATAGCGATTGATTTCCTTAAATTGAGACAAGAACAATTCTACTTCTTTAACCTTTTCATTTAATTCTTTTGTACTACCACCTGTCGGCATTTTTGCTCTTATAGAAAGTTGAAGTTTCTCTTTTTTAGGTTTATAGCGATTAGTATCTAAACATTCTATAAAACAATATAATGTGCCACCAAACAATATTGTAACCATCAATATAATAGCCCATCTACCAATGTGATGTTGGCATAGACTCACATATTTATGATAAATATTTGAGAAGCGTATAACAAAGCGTGCGTATTTAGAAGAGCCCTTATTGGTCTTTTTATTCGAAAACTTCAACCGGTCAACTAATGCTGGCATAAAGAACGATGCAACGATAATTGCTATAAATAGATTTACCATTACAACTATCGAAAAGTCCTTCAGATCATGTTTTAGGAAATCAGGAAGCCAAAAAACAATTACTAAGGCTCCTATGGTTGTGAGCATAGCAGCTAGAATACCAATAAATGCTTTTCGGTTTCTATAGTAGCTATAGTGATCAACCATAACAATTGTAGAATCTATAATAATTCCTAAAGAAATAGTAATACCTGCAATTGACATCGGATGCAAACGTATATTCAATAACCAATATGCAACTACAGCAATAAGAATATTGGCGAGTAATCCTATGGAAATAATAAATGTATACTTCCATTTCATGCCACTAGCAAACCAAACAAATAGCAAAAGTATAGCAAGTGTCAATGAAGAACGTAAAAGCAAAGTTTTGAACTCTTTTAGTTCTGTTTCCGCTCTATCATAGGTTATTGAAGAATGACTACTCAAAAATGAAGTATTATTATCTTTTAATACTCGCTTCACTTCGTTAGACACTCTTACAACATTAGCATTCTTCTTTACAAATACATTTACATATACAGAATTCAACCCGTTGATTCTATAATAACTGTCCGGATTCAGAGTTTTTATTTTGCTTGAAACGAGATCATTCAGATATATTGTTTTATCAGAAATCCTTCTTAAAGGCATTTGTTCAAATACTTTCCCATTACTTTTCGAAGAAAGAATTAATGGTATTACCGAATTACCATCATTTATACTGACTTCACCAACTATATCTTCTCTTCCTGTATAGTTTTTGATAGCTTCAATAATATCATTATTACTAAGCCCATACAGGGCTAAGTCGTTTGCATCATATGATATCTCCATATATTGAGATGGAATACCATTCACTTTTACGTTGTCAATTCCTTCAATTCGCTCAAGAAAGCGTTTTGAATCTTTTTCTGTTAGCTGATATATCTGTTCTTCCGACATATCAGCATTAATCTGATACGTAAGAATACATTTCACCTTGTCATCATCTTCTTGAGAAGAATTGGCCTCTCCTCCATCAACGATCGGGTAGATAACTCCTTTGGGTAAACTGGAATACATCTGACGTAAATTGGATGAGATTTCAAATCTAGCCATTGAGATATCAGCTTTTGGTTTCATCTCAACAATGACGATTCCATAATCATAATAGCTAACCGATGAAACATTCTTTACTCCCTTAACCGTACTTACGGATGCTTCTATCCTTGAAGTAACCAGCTGCTCTATAACCTTGGTTGATGCATTTGGCCAGCCAAACCATATATTTATGGTTTGGCCTTGCTCAGGACGGGGCTCATTACTGATGTCTAGTTGAGGGACTAGCCCTACTCCAATAACCATCAGAATGCACATAACCAATAATATTCTAAAGCTATGCTTCATGATTTACGATAAAGAAGATAATAAACCATTGGTACAAAATACAAACTAACAAGTGTACCAACTATCATACCCACAACAATAGTGAACGATAATGGGAATTGCAAAGCAGATCCCATGTCTCCCTTATGAAGAAATGGAACAATGGCAAGTATTGTAGTTAGCGAAGTCATAATAATTGGTTTTAAACGACGATTTCCTGCAAGAATTATTGCTTTCAACAAGTTGTGATGAGTTCGATCTGGATTTGCTCGATAAATCCTATTAATAGTATCCACCTTCAAAATGGAATCATTAATAACAATACCACTCATCACAACGATACCAATCATCGACATAATATTTATCGACTCTCCTGCTACCCATACAGCAACTAGGACTAATGCAACATCTATCACTACTTCTATTAGAATTATCATTGGCTGGATAATACTTTCAAACTGAGCAGCAAGTATGAAATAGAGCAATAACAGTGCAACGATTACAACCATAACAAGCTCACTAACCATACTTCGAGATGAGAAGTAACTACCCATAAAAGATGTTTGAAGTGTATTATCATGTTCTGCTAATGATTTAACATATTTCATGACCTTTTTAATATTTGAATCACTTGCCTTTCCAATATCGATCACAGAATATTCACCTTCGTTACTAGCATAAAGATACTTGTAATCCTCGGCTCGCTTTTCTTTTACAAGATATAATATAGGAATATCAATGCCATAGTTATTAGTTACAATATTACTCAATAGAGTTTGTGCATTACGACTCGTGCCACCAATCACTACTGGCAGGTTCTCTCCACCACTGCTGATATTATAAATACTATTTGTACCAACTAACTCCTTAATACGGTCATAAAGTTGCTGATATGTAATATTATAGTATACCATCTGTTCGGCATCAGTTTCATATTCCAAATAGATTTCTGTGGCTACAGGCTGTATTCTCAACTTTGGAAATTTTGCACGTATTGAGTCAGTTATCATTCGAGTCTTCGCAACGCTTGGACATCCTCCTTTATCATCCTGTATCTTGATTCGGAGATCTGGCTCATCTGTTGAAAATAACAAATCAAAAATATTTGCTGCTAATCCTGTCTCCACCATTGCTGTAGAATAGCGTAAGTTTACAGCATTAGTAATCTTGCTAATGGCTTGTTCTAACTTCTCTGGAGAGGCGCACTTAATATAACAAACAGCTTCGTTGCTTGTTATATTCTTGGTATGAGATAAAACAAAGTCTTGACCACCTACCATCAAAGTGTTGGTTTCTATTAATGACTTTACTTCCTGAAGTAATCCCGTCATTCTACGTTCATTTTCTTCAGGAGTGATGCCTTCATTCCAATCAACAGTTACAAGCGCATCATCATGAGCAATCTCAGGCATTCGTTCCTTATGTATAAAAGGAAACAGCACTATGATTACTATTATACATGCTGAGAAAACAACTGTCATCAATATAATATGACGCATAGTAAACTTCATCCCCAGCTCATAACAACGAGAAAGCCGATTGTTCAGTTTGCATGAAAGCGAAGAATTATTGGGGGCTTTTAATACTTTATTCTTGCATAATAAAAAATAGTAAACAGGTACCACCAAGGCTGCAACCGCCAGTGAACAGAACAAGGCAAACGATATGCCCATTGCCTGATCGTAAAACAAAGCACCAGCAGTGCCACTTAAGAATATCAATGGAATAAACACAGAACAGGTTGTCAATACAGATGAAAGCATTGGCATAAAAACTTCCTTAACTGCATTTACGATATTCTTTTCCGACACTTCACCTTTTTGTCTGATATTGTCAGTTACAATGATAGCATTATCTACTATCATACCTACACCAAGTATGAGTCCTGACAACGATATGATATTTAAAGATATCCCCACCAAATAGAAGCATAATAAAGTCAGTATCAATGACAATGGAATTGAAATAACAACTAACAAAGGTAATCTCCAACCGCCAATAAACAAGAACAAAACAATGCTTGCCATAATAATACCCAGAACAAGGTTCAACTCTAGATTGTCCATGCTATATGAAAGCAAGCGTGTCTGGTCGCGAGTAACCTTAAATGTTAGTTCTGGATAATCTTTTTCAAGGTCCGACATAAGAGAATCTACGCCTTGTTGCAAGTCACTCATCTGAGCATCTGTTTGCTTAATTATGGCTAAAGTAATAGCATCATTACCGTCTGATTTGATAATGCCTTTTTTTTCTGCCAGATGTTCTTCCACTCTACAAACATCCTTCAGTTGGATAAGTCTACCTTCAACCTGAAGATAAATATTTTCTATGTCACTAACAGAAAGAATTTGAGAATCAAAATGAATGCTGTATCGGTAAATACCATCACGTACACTTAAGGTTTCTAGCATAATATTATTATCACTTATAGCCTTCTCTATCATTTTGTTTGTAATTCCCAATGCCTTTGTTTGTGACTCATCTGGAGTTATTGTTATTTGAGATCCAACCAAACCACTATAGTCGACCATTGCTACTTGTGGCAATTGTTCAAATCGTTTTCTGATGACGTTCTGTACTAGCTGAGATGTTTGCTCTGGTTTATCACCAACAACATCTACATAGAATGCAGGAATATCCATGGCACCAATTTTCATGGCTTTTGGACGAGCCATGTCTTTTGGCATATAGCTCATTGCACGATCAATCTTCTCATTTACATCAATAAATAGAAGATTCATATTGCTTCCAGGATCGAATGTTAGTGTAATTAAACCGATATCCGTGCGTGATATGGATTCAATATCTTTCAAACCAGCAACCTGTGAAAGTTGTTGGCGTATTGGTGAAACTAAACGTTGCTCTATTTCACGAGCTGAACTTCCTTGTGCAGGAATTTGTACGACAATTATAGGAACATCTATGTTGGGCATTAATGATACAGGTATTCTTTGAAAAGCAAGCACACCAAGTGTTACCATGGCTATCATGGTCATTGTGACAGCTATTGGACGATGAATAATGGAACGAAGCATGGCGTACTTACTTTAGTTATCTGCTATCTTCACTTCAGTATCATCAGCAAGGTTCAGATTTCCCGAAGTAATAACAATATCACCTACATGTATTTTAGAGTCTTTCTTGGAACAGTCTGTGATGGCAAAGCAATCTATGTTACTATATAAGACATCAACATATGTCCATACTGCACGATGCTTATTTGGATCATAAACAAATACCACATGATAGCCATCACGCTCTAAGACAGCCTCTTTTGGCACCACAAGCATATTTGGTACTGAATTCTCGATAATCACTTTTACATTCATACCATCTAATAATTTATTAGAAATATTTTTTATTCGTGCTTTAATAGTAACCATTCCCCTTTCATCAATAGTGGGATTGATCTCTACTACTGACCCTATCAGGGATATGCTCTCGTCGATGAAAGGTGATACCCTTACTCTGGATCCAATCCTAACTGAAGTAAGTTCTGCTTCTAACACTTGGAACTCTACATCGAAATAAGAATCATCTATGAGTGTGCAAAACTTATCTCCGCGCTGATGAGGTCGCGCTACAAGATTGGCAATTTTTCCACTAAAAGGAGCACGCAGCTGACAATCGGAAAGTGATGCCTTTGCTGATTTCATGGAATACTTGGCTGAATAATATCCAGATGTAACTTCTACTCTATGTAATACGTCAGCAGGTACTTTCTTGACATCACCATCATATCCCAGCCCAATCAACTTGTCTTGTAGTTCAACCCTCGCGCGTTCAATGTCGTGGGCAGCTTTTTCCACTTCATTTCGTTTATCTCGTGTTTCAGCAACAGCCAGTAACATACCAGCAGCAACACGCTGGCCATTTTTCACAGTTACGCTTTTCAATATCTCGCCAGCATGTGGACACATTAATTCCGCTCTTCTAATAGCAACCAATTTACCATTGCAAAGAAGTTGTTTCTGGAATACTTGTTTATGTAATACGATTGTATCTACTTCTGCTACCGCATTCTCTTGCTTAACAAGTGGAATGGTCTTGTCTTCGTCAGATTCTGTTTTGTTGCTATAAACATATGTAGCATACCCAATACCTCCCAATATCGTAGCACTCATTATACATGAGATCGTAAGTTTCTTATATTTCATAATTATATATTTTTGAATGAATTATTGGTTAATCACTTTATCAAAATCAACTGTCAGGTCTCGATGATTCTGCCAGTCGTAAAGAGTTGATTTCTGCAAAGAATAGTAGTCATTCCAAAACGACTGTAATTGATTGATATACTGTGCTTTTGCATATTCCATTTCTTGTTGTGCGGTATTTAAATCAGTAACCGAAATTGCACCTGTCTCAAAACGTTTCCGTGTAATCTCGTATCGTTCCTCAGCTATCTCCTGCGCTCTCAGAGCATCACGACATTGCATTGGCTGAATATTAAACTGAGTTACCTTCTTTCTAAGCTCTTGCAAGTAGTCCAAATGATTTTGCTCTATTTGTGTTTTTATTATATCAAGTTGAGCTTGTGCCATTTTAACTTTCCCCTTGCTTACTCCCCAATCAAAAATTGGCAATGACACAGTTAAACCTATGATTTCATTATCCATTAAATTTTTATATGCTGCATCAAATGTTTGGCCAGTTTTAGTAAAACCTAATTCACTGCTTAATGTCATCTGTATTCCTTTACTCGATTTTGCTTGCGCCAATGCTTTCTTTGCAACAAGTAATTGTAATTTTTGTTCTAGACTGTGAGATGAGTTGGTAACGGCTTTCTGAAGTACATCGTCTGTATTGATCAGCAAATCAGGAACTTGAAATGGAGGAACAAGCTCTGCTTGAGAATAGTCTGATATATGCAGATATGAAAACAAAGCATACATTGCTTCATCTAATGCTATCTTGTTTTTCTTCACAGCCATATTAGCATTCAACAAAGAAAGTTCCATTTGCAACACATCACCTTTAGTTGTTGTTGTAAGCTTTAACCTGCTCTTTGATATCTCATATAGCTTCTCTCTATCTGCTACGGTTGCAAGACTCTGTTTATATTCAGACTGAGCAGCCAATACATTAAAAAATAATGCAGTTGCGTTTAATTTGACATCCTCTAAAGCGCTGATATATTTACGTTCTGCAATCTGGTATTCCACAGGTGCAGTCTTCTTCTCCCACTTTAAACTATTAAATGAACGCAAACTCTGGGTGTAACTAATTTTAAAAGGTTGAGAGTTATATGTTTTCACATTATATGTAAATTGGTCCAAGCGATACAAATACGACTGCAAAGAAATAGTACCTCCAGTTGCAGCCAATTGCTGATCTAATGAGAGTGTCAGATAGTTGGTCATGGTATTATTATTTACCTGATTTACCTTACCTGTTTCATAGTCACGCGTCTCTACAACCGAGTGATTGAAATTACCAAGATTACCATTTAAATTTACCGATGGAAGAAGCTGTGCCTTAAATGAACGATATTGCCAATAACTGCTCATAAAAGAGAAGCGTGCTATTTGGGCATCAAGAGAGTTCTCTTGTGCTATTTTAATAACGTTTTCCAAGGTAACATTCTGCGCATGCATTGAACCACAACACAAGCAAAAGACCGATAATATTGTTTTTATTTTTCTTCTCATTATTATTTGTTATTTTGTTCTCCTCCTAACAACATCATTGCCTCTTGTTTCATATCAGATGTTGCTGGGGAATTATCTTTGGATTCATATCTATTACACGTTTAGCCATTTTTATCGCTTCCTTCTTTCTACCATTATCTTTATACAATAGCATGAGGCGATATAGCGGATATAAACGATTCGGCATGACAGCAAAAGCTTTGTTATATGATTGTTCTGCCAGTTCATACCATTTCATATCCTTATAATTATTTCCAATAAGTATATAGAACATCGGATCTGCACTACATCTTGTTCCCATTCTTAAGATTGCATTACTATCTTGATAACGTCCTGTCTTTCGAAGCATTGTCCCATAATCAAATAGAAAAGTAGCATTGTCGCTTTCTAAGTTTACTATAGAATTAGTTATTTCTTGAAGCTCTGCTATGGATTTACCAACTGAATTCTTTAAAAGATTATCCGCTTTATGGCATTTTCCAATTAACGCTCCCATGTACCAACTAGCAGAAGCACACACACATACTGGTAATAGATACCTGACTGTTCCAAATTCTGTAATCAATTTACCAGACGTTGATTCATTCCAAGCTACGATTATTGCAAGGATAACGTTATATGGCAATAACTCGAATGGATATGAGAACATTGAAAATATCAATAATGATAAGAGACCATAGAATAAAGGTCTGTTATTTTCAAATAGTCCAACCATAACTGTTGAAACTGTTAGTAATGCGAAAATAAATCCTATTATTCCTTGTTCCAATAAGATTTTTACTGCAATATTAAATGTTGAAACAGGCACATCAACAGAATATACACTAACCATTGAACCTGTTCTGCAAACCATGCCTTCCGCGAATGTATTAAAGAAACCTCCAATTCCAACTCCAAACAAGGGATGGCTCAACCATGAGGATAGAGATACTTCCCAGATTATTATCCTGCCATTTGCCGACCCTTGCTTTAGAAAATAAATTGCAGTACAGCCTACAAATAATGACAATAGCAAAATATACCTGTATCGCCAATATTTGTTCTTATATAGTAACAGCAAGAACACTCCTAATCCTAAAAAGGCAGCTCTACTAAATGTAACAGGTAGTACTATAGCCATAAGAAATAGGAGTATAGTCATAAATATTTTGACTTTCCCCTGAAAATTGTTCATCGCTGCAATACAAAGAACAATTCCTAGCATCAAATAGGCTGAATAAGGACCAGGGTTCAAAAACGAGCCAAAATGTTGAAATGGCAAGTTATTTGACGTATTGACACAAAATTGTCCAATACCTAGCATCGCCTCTATACTTCCACATACTGTAATGATAAATATTAGATACTTGCTTGATAGTTCTGTACGATCAAGTAGCAAACGCAACATAAAATACAGAACGTACAATCCGGCTGTTTTAAGAAATTCCATTCTGCATGGCCATTCGTTTCCCAACCATGCTCTAAATACATAATAAATGAACCAAAGGGTAACTACTGCATCTACTACCGTGATTCTAAGTTTCTGCTTTTGTATTATATGTACAACAGTTCCTATTATAAATAATATGGCTATTCCTTGATAGATAAACATGTCATGCGCTGTCCATCTCGTGTCAACATACAAGAGAGTTGTCATCATCAATACGACAATGACAACCATTCTTAAAATGTCAATAGCTTTTATCATGATTAATTGGTTATAGAGATTATTAATTAGCATGAATTACTTTTGCAACGATACCTATAATATACTCCTCTGGAAGCAGGCCCCAATAACGAGAATCATCAGAGTCCATAACATTATCGCCCGCTACGAAATAATAGTTGTGCATAAAGATATGCTGTCCAATTGTTTTTCCGTTTGCATATACTTTGCCATTTTGCCAATTCCAAGTAATTTCCTTACCGGTCTCCCAAGCTAAAATCATTCTATAAAGAACAGCCTCACGTGGAGTCAGGCGGATTACATCACCCTTTCTTGGAATGTAAAAAGGGCCAAATTCTTTGATAGTCCATGGTACACTGCCATCAAATGGATAGCATTGCAACGACATCGGATATAGTTGATCGTTCGGTGTATTGAAGAGACGTTGCTGCTCTTTTTTAAAACCAAATATCTTCTTATAGTTATTGTTCCTATAAATACCATGCACAATGCTCAAACTATCACCAGGAATCGCAATTACACGTTTACACATGTCTTCATTCATAATGAAAGATATACGTCCTGAATGATTTGGATTGTTGAATACTACAATATCATCATGCTTCACGCTTCGCAATCCTTTAATTCTGAATGACTTGAGCTCACATCCATTAGGATCATATTTCAGTTCTGTATAAATACGAGCTCCCATCAATAGCTTGTTGACAATCACTTTATCACCAGGCTTCAAAGTTGGGTACATTGAAGGTGAAGGAATGGTAAAGTAGTCGAAAGTTGTAACTCGCAAAAACAGCCAACATCCGTATCCAACAACCAACACCAAGATGGTAGTGATAATATATTTAATTATTTTTTCCATTATGACTATAATGATGCACCATTACAATTAATAAAAACAGAGCCATTACCACAAATCCAACTAAATAATATCCATGGTCTAGCCTTTCGAAGCACAAATACGAATACAAAGGCAAAGATAGTCCTATCATGGATGTGATAGGCACATTGCAATCCTTCAAGAGATCTTGTATATGAAGACGCTCACCTTCCTTGATCAAAAGAAGGAAAAGAGCAAGCGACATGATAAAGAGAACGATACATTTTATGAATGAACCAACTGCTGAAAAATGAATGAATTCACCAAAGCAGCCACATGATTCAATACTACCAACAAGCGATGGCATAAACAAATTGATACCTGTAAGCCATAGAAAGAACGACATTAATCCGAGAAAGAAAACGGAAACCATCAATTTATATTTCTTGCCCAAAGCCATCAAGCCTATTGTCGTTTCAATTGCACAAATGAGCAAAGCTATCTCTACAGTCCAGGGCAAAAGCAAGTCAGCAAAATATGCTTCTATATACAGCCTGATCTCCTGAGC